>NZ_CP095491.1:300524-601048 GCF_023028105.1 Halosolutus gelatinilyticus
TTGTTCTGGATCGTCGCCGAGACGACGGGCAGCGACTCCGGCTTACCGGGTTCGTCCTCCCGGACTTTCCGGATGTGGACCGCCTCCAGATCGATGACGTCCTTGTACTCCTTGATCCGCTCCGCGCACTCGACCATGTCGTTGATGAGCTCCGTTCGGCGATCGTTGCCGTGCTCGCCGTCGAGACAGTGCTGGCAGACGCGGAGTTCGATTTGCATATCGAGACGATTGGGACTCGAGGCCGATGAGAATTCCGTTTCGGGAGCCGACGGGGCGATCGCGATCGTCGACGGTCGGGCGGTGATTCTTCTGTCATCGGATCGTAGCCCACTGTGATGAATGGTACCGAGTATCACAGAAAGCTCGGGATCGGGGAATCGGCGTTCGACGCCCTGACCGACCACCTCGAGGAACGCTCCTACGACGGGCTCGAGTACCGTCACGTGCCGGACTACCGTCAGGGAGTCGAACGCGGCACGGCCCTGATCGCGGGGGAGGTCGTCCGCGGGTTTCCGAAGATTCCGCGCACCCTGGTTCTGGAGACGGGGATTCCGAACCAGTTCGACGGGGAGGAGGAGATCGCCGTCGAAGAGAAGCTGAACGGGTACAACGTCCGGTTCGCCCGGATCGACGGCGACGTGCTCGCGTTCTCGCGCAGCGGGATGGTCTGCCCGTTTACGACTCGCATCGCGGACCGGGTCGTCGATCTCGACCCGCTCTTCGACGCCCACCCCGAGGCGACGGTCTGCGGCGAGATGATCGGTCCGGAGAACCCCTACACGGCGCACGACTACCCCGGCGTCGACTCGATCGCCTTCCGGGCGTTCGACTGGCGCGACCGCAGAACCGGCGAGCCGCTCGCGGTGTCAGCGCGGCGGGAACGGTACGAGGAGTTCGACGTCCCGCAGACCCAGTTGTTCGGCACCTACGACGTCGCCGACGCGGCCGCGGCGGTCGATCGGATCGTCCGCGGGCTGGACGCCGAAGATCGGGAGGGCGTCGTGATGAAATCGCCCGACTGCGCTCGGCAGCTGAAGTACACGACGTCCGCTTCGAACCGGGGCGATCTCGCGTACGCGTTCTCGCTCCCGTTCGACTACGGCCGGGAGTTCGTGTTCCGCCGGCTCATCCGGGAGGGGTTCCAGACTGTCGAGCGGGGTGAATCGGACCACGAAGTGCGCGAGCGAGCGCGCGATCTGGGCGAGGCTATCCTGCTCTCGATGCGCGAGAGCATCGAAACCGTCGATGCGGGCGGAACGGTCGGCGAGCGCCACACCGTCCGCGCGAGCGAGGAATCGATCGACGTCCTCCTCGAACACCTCCGCGGCCAGGGGCTCCGGATCGAGATCGAAGCCGACCGCCGCGAGGACGGCGAGCGCGTCGTCACCTTCCGCAAGCGGACGCAGGCGACCAACGACAAGATCCGGAACTACCTCGACGGCCACATCGCCCGGGAGTGACCGCGAGGCGGGCGATCGGCCGAACCCGAGGGCGAAGGTGGCGAGGCTCCGGCCGAGCGCGACCGGGAGTCGATCGCGCCGTCAGGTCCGGAGTTCGTCGTAGATCTCGGCGATTCGATCGTTGTCCCGCGCGACGTAGCCGCCGTGGTAGCACAGCGTGTGTTCGACGTCGAGTTCCGCGAGCCGGCCGACCGAGGCCGTCGCGCGGTCCACGTCGTGCGTGAACTCCGGTTTCGGACCGGCGAGCGGTTCCGAGCCGTCCGCGACGAGCGCGTCGCCGGCGAGCAACAGACCGCCCTCCGGAAAGGTCAGGGAAATGTGGCCCGGGGTGTGACCGGGGGTTTCGACGACTTGCATCGGTCCAGCGAGCGTCGGAATTCGGACGCCGTCGGCGAGTTCGAGATCCACCGAAACCGGGGCGTACCGATCGCCGTCGCCCTTGATCGGGGCGCGATCGCCCCGCACGAACGGCGCCTCGTCGCGGTGGGTCGCGACGGCCGCGTCGACGCGATCGAGGACCGCGGCAAGGCCGCCGACGTGGTCGCGGTCGTGGTGGGTGCAGACGATCAGCCAGACGTCGCCGAGCCCGTAGCCGAGGTCCTGCAGGTGGACGTCCAGCGAGTCCACGGCGGTTTTCGGACCGACGTCGATCAGCACCAGCCCGCGATCGGTCTCGACGACCGCCGGGGTGATCGTCAGTTCGCGACCGCCGTACTCGACGTCGATCGGGAGGGCGTGCAGGCCCGCCTCGTCTCGTTCGGACATACGATGCCGTTCGATCGGGATCCAGAAAGGGGTTCGTAATAGTCGCGAATCGCGTCGCGTTACGAGAGCGCGGCCTCGATCGCGCGGTCGAGGTCCCCGATCAGGTCGTCGACGTGCTCGATGCCGACGCTCGCGCGGATGAGGCTGTCCGTCAGTCCGGCCTCGGTTCGCTCCTCGCGCGGGATCGCGGCGTGGGTCATCGGCGCGGGTTGTTCGATCAGGCTCTCGACGCCGCCGAGGCTCTCGGCGAGCGTGAAGACCTCCGTGTTCGAGACGACCGCGCTCGCCTCTTCGAGGCTCGCGTCGAGTTCGAAACTCAGCATCCCGCCGAAGTCGTCCATCTGTTCGCGGGCGATCTCGTGACCCGGGTGCGATTCGAGTCCGGGATAATAGACCCGATCGACGTCGGGGTGATCGTCGAGCCACGCCGCGATCGCGCTGGCGTTTTCGCAGTGGCGATCCATGCGGACGGGCAGGGTCTTGGTCCCCCGGAGGACGAGGAAACAGTCGAAGGGACCGGGCGTCGCGCCGACCGAATTCTGGTAGAAGCCGAACCGTTCGTCCAGGTCCTCGTCGTTGGTCAGTAGGGCGCCGCCGACGACGTCCGAGTGGCCCCCGAGGTACTTGGTCAGCGAGTGCGAGACGATATCGGCGCCGAGATCGAGGGGCCGCTGGAGGTACGGCGTCGCGAACGTGTTGTCGATCGCACAGAGCGCGTCGTGGTCGTGGGCGATCTCGGCCGCGCCCTCGATGTCGACGATCGACATGAGCGGATTGGTGGGGGTCTCGAGCCAGAGCAGTTCCGTCTCCGGTCTGCAGGCCGCCTCGATCGCGTCGAGATCGGTCATGTCGACGAAAGAGAATTCGACGTCGTAATCCTCGTACACCTGCGTGAAGATGCGATGGGTGCCGCCGTACACGTCGTTGCCCGTCACGACGTGATCGCCCGATTGGAGCAGGTTGAGCACGGTGTTGATCGAGGCCATGCCGCTCGCGAACGCCCGGCCATAGTCGGCGTTCTCGAGGCTCGCGAGGTTCGCCTCCAGATCTGCCCGCGTCGGGTTCCCCGTCCGGGAGTACTCGTACCCGCGGTGATCGCCCGGCGCGTCCTGTTCGTACGTCGAGTTAGCGTGGATCGGCGTCATCAACGCACCGGTCTCCTCGTCGGGGTCCTGTCCGGCGTGGATCGATCGGGTCTCGATCCGGTACTCCTGTTCCGCGTCTCGCGATCGCTCGTCGGTCATACCGGGACCGATGACGTCGACGCAGGTTACGTTTACCTTTCCGTCGCTTCGGAACCGCAACGGGACCGAGGTCGATACGCCGGTGGTTCGCACCAACCCCACACGATCGACGGTCCCGCGAGTCCGGAACGTGCGTTTTATAACCATCACCAAGTAAGAGGGGCGTACGACTATGCCGAACTCTAAAGGCCCTCGTCAGGGAACCCGAAAGAAACTCGCCAACGATCCTCGAGAGCGGGGCACGTCGCCGCCGCAGCGAGCGATTCAGGAGTACGAAAGCGGACAGAAGGTCCACCTGAAGATCGACCCCAGCGTGCCGAAAGGCCGCTTCCATCCGCGCTTCGACGGCCACACCGGCGAAGTCGTCGGCAAACAGGGTCGCGCTTTCAAGGTCCGCATCATCGACGGTGGCAAGGAGAAGACGCTCATCGTCTCCGCGGCCCACCTGCGCGCCCAGGATCAGGACGCGGTCGACCTCTGAATACGGGGACGACATGACGATCTTCAAAGAGATCGTCGACGAGGAGTTCCTCACGGTTTCGGAAGCGAAGGAACTGCTCGCCGACATCGAAGCCGAACGCGCGCTGGACGAGGATCGCGAGCTGCGCTACGAGCTCGCGCGGGCGATCGAACACGTCAACCGGTTCGCCATCCTCGAACCCGAGGAGGCACAGGAACTGGTCGACCAGCTCCGGGACATAGAGAAAGTCGACGAAGCGACGGCGTACAAGATCGCGAACCTCCTGCCGCGCAACCGGGACGAACTCCGATCGGTGTACGCCCAGCAACGGTACTCGCTGTCGGGGGACGAACTCGACGAGATTCTTAACGTCGTCGCGCAGTACCGCTGAAACCGGGCCGACTCTTTAAGTACGACGTCACCGTATCGACAACTAATGAGCGAAGCCGACAGCGACGAGACGACCGTTCGACGCGCAGTGGTGTTGGATTACCTCGCCCACGGACTGTCGGACGACGGCCGTCCGCAGTACGAGAAGTCGCCGGCGGGATACGCGCTGGGTATCGAGGACTTCCGGCTCTACCAGGTCGCGTTCGACGAGAACGAGCGCGTCACGATCGGGACCGAGGTCGTCGTTGAACCCCCGGAAGAGCGGGAGATCGTCACCGAAGCTCACCGCGTCGAGTACGAGGATCTCTCCTCGGGCGCCCAGTCCGAACTCGAGTACGTCGTCGCCGATCTCGTCGAAGAAAACGAGGAGCGGTTCGTCGACTTTTACAACGACGCCCAGCCGATCACGCTCCGACTCCACCAGTTGAACCTGTTGCCGGGGATCGGGAAGAAGCTCCGCAACAGCATCCTCGACGAGCGAAAGCGCAAACCCTTCGAGAGCTTCGAGGAACTCTCCGACCGCGTCTCGGGGCTGCACGATCCCGACGAGATCCTCGTCGAACGAATCTTAGAGGAGTTGCGCGACGACGACCTCAAGTACCAGACGTTCGTCGGCCGGCGCGAACAGGAGCAGAACCAGTAACTCGATTTCTCGCAGTCGGCGTCCGTCGCCGGTCCCCGAACCCGTGACGCGGAGAGCGACCGGCTCGGCCAGTCCGTCATCCGTTCTCGGTTCGAACGGCGCGACGACCGTCGAATTGCCTCGTCCATTTTTACCGCGGCACCGAGCCGACGCGCGCTTTCACACGATCACCGATCGGATCAAATTGGCTTCCGCTCGTCGAAGATGTTCCCCGATCGTCCCTCGCGAAAGTCCGAGTTCGTCCGCCAGGTCGCGTTGCGTTGCATCCCGCGGAATGTCGTAGTAGCCCATCGCGATCGCCGTCCGTACGATCTCCTGCTGGCGGTCGGTTAGGTTCTCCGCCGGATCGTCCATCTCCCGCTGATACTCTCCGACCCGTTCGAGCGTCAGGTCCATTTCGTCGGGGATGCTGGCGATCATCCGATGGAGGGCGGGCTCCGAACCGAAGAACGTTACTCGCAGCCCGTCGCGGGTCTCCCGCATCGGCCAGTCGATGCTGATCGCCTCGGCGTCGATCAGTTCGAGAAGGGTCGTTTGAAGCTCGTCGGGTTCGTAGTGCATGTACGCCAGCCACGTCTCACCACCCGTTACCGTACACGAGAGGATCTCCGGATAGTCGGATTCTATCGCCGCGAGTCGATCGGCATCGCCGCTGAACTGTGCGACCCCGACGGCGGTCCCGTCGTTGAGCAGGTTGACGTAATGGATCACTTCCTGCGTGGCGACCAGTGTTCCGTCGATCCGGATTTCCCTCGGATCGACGTACTCTCCCTCTATCTGCTGGCAGACGTATTCTTCGGTCGGCGTCAGTACGACGGTTACGTATCTCATCGGATTCGGTTTTCGAGCGGCCGGTCGATCGGTCGGTTCCTCGCGTGCGGCGGTGCCGGACGACGAGCGATCGATGCCATCGAATGCGAGTAATCGTGCCCGCCTGATAAAAACGCCGTGCATGCACGGCGCTATTCCCGAGGATGAGCAGCTCCTCTCTCGACGTGATGGTGAAACGAGATTCCGACGAGAGATGCGATACCGTCCGGACAGCAACCGCCGAACGACCCGCTTTCGGTGCGGTTGTGATCGGGGACGATCGATCGAGGTCGAGCGAGATTCGACCACAAGTAGGTACCCCTACTCCGTCTCGGAGCACGATCCGGGTCCGGTCCCGCGCGATCGGAGACGTCGAGACGCCGGGCGCGGGTGCGGCGGGGACGGAGGTGAGCGTATGAGCGCGTCCGTCGAACCGGGCGAGACGCGGGACGCGCCGTCGAACGCGATCGCGGCGCGGAACGTCGAACTCACGTACTCGGACGGAACGCAAGCGGTTCGCGGGATCGACCTCGAAATCCCCGAAGGCGAATTCTTCGGGTTTCTGGGGCCGAACGGGGCAGGAAAGACCACCGCCATCAAGACGCTCGTGACGCTATTACGACCCACCGCCGGCTCGGTGACGGTCAACGGGTTCGACGTCGTCGACGACGCGCGCGCCGTCCGCTCGTCCATCGGCTACATGGCCCAGGAGACGAGCGTCGATCGCGAACTCACGGCCCGCGAGAACATCCGGTTCGCCTGCGAGACCTACGGCGTCCCCCGGAGCGAGCGGGCCGAGCGGATCGACGACCTGTTAGAACTCGTCGATCTCGCGGACGTCGCAGACAAGCGCGCTGGCGACTTCTCCGGCGGGATGCAAAAACGCCTTGACGCGGCGACCGCGCTGGTTCACGAGCCGCCGCTCGTGTTCCTGGACGAGCCCACGACCGGCCTGGATCCGAAGGCCAGGAATCGCCTCTGGGAGTACTTCCGAGAGATCAACCGACGAGGGACGACCGTGTTCCTCACGACCCAGTACCTGGCGGAGGCCGACGAGCTCTGCGACCGTCTCTCCGTGATCCAGAACGGGCACATCGTCGCCACCGATTCACCGGATGCGCTCAAATCGCAGGTCGGCGGCGACGTCCTCGAGATCACGATCGAGGATTCGACCGCCGACAAGCGGACCGAGGCCGCCCGGATCGCGCGCGAGTCGGGACTGTTCGCGGACGCGACGATCGAACGCACCGACGATGGCATCGCGATCGCGTCCGAGCGCGCGCGGCGGGCCGGGACTGACCTCCTCGTCGCGCTTCGGGATGCCGGCTTCACCGTGACGGGATTCGACGTTCGATCGCCGACGCTCGACGACGTCTTCCTCGCGATCACCGGCGAGACGGCGCGCGAAGGGGCGTCGGAAGCGGAACGGCCGGACGCGTCCGTCCGGACGGAGGTGGGTCGATGAGCACGACCGCGGAACGCGAGCCCGGACGGGAGCGGGAGATCGACGGGCGGGCGGTCGGAAACAGCTTTGCTGGCGACGTCTGGGTCACGCTCAAGCGATGGCTGCGGAAGAACCTCCGTAACCCGTTCGTGGTGCTCGAGGCCCTGCTGACGCCCCTCATCTTTCTCGTATTGTTCACCGAGGTGTTCGGGCAGATCACCGGAGACGCGCTCAGAGACGCGCTCGGAACGGACGTCTCCTACGTGATCTACCTCACGCCGGCCATCGTCATCCTGTCGGCGATGGAGGCGGCCGGCAACTCCGGGATCGGACTGGTCGACGACATGGAAAGCGGCATGTTGGAGAAGGTGCTCGTCTCGCCGACCCATCGCGGGGCGATTTTCCTCGGGAAAGCCCTCGCCGACGTTCTCCGGATCGTCGTCCAGACGGGGATGATCCTCGCACTCGGCTACGCGGTCCTGTGGATCGATACCGGCGGTTCGGTCGGCACGTACGTCGAGACGGGGCTGCCCGGACTAGTCGGCATCTTCGCGATCGCCGTCGTGTTCTCGCTGTGGTTCGCAGCGTTCTCGAACATCGCCGCGCTCGTGACGCGGGATCACGAGTCGACCGTCATCTGGGCGAACCTGTTGCAGTATCCCATGTTGTTCCTCTCGAGCGCTTTCTTGCCGATCGAGGTCTTACCGGAGTGGATGCAGGTCCTGGCGACGTACAACCCGGTCACGTACGGCGTCGACGCCGTTCGCGCGCTGATGCTCGGCCGGGACGTCCTCACCGTGATCGACGTGACGGCGTTCTCCGGCGTCTGGAACACCGTCGTACCGGCGGTAGCCGCCCTCGGTGCGCTCGGCCTCGCGCTCTGTGGTATCGCCACCGTCCTGTTGTACCGCACTTCGAGTTCGCGAGTCGATTGAGTTACCGAACGAGGTTCGTCAGACCGGACCTCGCCGGACCGCGAGACGGTGCGTTTACACCCGCCCCGCACGAAGCGCCGGCGATGAGAGATCCAGACGGGCTGATCGCCCGGGCGGGCGTGCGCGGCGATCCGGACCGCGATCAGCACTTCCTCGTCGACGATCGCGTCCTCGATCGGCTGCCGACCTACTTAGAAGAGATCGACGCCGACGCGAGCCACGTCCTCGAGATCGGCGGCGGGACGGGCGCGCTGACCGATCGACTGCTCGCGATCGCCGACGAGGTGACCGTGATCGAGCGCGATCGGGACCTCGCGGCCTTCCTGCGGGAGGAGTTCGCCGACGAGATCGACGCGGGGGAACTGACGGTGATCGAGGGCGACGCCCTCGCGGTCGACCTGCCCGACTTCACGGCGTCGGTGTCGAACCTCCCCTACGGCGTCTCCAGCGAGATCACCTTTCGGCTGCTCCCCGAGGGCAAGCCGCTCGTGTTGATGTACCAGCAGGAGTTCGCCGAGCGGATGGTCGCCGAGCCCGGAACCTCCGAGTACGGCCGGCTCTCGGTCTCGACCCAGCACTTCGCCGAACCGGAACTCGTCGAGTCGATCCCGAAGGAGGCCTTCTCGCCGCCGCCGGCGGTCCGGAGCGCGGTCGTCAGGCTGGTTCCCCGAGACCCCGACTACGAGGTCGGCGACGAGGACTTTTTCCTGCGGTTCGTCAAGGCGCTGTTCACCCAGCGCCGCAAGACGATCCGGAACGCGATCCGGAACACGGCCCATATCTCGGGGCTCGACGACCCCGACGCCGTCGTCGAGGCCGCCGACGAGGACCTGCTGGGAAAGCGCGCCGACGCGGTGACGCCCGCGGAGTTCGCCGAACTGGCGCAACTGGCGCTCGACGTCGGGCAACCGATCGAGTAGCCGGGTTGCCGAATAGCCGGACCGACGTCTGGCGGCCGACCGAGTGACCGGGCCGATCGGCGGAGGATTCGTCTCGGCCGCTCGATCGGTGTAAACCGCGTAAACTGACGCGGACGATCCGAATCGACGGGAGCCGACCGACGAATACTCAAGGGTGCACCGACGATACGCCGGCGAGACGAACCGACCTATGTTTGACGCACTGACGAGTGACCCGACGGCACTCGACAAACTGGAGACGATCTTCAACACGCTACAACTCAAGCTCGCGGTGACGTTCGCCGCGGTCGGGTTCCTGCTCATCGTGCTCCTCTCTTACCGACAGCTCCAGGACTGGCTCAACGAGCGAACGCAACCGCTGTACAGCGACATCGTTACGATGACGGTCCTCGTTGGGAGTGGTCTCCTGAGTCTCAGCGTAACCCTCGGTACGTGGGGACTGACGAGCGATCTGCAAAATATCTCGAGCCAGTTCGGATTCGGCGGCGAGACGATCACACGGGTAGTCGTCACGTTCATCCTGCTCGTCGCGACGTTCATCGTCACGCGATTCGCCCGCAGGCTCCTGAAGGAACTGCTCGGCTCCGCGGCCGTCGTCACGGACCACCAGCGCGAGGTCACCCACCGCATCACGCAGGTGATCATCTGGTCGGTGTCGCTCGTGGTCATCCTCAGCGTCTGGGTCGAGGACTTGAGCGGACTCCTCGTTGGGGCCGGGTTCCTCGGCATCGTCGTGGGTATGGCCGCGCGCCAGACCCTCGGGACGGTGATCGCCGGCTTCGTCCTCATGTTCGATCGCCCCTTCGAGATCGGCGACTGGATCGCCGTCGAGGACGACGAGGGGGTCGTCACCGACATCTCGATCGTCAACACGCGGCTCAAGACGTTCGACGGGGAGTACGTGATGATCCCCAACGACGTCATCTCGTCGAGCATGGTGACCAACCGATCGAAGCGCGGCCGACTCCGCATCGAGGTCGAGGTCGGCGTCGACTACGCGACCGACGTCGAGCGGGCGTCCGACCTCGCGAAGGAAGCGGTGTCCGAGATCGATCGGATCCTCGACGCGCCGTCGCCGCAGGTCGTCGGCAAGGCGTTCGGCGACTCGGCGGTGATCCTCGGCGTCCGGTTCTGGATCGACAGGCCGAGCGGGCGACGCCGCTGGCGGGCCCGGACCGAAGCGATCAACGCGATCAAGCGCACCTTCGAGGACGAGGGGATCAAGATCCCGTACCCGCAGCGCGAACTCTCCGGCCGCGCCGAGACGGGCGGCTTCCAAATCGCGGACGATCGCGCGCGCGGTGCGACCGACGGGACCCGAGATGCGAGCGACCGGGGCGAGTCGGAAGACCGACGGGTGTCGCCCCCGGAGGGGGAGTAAATGGGACTGCGCGATCGTCGGGGCGTCGAAACGGACGTCTACCAGCCCGCGGAGGACTCGGAGCTGCTCGCCCGGACGGTTTGCGATCGGCTCTCGGACGCCGACCCCGAGGATCTCGTCCTGGAAGTCGGCACCGGCTCGGGATACGTCTCGGGACGGATCGCCGAGGAGACCGCCGCCCGCGTGATCGCGTCGGACTTGAATCCGCACGCGGTTCAGCAGGCCCGGGGCGAGGGTGTCGAGGTGGTTCGGGCGGACCTCGTGACGCCGTTCGCTGACGGCGCCTTCGACGTCGTCGCGTTCAACCCGCCGTACCTGCCGACCGATCCCGAGAACGAGTGGGACGACTGGATGGAACGCGCCCTCTCGGGCGGCGAGGACGGCCGGGCCGTCATCGATCCGTTCCTCGAAACCGTCGATCGCGTGCTGGCGCCGGACGGCGTCGTCTACCTGCTCGTCAGCAGCCTCACCGGCGTCGACGACGTGGTCGAGCGTGCTGGCGAGGAGGACTTCAGTGCGGTTGCCGTCGCCGACGAGTCGTTCCCCTTCGAGACGCTGACGGTGCTCAAATTGTTTCGTTGAGTTCGATCCGGTGGAGTGAGATCCGATCGTACGGCCTCCTTCGGAGCGTGACCGGTTCGATTCCGAACGCGCGTCGGGACGCGCTTGCGGATACCGAAGGTATTTATCAAATCTACTGAAATGGCGAAAGTATGTCTCCGACGAGACGGGCCCTCTTGGCGAGCGTCGGTGCCGCGAGCGTCGCGATCGCGGGCTGTTCGGAACTGACCGATCGATCCGTAACGGAACCGGACCCCGACGACCCGCCCGAATCGGGCGTCGACGAACTTCCGGATCCGAGTCGGCACGTAAACGGCGCGAACGGCGAGTGGTCGACGTTCGGCTGTAACGCCGCCCACACCCGGGCGGTCGCCGACGGCGAAGCGCCGGTCGACGGGGTGACCGAACGCTGGCGGGTCGAAGTCGCACAGCTAGCGTACGAGGACCCCGTCGTCGTCAGCGGTCGCGTTTACTTCCCTGATGGAGACACGCTCCGCGTCTTCGACGCCGACGACGGGACGGAACTGTGGACGTTCGCCGACGTCTATACTGCACCGTTGCTCTGGGACGGCGTCGCCTACGTCTCGACGCACGACGCGGTTCTCGCGATCGATTCGGAGAGCGGCGAGACGCTGTGGGAGCGCACCTTCGAGACGCCGGGACGGGTAACGACGACGGCGACGTATGCCGGATCATCGCTAATCTGCGGGGTGGGCGAGCAAGTCGTGTCGCTCGATCCGGAAGACGGCAGCGTCCAGTGGCGACGGGGTGTCTTCGGACAGGTGATTGATCACACCGCCGTCTTCATGGGATACTACTCGATCGTCGCCACGGAGGCCGGGATGGTCTACGCCCTCGCAGAGAACGGGATCGGCTGGAAACGGTGGCAGCTCCCCGCGGCACCGACGTGTCCCCCGAGCGTCGATACCGATGCCGTCTACGTCAACTGCCGGAACGGAACGACGCACGCACTGGCGGCGGGCCCAAACGCGGACGCCGCGGACGGGATCCAGTGGTCGATCGACACCGGCGCGGCCGATCGTGGAATCGGCCTCGCGAACGGCGTCGTCTTCGTCGCCAACGGCCGATCGCTCCAGGCGATCAGTTCCGACTCCGGAACCCGCTACTGGGAGTACGACATCGGCGACTGGCGTCACACCGCGCCGGCGTTCGGTCGCGACACCTTGTTCGTGGGCGGCGACCGCCTCCGGGCGGTCGATCCGACGCCCGGCGGCGACCCGTCCGACGGGCCGGCGCTCCGGTTCGAGCGGCGTTTCGAGGGCCGCGTCGGACCGGGGCCGGTCCTCGACGACGGGACACTCTACGTCGTCGCGGAAGTCGAAGAGGAGGAAACGTACGCGCTGCTAGCGCTGGAGTGATTCGGACGGAGAACACCCATATACGCGCCCAACGTCTATTTTACCGATCGTCTCGAGGCGCGAACACGTCCGATGGAATTACTACCACGTATTAGAACGGATGGAAAATATTAAGCGTCGGTATAGCCTAGCCGAGATCACGAATGACCGAATACGTTTCGACCACGCCGGGGCTCTTCCCGCTCCCGGACTGGGCGAAAGACGACCTCTCGGACCTCAAGGGCCACCAGAAACACGATCTCATCAGCGGCGACGAGGGCGAGGAGATCGCGGCGGCCTACGAGGAGGCGCGCGAGGAAGTGATCGACGTCCAGCGGGAGGCCGGCCTCGATCGCGTCGCGGAGGGACAGCTTCGCTGGGACGACATGCTCGCGCACCCGCTGGCGGTCCACGACGCGGTCGACACCCAGGGGATCGTCCGCTACTACGACAACAACAACTTCTACCGCGATCCCGTCGTGACCGACGACCTCGGGTTCTCCGGCGACGTCGCGGGCGAACTCGAGGCCGCGGCGGAGCTGCTCGACGAGGACGATAGTCTGCAGGCCGTCCTGCCGGGCCCGTACTCGCTGGCGGATCTCGCCACCGACGACCACTACGGCGACGAGGCCGAGTTCCTCGCGGCGATCGCCGACTTCCTCGAAGGCGAAATCGAGGCCTTCCCGGAGCACGAGACGCTGTTCCTGCTCGAACCGTCGCTCGTCGAGAACGCGCCGGACGACGGGCAGGACGAGCGCGCGAGCGAGGCGATCGATCGGGTCGCGAGCGCGACCGACGCCGACATCGTCGTCCAGCCCTACTGGGGCGCGCTCGAGGAGAAGGTCTACGCGCACCTGCTCGACGCGGATATCGACGCGGTCGGCTTCGACTTCGTCGCGAACCGGGAGGACAACCTGTACAACATCCAGGAGTACGGCGCCGCCGCCGACGTCTCGCTCGGCCTCGCGGACGGCCAGAACACGCTCGTAGAGGACCCCGAAGCGATCCGCGATCGGGTCGAGTGGGTCTTCGATCAACTTCCCGTCACCGAGTTCGAGACGGTCTACCTGACGACGAACACCGAGACGTTCTACCTGCCGTACGCGACGTTCGAGGAGAAACTCGCCGTCCTTGCGGAGGCTGCGGACCTCGCGGAGGTGAAAGCAGCATGAGCACGAAGGAGAACAAAGACCAGTTCCGACCCGACCACCACGAGAACGACCACTTCATCCTGACGACCGTCGTCGGCAGCTATCCGAAGCCGAAGTGGCTCAACCGCGCGAAGGAGCTCTACGAGGACCCGGACCACAAGTTCGACGCCGACGACTACCAGGAAGCCAAGGACGACGCGGCCCGCCTCATCGCACGAGAGCACGAGCGCGCCGGCCTGGACGTCGTCGTCGACGGCGAGATGCGGCGCAACGAGATGGTCGAGTTCTTCGCCCACCGCATCGAGGGCTACGAGTTCAACGGCCCCGTCAAGGTCTGGGGGCACAACTACTTTGACAAGCCCTCGGTCGTGAGCGAGGTCGAGTACACCGACTCCTGGCTCGTCGACGAGTACGAGTTCACCGCCGACGCGACCGATCGGCCGGTCAAGGTTCCCATCACGGGTCCGTACACGCTCGCGAACTGGTCGTTCAACGAGGCCTACGACAGCGACGACGAGCTCACACTCGACCTCGCCGACCTCGTCAACGAGGAGATCGAGAAGCTCGTCGACGCCGGCGCGCGGTACATCCAGATCGACGAACCCGCACTCGCGACGACGCCCGACGACCACGCGATCGTCGGCGAGGCGCTCGAACACATCGTCGCCGACATCCCCGAGGAAGTCCGCATCGGCCTCCACGTCTGTTACGGCGACTACTCCCGAATCTACCCCGAGATTCTGGAGTTCCCCGTCGACGAGTTCGACCTCGAACTCGCCAACGGCGACTACGATCAGCTCGACGTCTTCACGGATCCCGAGTTCACGGCGGATCTCGCTCTCGGCGTCACCGACGTCCACGTCGCCGAGGTCGAATCCGTCGAGCAGATCGAGGAGAACATCAAGAAGGGCCTCGAAGTCGTCCCGCCGGAGCAGCTCGTCGTCTCGCCGGACTGCGGCGTGAAGCTGCTCCCCCGCGAGGTCGCCTACGGCAAGATGGCGAACATGGTCGAAGCCGCCCGCAACGTCGAGGCCGACCTCGACGAGGGCAACGTCGACGTCGATCGCGAACACGCGGCGACCGCCGACGACTGACGACAGTCGTCACGGGCCCGAAGCGCCGATCGCAGCCGATTTCGTTCGTTCGGTGATCCGTTCCGATCGCGGTCCGGGTCGAGTGCTCTCGCGTTTCGCTCGGCGACGCGCTTGACCCGACGGCGCGTTTCGTTCGATAACACGCGACACGTTCCTTTCATATCGTTTTCGTATGTGGTTCGGAAACACGAGCCGACGGCGCGACCGTTACCTGATAACCGGTATGTCTGGAAACGTATACGTAGGAGCGGTACTAACGGGAGGACGATGCAACGAGCCGCTTCGAAAGCCCACGAACTCGACGACGAAGTTGCCGACCACCGCGACCCGGATCACGAGATCGACCCGCTGTTCGTCAACCGGTGGTCGCCGTACGCGATGACCGGCGAGGCGCTCGACGAGAAGGAGTTCCTGCCGCTGTTCGAGGCAGCCCGCTGGGCGCCTTCGGCGTACAACAACCAGCACTGGCGGTTCATCTACGCTGCGCGCGAGGACGACGAGTGGGAGACGTTCGTGGATCTGCTCGCCGACGGAAACCGATCGTGGGCGACGGATGCGGCCGTCCTCGCGGTGATCGTCTCGAAGACGACGTTCGACCACAACGGCGAGCCGGCGCCGACCCACTCGTTCGACACCGGTGCAGCCTGGCAGAACCTCGCACTCGAAGGTGCGCGCCGCGGCCTCGCCGTTCACGGGATGGCCGGGTTCGACTACGAACGCGCGGCCGAGGAACTCGACGTTCCGACGGAGTTCGCGGTCGAAGCGATGGTCGCGATCGGCGAGCGCGCGCCGCCCGAGACGCTGTCCGACGACCTCCGCGAGCGCGAACGGCCGAGCGATCGCAAGCCCCTCGCGGAGGTGCTCCACCGCGGCGGCTTCCGGGAGTAACGCCCCGGCGCGCGAGCCGAACGCCCGTCTTCGAATCGGATCGGATCACAACTCGCACCGGAATCGACGATCGTCGACCGCGCTCCTGCCGGAACCCCCGTCGTTCGGAGGGCCTTCGACGGGCGAATCGACCGGAGTCGGCTCGCGAAGGAGTCGAGGCGATTCGATCGTGTCCCGGACGACGTCGGGTGGTGACGGTCCGCAACACCTTATCACCGGGAGGGCAAACGGGGGTCCATGAGTCACGACATCCTGATCGCCGGCGAGACGCTGATCGACTTTCTCCCCGACGAACCGGGGCCGATCGCGACGGTCGAGGGGTTCGATCGGCGGCCCGGCGGCGCGCCGGCGAACGTGGCCGTGGCGCTCGCCCGCCTCGAGCGTGTGCCGCTGTTCTGGACGCGCGTGGGAGACGATCCGTTCGGCCGATACCTGTACGAGACGCTCGTCGACCAGGGGCTTCCGGAGCGGTTGCTCGAGCGCGATCCGGCGGCGAAGACCTCGCTCGCGTTCGTCACGCACGACGAGACGGGCGATCGCGAGTTCTCGTTCTACCGCGAGGGGACCGCGGACACGCGGCTCGAACCGGGACGGGTCGACGACGCGGTTCTCGACGGCTGCGAGTGGGTCCACGTCGGCGGCGTGGCGCTCGCGGCCGGGTCCTCGCGCGAGGCCACGCTCGACCTGATCGAACGGGCCGCCGACCGGGGCTGTACGGTATCGTTCGACCCGAACGAGCGCCCGGAACTGTGGTCGGACGAGGAAACGTACCGGGACGTCGTCGGGACGGCGCTCGCGACCGTCGACGTGCTGAAGGCGACCGAAGGGGAACTCGCGAGACTGGGGTTCGCGGGCGACGACGCCGCGTCGATCGCCCGGGACGCGTTGACCGCCGGGCCGGACCTCGCGTTCATCACCCGCGGCGAGTCGGGGGCGATCGCCGTCGGCGCGGACGGGACCGAGTGGGAGGGGACGGCCAGCCACCCGGGCTTCGAGTCCGACGTCGTCGACACGACGGGCGCGGGGGACGCCTTCGTCGCCGGCGCGATCGCCGGATTGCGCGAGGGACGCGGACTGGCCGAGACGCTGGCGTTCGCCAACGCGGTCGGGGCCGCCGCGACGACGGCCGCGGGGGCGATGGCGGCGCTCCCGGATCGAGACGCCGTCCGGGCTATCGAGGACGAGCCGATCGAGAACGAGTAGTCGACGCGCGCCGATCAGCGCTCGGGTTCGGTGAACGTGAAGAACCGCTCGTTGCACGAGGAACAGACCAGCTTCTGTGGCGGCGTCTGTCCGATCGGCGTCACCTCGCCGCAGCAACTCGACTGGATGACGGCCAGCTCCTCGTCGCAGAGCGGGCAGCGATCGAGGAGCGACCGCAACGGCCGGCCGGCGGCGCGGCGAATCGGACCGGACTCGACGCGGGATTCGAGCGCCCGGGCGGCCGCGAGTTCGGCGACGGCCACGCCCCGTCGCAGCGTGGTTGGAACGCCGCTGTCGCCCTCGAGAACGAGCATCGACCGACCCCAGCTTCGGTCCGCTCGCGCCCCGATCGACGGCGCGGTTTGCTCGTCGGCGACCCGCGCGAGCCCGTCGAAATCGAGGTCGCGCAGCGCCCGCATCTCGCGGCGCCACTCCTCGCGAAAGTCGTCCGCGAGCCGAACGTCTTCGCCGGCCGGCTCGACGACGTCGGCCTCGAGCAGCGCGGTCAGAACCGCTTCGCCGCTCGGCCGTTCGGATTCGCCGTCGGCGTCCGCATCGGCGGGCGCGGGATCGGACAGCGATCCGGGTTCGTCGCCGGGCTCGACGTGATCGAACCCGTCGATCGGGAGCGCGGCGACGAGCCGGGGGGCGAACTGCGGCGTGTACGGGACGACGTACCCTCGCAGCGCGATGGCGACCGCGCCGACGACGGCGGCGACCGCGGCGGCCGTCCGTCGATCGAGGATCGCCAGCGCGCCGGCGACGATCGCGACGAGCACGCCGTTGACGACGGTACACGGCCAGCACCGATTCTCACCGGTGTACTCGGGCCGACGAAACCGTTCGAGAGGGTCGGTCATGACGGGTCGTTCCTGTTGGATCACCTTGAGTGTAGCGACGGAAGACAAACTTATTTACAACGGGTGTTATACCTCTCGTGAATGACCGAAATCGTGATGGGATCGCGTCGAATTTCGACGACCGGTCGGGACATTCGGTCGTCGCTCCGACGGCGGTCGACGACGGATCCGAACGGCGTACGGCGCCGGGTGAGCCCGCATGGACGGTGACGAACTCAGGAACACGCTCGAGGACGCCGGACTCTCGCCGTACCAGGCGGACGCGTTCGTAACGTTACTGGAGTTGGGCTCCGCGCCGGCGACGGACCTCGCACAAGCCAGTTCCGTCCCCGATCCGCGGATCTACGACGTGTTGCGCGGGCTCGAGGACGAGGGCTACATCGAGACCTACGAACAGGATAGTCTCCACGCTCGCGCACACGACCCGGCCGACGTCCTCGCGGATCTTCGGACCCGCGCCGACCGGTTCGAAACGGCCGCCGACGAGATCGAGAACCGCTGGAGTCGTCCGGACATCAAAGAGCACAAGGTCAGCATCGTCAAGCGACTCGATACGGTTCTCGCGCAGGCGGACGAACTGATCCGATCGGCCACGAACCAGGTCCAGATCGGGTTGACGCCGGCCCAGTTCGAGGACCTCGCGGACGCGCTCGCGGTCGCCCTCGAGAACGGCGTGGACGTCAAGATCTGTCTGTTCCCGCCGACGGTCGGCGATCCGGAGTTGCCCGACGAGAGGACGCTGGCTCGAACCTGCACCGAGGCGCGGTACCGCGCCCTTCCGTCGCCGTTTCTCGCGCTCGTCGATCGATCGTGGGCGTGTTTCTCCCCCCACGTGGACTCGACGAACGAGTACGGCGTCATCGTCAACGACCGGACGCACGCCTACGTCTTCCACTGGTACTTCCTCACCTGCCTCTGGGAGGTTCACGAGACGATCTACGCGGGGCAACGGGACGAACCTCCGATCACCTACGTCGACCTCCGGCAGTGCATCCGGGACGTCGTCCCGCTGCTCGACGAGGGGTATTCGATCGAAGCGACGATTCGGGGATTCGAGACCGACACGGGTCGCGAGGTGACCAAACGCGGTCGGATCACCGACGCGACGTACGCCGGCGTCGCGACGAACGACGGCCGACCGGCGCCGCTGGCCCAACTGGCGGGCGAGGCGTCGGTGACGCTCGCGACCGACGACGATCGCTACACCGTTGGCGGCTGGGGCGCCATGATCGAGGACTTCGAAGGCGTTCGGATTACGATCGAGTCGATCGACCGATGACGCCGCCTCGATCGGGACCGATCCCAACAGAAGTGCAGTATGGTACTCGCATCCGAGCCACAACTCGTTCGGGTCGCGAGAAGCGAGGGTCGTTCCGCGATCGCGACAATCTGTCCGAAATTACAGACCGGTTGAACTGAAGGTGTAATTCACGTTAACAACACCTGTTGTACCCAATCCATTAGGTATAAATATGAATAACTCTCATAGTCTTTTCTATGAGTGAGAAGTCCTCACAGGGGAAGGACAGCACTACTTCGAGCGTTTCCCGACGAACGTTCGTCAAGGCAGCCGGAGTGAGCGGAGCCGCGGTCGGCCTCTCTGGCTGCATCTACGGCGACAGCAGTTCGTCCGCGGACGCCGTCGTCGTGGGGGTCGGCCCGAACATGGAGGAGGCGATCGGCGACGAGTTCATCCAACTGCTGGAAGACAGCGGGGCGGATGGAATCGAAATCGAACTCCAGCCCGGTCACGAGGACACCGGCACCCGGCGGAGCGATTACACGAACCTGCTGCAGGCCGAAGAGGTCCAGCCGGACCTGCTCATGATGGACAGCGGGTGGGTCAACATTTTCATCCAGCGCGACCACATCGCCAACCTGAGCGACGAACTCGACGACGAGGACCTCTCGCTCGTCGAAGACGAGTACTTCGAGTCGTTCACCGCGATGGGCCGCGATCCCGATTCGGACGACCTGTACGGCATCCCGATATTCCCGGATTACCCGACGATGCAGTACCGAAAGGATTACGCGCGGAACGCCGGCTTCACCGACGACGACTTCGACGAGTGGGCCACCGAACCGATGACCTGGCAGGAGTGGGCCGACGTCACCCAGGAGATCGTCGAGAACTCCGACGCGGAATACGGGCTGGCCACGCAGTGGGACATCTACGAGGGAACCGCCTGCTGTACGTGGAATGAGGTCATGTCCTCGTTCGGCGGCGCCTACTTCGGCGGCTTCGACAACCTGTTCGGTCCGGTCGGCGATCGACCGGTCACCGTCGACGAACCGGAGTTTATCGAGGGGCTGCGGATGATGCGCACGTTCGTCGCCGAGGAACACGGCGAACACACCCACGAGGACTATCCGACCGGCATCGCCACGCCCTCGATCACGTCGTGGCAGGAAGAGAACGCTCGCGAAGCGATCCTCAGCGGCGAGGCGGCCATGCAGCGCAACTGGCCGTACGCGATCAACCAGAACATCGACGGCGATAAAGACACAATCCCGGTCGAGGACTACGGCGCGATGCCGATCCCCTACGGCGTGACCGAGGACGAGGCGGCCCAGCCCGGAACCGGCGGCACGACGGCCGCCCTCGGCGGCTGGCTCACCGTCCTCAACCCGAACTCCGAGAACAAGGCGGACGCCATCGAGGTTCTCCGCGCGATGATGGTCGACGAGTTCAACCTCGGCATGTTCGACCTCTGGGGCTGGGTCCCGCCGAAGCCGCACCTCTTCGACACGGAGGAAGCCGAACAGGTCGAGCCGATGGGCCGCTACATGGACACGCTCCGCGTCGCCGGTGAGAACGCGATGCCGCGTCCGGTGACCACCGTGTGGCCCGACCAGTCCCAAAGCATCGCCGAAGAGGTCAACCGCGCGGTCGCCGGCGAGAAGAGTCCGGAAGACGCCGCCGCCGACCTCCAGAACAGTCTGGAAGCTATCGAGCAGCAATAAGCCAACAAATGAGTACCGAAGACTCGGTGAGCGGGCCCGCGCGGCAGACGAACCGATCGGGCCCGATCGTTGCGATCACGCGGTGGATGGAGAACCTCGGGGAGACCGGGTTCGCCTACCTGCTGTTGTCGCCGATCGTGCTCCTGTTGAGTGCGATCGCGCTCTATCCACTGTTGCGGACGTTCGAGCTGTCGCTGTATCAAAACGTCCTGGAGGAACCGGTATTCGTCGGGTTCGAGAATTACGTCCAGCTGTTCACCGGCGGCGCCGACCCGCGAATGCCGGGGTCGACGACGTTCCTTCCGAGCGTCAGCACCGACGGGAACTTCCCGTTCGTCCACGTCGACGGGGCGTTCCGGAGCGCGCTGGCGGTGACCCTGATCTTTTCGGTCGTAAGCGTCTTCTTCGAGACGCTGATCGGCTTCGGTCAGGCACTGGTCCTGGATCAGGATTTCCGTGGCCGCCGGTGGGTCCGCGCGGCGATCATCATTCCGTGGGCGATCCCGGTCGTCATCCAGGGGATGATCTTCTACCTGATGTTCCACCCGGACACCGGATTCATGACGGAGTACCTGGCCAACTGGGGGATCGTCGAGCCAGTGAACACGCTGAATGATCCGTGGAGTTCGCTGTTGATCATCACGGTCGCCGATATCTGGAAGACGACGGCGTTCATGGCGCTGCTCATCCTCGCCGGCCTCCAGAGCATCGACCGGAGCCTCTACGACGTGGCGAAGGTCGCGGGTGCGACCAAGTGGCAGGAGTTTCGCTACATCACGTTCCCGCTGGTCCTGCCGGCGCTCGGGATCGCGATCCTGTTCCGGACGATCGACGCGATGCGGATCTACGGTCTCATCGACACGGTGTCGGGCTGTACGACGGTTCCGTCGCTATCGTGTATGGTCGTGGCGACGTTCAACACCAACCGCGGCCTCGCGTCCGCGATCGCGTTCGTCACCGCCGGCATCATCGCGATCGCCGTGATGGGAGTCATCTACCAGCAGTACAAGGAGGGATTCTAGGATGGCAACGAGCGATCAGCCGGCCGAGACGATCGCCGACGAGAACAGGGGACCGCTCGAACGGTGGGTCCACGGCGTCGTCAACGAGCCGGAAAAGCGCAAGCGGCTGTACCGCGCGCTGTTCTACGTCATCACCGGGTTCTTCCTGGTGACGACGTTGTTCCCGTTCTACTGGCTACTGGTGCTCGCGCTGACGCCGAACGCCCAGATTCTCGGCGGTGACTGGGAGGTAGGGTTCCCGATCGTCGGTGAGATACCGTTCCCGACGCCCCCACTTCAGGACCTCAACCCCGGAGCGTTCGTCGAGGTGTTCCAGCAGGTGCCGTTCCACCTCTACGTCTTCAACAGCTTCGTGCTCGCGACGACGACGACGATCATCGTCATCGTCCTCGCGAGCCTCGCGGGCTACGTCTTCGGGCGGTTGGAGTTCCCCGGTCGCGGCCTGATGATGCTCGCCGTGCTGGCGATTTCGTACTTCCCGCCGGCGGCGTTTCTCATCCCGCTGTACGAGGTGTTCCTCGGCAATCCGGTAACGGTGCCGTTCCTGGGTATCCAACTGCTCCCGGTGACGGTGCCGTTCCTAGACGTCGAACTGCTCTCGCCGCCGCGGCTGGTCAACACGCCGGGCTCGATGATCATGCCCTTCAGCGCGCTGTTCCTGCCGCTGTCGATTTTCATCCTCACCACGTTCTACGCCCAGATTCCGGACGGGCTCGAGGACGCAGCGCGCGTCGAGGGGACGACCCGACTGGGCGCGCTGTTTCGCGTGATCATGCCGCTGTCGGCACCCGGCGTCGCGACCGCCGCCGTGTTGACGTTCATCGCCGTCTACAACGAGTACTTCTTCAGCTCGATCATGGCGCTGCAGAACGAGCCCCAGCAGTGGTCGCCGCTCGTCGGTGGGATCCTGAGTTACCAGACCCAGTACACGACGGATTTCAACCTGATGGCGGCTGCCAGCATCGTCGGCGTGTTGCCCATGGTGATCCTCGTCGTGGTCGCACAGGAAAAGATCGTCAGCGGATTGACTGAAGGAGCACTCAAGGAGTAACAATGGCACGCGTAACACTCGATACCGTCACGAAACGATACGAAGACGTCGTCGCCGTCGACGAGATGAATCTCAACATCGAAGACGGCGAGTTCATCTGTCTGGTCGGCCCGTCGGGCTGTGGGAAATCGACGACGATGGAGACCATCGCCGGCCTCACGAAACCGACAGCGGGAACGATCAAAATCGGTGATACCGACGTCACCACCCTCCCGCCGAAAGACCGCGGGGTCTCGATGGTCTTCCAGAACATCGCGCTGTTCCCGCACATGAACGTCTACGACAACATCTCGTTCGGCCTTCGGCTCCGCAAATACGACAAGAACGAGATCGATCGTCGCGTCCAGCAGGCGTCCGAAATCGTCCAGCTCGAAGGTATGCTGGAACGGGAGCCGAACGAACTGTCGGGCGGCCAGCAACAGCGCGTCGCGATCGCCCGCGCGATCGTCCGCGAACCCGACGTCTTCCTGATGGACGAACCGCTCGCCAACCTCGACGCGAAGCTTCGCGTCCACATGCGGACGGAGCTCCAGCGGCTCCACAAGCAACTGGACACGACGATCATCTACGTCACCCACGACCAGGCGGAGGCGATGACCATGTCCGACCGGATCGCGGTCATCAACAGCGGCGAACTCCAGCAGATCGATCCGCCGCTTACCTGTTACAACGAACCCGCGAACCTGTTCGTCGCCGGCTTCATCGGCTCGCCGTCGATGAACTTCGTCGAGGGTACCCTCACCGCCGGCGGCGTCGAGACCGAGCACTTCGACCTCGCGTTCGATCCGTCCGCGATCGAGACGACCGTCGGCGACGGCGTCACGGTCGGTATCCGTCCGGAGGACATCCACCTGACGAGCAACGCGAACCAGGTCGGCGACGCCTCGGACGTCATCGAGGCGCGAACCGACGTGCTCGAGCCGATGGGCGACCAGATCTTCGTCTACCTCTCGCTCGACGGCACGAGCGCCGAGATGATGACCAGCGACGAGGCGTCGTCCTCGTCGAGCCAGCTGCTGATGAGCGTCGACCCGGACACCGACATCAGCGAGGAGGAGTCGGTGTCGGTCGTCCTCGACCGGTCGAAGATCCACCTGTTCGATACGGCGTCGGGAGAGGCGCTCGTCCACGGCATCAAACAGCTGTCGGCGGCAGCCGCACAGCCGGAGGCCGAATCCGGTGGTCAGCGTGAGTAACCTCGTTCCGATCGTCTACTACGGCGGGTTTACGATCCTGTTTTTCTTCTGGATCTACGGGATCGTCTCGTTCGTCCTCGACCTGAAGAACAAGATCGTTCCGGGAATCAAGCAGTATCGTCGCGGCCGAACTCGACGCAAGCAGCGACAACAGCAAGAGAATGAGCGAACAGATACAGAGAAGCAACTGTACTGATGGTGATCCGAACGTGACCGGCGATCGAGCGGAGGGTCGATGACCGCGGATGCGGATCTCGCGACCGTTCCGACCGGCATCGTCGGCCTCGGGAACATCGGCCAGTACCACGCCGATCGGCTCGAGCAGCTGGGCGTCCCGCTCGCCGGCGGGATGGACGTCTCGAAGGAGGCGCGCGATCGGTTCGCGAGTCGATACGCCGCAGACGTCTACGCGGATCACCGCGACCTCTACGACGCCGGCGACGCGATCGTCATCACCACGCCGAACAAGTACCACGAGGAGTACGCCGTGGACGCGCTCGAGCGCGGCCTACACGTCCTCCTCGAGAAGCCCCTCGCCCACTCGATCGAGAGCGCGGAGCGGATCGCCGCGGCGGCCGCAGCGTCCGAGAGCACCTGCATGGTCGGGTTCAACAACCGGTTCCTGAACGCCGTGCGCCTCATCAAGGAGCGGATCGATCGCGGCGAACTCGGCGAGGTCACCCACGTCGAGGCCAACTACGTCCGACGGCGGGGCGTCCCCGGCCGCGGATCGTGGTTCACCCGCCGCGACATCGCCGGCGGCGGCGCGCTGATCGATCTCGGCGTCCACGCCATCGATCTCGCGCTGTACCTGCTCGACTACCCCGCCGTCGACGAGGTCTCGGGCGTCACCCGATCGGAGTTCGGTTCCCGCGACGATTACGCCTACCTCGAGATGTGGGGCACCGACGCGGGTCCCGACGGATTCGACGTCGACGACTCGGCGAGCGCCTTCGTTCGCTGCGCGGAGGGGCGAACGATCTCGCTCGAAACCGCCTGGGCGACCAACCGACCGCCGTCGAAGGAGTTCGTCGTCCACGGAACGGAGGCCGCGGCCGTCTTCGACCTCTACGAGAACGAACTCACGATCCACTCGGCGAGTTCGGACGGCACCGACCACTTCGTCGACGCGACGATCGAAACCCGGGAGAACGACACGCACAGCGACGAACAGCGGGCGTTCTACGAGGCGATCGCCACCGGGCGGTCGATCGGCGGCGCCGTCGAGGAGGCGCTGACCGTCCAGCGGATCGTCGATGGGATCTACCGCTCGAGCGAGACGGGCCGAACCGTTTCGCTCGAACCGCGAGTGGAGTCCTGATCGGGCATCTCCCCGTTCGATCCGTCCGGAACTGTGGACCGAAGATCGACATCGAGAGCCGCGCTACCCGGAAATTAATTCGGTTTTCAACACTGGATTTATAGGCCGGGGCGTCCACGGTTCGCACGTATGGATATCGGCATTCACACCCCGCCACTGTACGGTGAATCGCTCGAGGACGCGGTCGCGTACCTCGCCGGCATCGGCGTCGACGCGATCGAACCCGGCGTCGGCGGCTACCCCGGAGACACGCACCTGCCCAGAGACGAGTTCCTCGACGACGAGGACGCGCAAGCCGAGGTGCGCGAGTTGCTCGACGAGCACGGCATGCATATCAGCGCGCTCGCGACGCACAACAACCCGCTGCATCCCGACGACGAGCAGGCCGCGGCGGCGGACACCGAACTCCGCGAGGCGATCGAACTCGCCGACCAGCTCGACGTGAACGCGGTCACGTGCTTCTCGGGGCTGCCCGGCGGCGGCCCGAACGACGAGGTGCCGAACTGGATCACGGCGCCGTGGCCGACCGAACACGCCGACGCCCACGAGTACCAGTGGGAGGTCGCCGTCGACTACTGGTCGGACCTCGCGGAGTACGCCGACGATCACGGCGTCGATCTGGCGATCGAGATGCACCCGAACATGCTGGTCTACGAGCCCCACGGCCTGCTTCGCCTGCGCGAGGCGACCAACGAGCGGGTCGGCGCGAACTTCGACCCCTCGCACCTCTACTGGCAGGGCATCTCGATCACGGACGCGATCAGGCTGCTCGGCGAGGCGGACGCCATCCACCACTTCCACGCCAAGGACACCCGCGTCTACGAGGAGCAAGCCCGCGAGAAGGGCGTCCTCGACACCGCGCCCTACGACGACGAACCGAACCGATCGTGGATCTTCCGTTCGGTCGGCTACGGCCACGGCGAGTCCCACTGGAAGGACGTCGTCTCGACGCTGCGGATGGTCGACTACGACGGCACCCTGAGCATCGAACACGAGGACTCGCTGACCAGTTCCCGCGAGGGCCTCGAGAAGGCCGTCCAACTGCTCGATCGGGCGATCTTCCGCGAGCAGCCCGGCGAAGCCTACTGGGCCGAGTAACGAGCGCCGTCGGCGGGAGGCGGTGATCCCTCGGGGGCCGCCCCGGCTCCGGTACATCCCTGCCGAGCCCGTTTCGCCCCGTCTGGACTCCGTTACGAACCCGCCGCGACGAAAACCTCTAACTACGTCTATTGTGAATATTCTCGCATGACACTCGAAGTCGGCGTACTCGGCTACCGATTCATGGGGAAAGCCCACGCGAACGCACTGGCGCGGCTGCCGATGTTTTTCCCGGACGCTCCGGACGCCGAGCGCAGCGTCCTGATCGGCCGCGACGAGGCGGCGCTCACCGAAGCTGCCGATCGGCTCGGCTTCGAATCGATCGCGACCGACTGGCGGGACGTCGTCGATGAGGTCGACGTCTTCTACAACCTCGGGCCGAACCACGTCCACCCCGAGCCTTCGATCGCCGCGCTCGAGGCCGGCACCCCCGTGTTCTGCGAGAAGCCGCTGGCGCCGACGCTCGAGGAGGCCGAGCGGATGGCCGACGCCGCTCGCGAGGCCGGCGTGGTGAACGGCTGCGCCTTCAACTACCGGTTCGTCCCGGCTATCCGGTACGCAAAGCGGCTGCTCGACGACGGTGAACTCGGCGAGATCCACCACGTCCGCGGGCGGTACCTCCAGGACTGGCTGGTCGATCCCGACGCGCCGTGGTCGTGGCGCAACGACGAGGAGATGGCCGGGTCCGGAGCGCTGGGCGACCTCGGCGCTCACACGGTCGACTTGCTTCGGTTCCTCGTCGGCGACCTCGCGGGCGAGATGGAGCGCGTGAGCGGCCACCTGCAGACGTTCGTCGAGGAGCGACCGGTGGAAGGAAGCGACGAGACCCGACCGGTCACCGTCGACGACGCCTACTCCGCGCAGGTCGCGTTCGAAAACGGCGCGATGGGGACGCTCGAAGCCTCCCGCTTCGCGAACGGCCACAAGAACGACCACACGATCGAGATCCAAGGCTCGAAGGGGAGCCTGAAGTTCTCGCTCGAACGGCTGAACGAACTCGAACTGCTCCGCGAGGGCGATCGGGGCTACCAGACGATCCTCGTCACCGACGCGGACGACCCCTACGTCGACCACTGGTGGCCGCCGGGCCACGTCGTCGGCTGGGAGCACACGTTCGTCCACGAGAACTACGAGTTCCTCTCCGCGATTGCGGACGACGGCGAGTTCGCACCCAGCTTCGAGGACGGCCTCGCCGCTCAGCGCGTGCTCGCGGCGATCGAGGAGAGCGACGAGCGCGGCGAGTGGGTGACGATCGAGTAACGCCAGTTCCGATTCGGGCGTCTCGAACCGAATTCGGACCGAAAAGGCCGCGTTCGAAGGGGCGCAGTTGATTCGCGGGTCTCCAACCCGAACGTACGTCGGGATCCGATCGACGGCGTCTCGCCGTTAGAACGAACTCGACGCGACGGGTTCCTGAACGACGATCTCGTTCCCGTCCGTATCGAGTGCGACCGCTTGCGTCCCCCACGGCATCTCTTCCGGTTCGCCGCGGAACGCTACCCCCTTCTCTCTGAGCGTTTCGTAGGCGCTCCGGCAGTCGTCTACCTCGTAGATGAGCCCGAAATCGTTACCGAGGAGCGTCTCTAGCTGGCCCGCGGTTTCGTCGTCGAATCCGTCGGGACTCATCAGAACGAGGCCCGTGCTGTCGCCTTCCGGAGCGACCGTCAGGAACCGACCGTGCGGCCCCTCGTGATCGCCCGTGACTTCGAACCCCAGCTTATCCCTGTAGAACGCCAGCGCCTCCTCCTGGTCCGAAACGATTCGCGTCACCATCGATAGTTTCTCGAACATGATCTTCCTCGTCGGGTGCCAATTTTAGCCGCTTGGCTAATTTCTGATCGAGCCGTCGTCGCTTAACGCTTTCGGTGGTGATACGCTCCGGAGCATGTAGATTGAATTAGCTACGGTGGATAGCACCGGACATGCCGGATCCGGGCGACGAATTCTGGGATCAATTCGACACGCACGAGATGATCATGGAAGCGACCGTGTGGGTGCTCGCCGAGGAGGGGTACCAGGGGCTCACGCTCCGAAAAGTGGCCGAACGGGCCGGAAAAAACCGGGGTCTCGTACACTACTACTTCGATTCGAAAGACGACTTACTCCGATCGCTCCTCGATCACGTTCTCGAAGGAACGAAGCGTCTGATGGGAATCGACGACGAGGACGCCCCTTCCGAGAAACTGTGGACGGTCCTGGAATTTCAGGCGTACGGCCCCGGCGGCGTCGCCGAGCACGGACGACACTATCACATTGCCATCCACCAGCTCCAGGCGTTAGCCGTACACGATCCCAAACTCCGAAAACGATTCACTCGGAACCACACCTATCTGGTAGATCTGACCGCCGAAATCATCGCTGAAGGCATCGAGGACGGGACGTTTCGCTCGATCGACCCGGAAAAAGCTGCCGTGTTTCTCCTCGCAGCCATCGACGGCGCGCGCAACCAGGACCTCTCGCTCGACACCGATTCGGCGCGCGATACCACCCTGGAGACCATCGCCTGGTTCGAATCGGAGCTGCTCGGGGTATCCGATCGCCCGAATTGACTCCCGTGTTCGCGCTCTCTACGGAACACGGACACCGAAACCGCGGCAACTACCGCTCGATTCTCCGATATGGGACGTTTTAGTCCTGGCGTCCGTTCGTTCGCGCGTGCTCCGATCGATCCGCACCCGACTGCGCGATTGGATCGTCGTCGCCGATCCCGAAGAGCGAATCGAGGGCTCCGGCGAGGCGATCGCGGACCCGCAACACCGCCGATCGCCGGCGGCGACTCGCGAGCTCGATCGACTCCGAGCGGCGCACAACGATCACCGGGACGATCGGGAGTGAGCGTCGATCACCTGCTTCCGTCGGGCCGTCGGTCGATCGCGCCCGGCCTTCCTCACCGCGTGTCGACGCGGACGACCGAGCGGATCTGGTCGTACCGGATGCTTCCCTCCCCCGGCGACTGCCCGTCGAGTTCCAGGTAGCCGGGTTCGAATCCAGTCACCGTACCCACGTGCTCGGGATCGTCCGCGCCGGTTCGATCGCCCTCCCAGACCTCGACCTCGTCGCCGACGTCGACGTGTTCCCGGATGAGCGCCGCAGCCCGGTCCGTGTTGGCATCCGGTGGAATAGTAAGATCGGTCATTGGCGGTACTGGAACGACACACGGCGACACCATTAGAGATAGTGCCGGCATTCGCGGCTTTCGACTCACTCTTCCCACTGGGTCGAAATGTACAGCAGCGCGATCAGACAGATGATCGTGATCGCGAACAGCGCGATCGTCATAATCGTCATCGCGGCCATATCCGGAATTCGCGTTCGGCGGTGAAAGCCGTACTGGTCGCGGGTACGATGGTCGAATCCGCTCGCCTCGGATTTCGCGCGACGGTTTTTGTGTGAGCGCGCCGAACGGTTCGGCATGAAGATCATCAAGGATAGCGTCCACGACCACATCCGGGTCGAGGGCGTGGCGCGCGACCTCCTCGACACGCCGGCCGTCCAGCGGTTGCGACGGATCAGACAGCTCGGCACCGTTTCGCTCGTCTACCCCTCCGCGAACCACACCCGGTTCGAACACAGCCTCGGCGTCTACCACCTCGCGTGCGCCGCGCTCGAACACCTCGGCGTCGAGGGCAGACAGGCCGAGCGCGTCCACGCAGCGGCCCTCCTCCACGACGTCGGTCACGGCCCGTTCAGTCACAACCTCGAATCGCTGATCTACCGGCGGACGGGCCGGTACCACGACGACGTCCACGACCTCCTGACCCAGGGACAGGTGGGCGACGTGTTGCGCGATCACGACCTCGTTCCCGAGACGGTCGCCGACCTCGTCGCCGGCGAGGGTCGGTTCGGGCAACTCGTTTCGGGCGAACTCGACGTCGATCGGATGGATTACCTCGTGCGGGACGCCCACCACACCGGCGTTCCCTACGGGACGATCGACACCGGTCGACTGGTCAGGGAACTCGCGTTCGTCGACGGCGAACTCGTCTTGGACGAGGGGAACGTCCAGACGGCCGAAAGCCTGCTGGTGGCGCGGGCGCTGATGAACCCGACCGTCTACAGCCACAGCGTCGCCCGGATCGGCAAGGCGATGCTCCGCCGCGGGACGGAACGACTGCTCGACGCGCCGGACGCGGACGTCGACGCCGCGACCCTCCAACGGATGGACGACTACGACCTGATCGTGGCCCTGCGATCGTGCGAGGCGACGACCGAATTCTCCCGCCGTCTCGACCAGCGGGATCTCTTCAAGCGAGCCGTGTGGGCCGAGATGGACGACGTGCCGGGCGGCGTCATCGAAGCCGATCACGGGACGATCCGGGAGTTCGAGCGCGAGATCGCCGACGAGGCAGCGGTCGATCCCGAGACCGTCATCCTCGACGTTCCGCCGCGCCCCTCCATGACGGAGTCGACGACGCGCGTGATGGTCAACGGCGAGATCCGGCACCTCGAACAGCAGTCGCCGCTCGTCGGCGCCCTCCGGGCGGCCCAACACTCCCAGTGGCGTCTCGGGGTCTACTCGCCGGCCGGCCGGCGCGATCGGGTCGGCCGCGCGGCCGTCGACGTGCTGGGACTCGATATCAACGGGGCGCTGGTAACGGAGGTTCGAAACGGCCTCGACGCGACACTCGACCAGTTCGTCGAGTGATCGACACGCCGCGTCCCCGACGGCGGCGATCGCCGACCGGCTCGATCACGGAGTCGAGACGCGGCTCACGCCGTGTCGAACCGTTCAAGGAAGCGCCGACGAACACTCGGATATGGAATACACAGGGACGATTCTGCGGGGCCGGGAGTTCGAGCCGGTCGAGGGACGGCTCGTCGTCGACGGCGAGGGTCAGATTGAGGCGATCGAAGAAGTATCGGTCGAGAGTACCGACATCATCGTGCCGGCGTTCGTCAACGCACACACCCACATCGGCGACTCGATCGCGAAGGAGGCGGGCCGCGGCCTCTCGCTCGTGGAACTCGTCGCCCCGCCGGACGGGCTGAAACACCGACTGCTCCGCGAGGCCGATCGCGAGGAACTGGTCTCGGCGATGCGTCGATCGCTCGGGTTCATGCAGCGAAGCGGGACGGCCGCCTGTCTCGACTTCCGCGAGGGCGACATCGCCGGCGTCGAGATGCTCGACGAGGCCGCGGCCGACCTCGATGTCGAGGCCTTCGCGTTCGCACGCGGATCGATCGACGCCATGCGCGCGGGCGACGGGTTCGGCGCGAGCGGCGCCAACGACGACGCCTTCGATCGCGAGCGGGCCGCGACCCGCGAGGCGGGCAAGCCGTTCGGCATCCACGCCGGCGAGGTCGACGCGACCGACATCGATCCCGCGCTGGACCTCGAGCCGGACTTCCTGGTCCACATGGTCCACCCCGAATCCGACCATCTGGAGCGGGTTTCCGAGCAAGAAGTCCCGATCGTCGTCTGTCCACGATCGAACCTCGTCACCGACGTGGGACTGCCCCCGTTCGAGGAGCTGGCCGAGCGGACCACGCTCGCGCTCGGGACGGACAACGTGATGCTCAACTCGCCGTCGATGTTCCGGGAGATGGAGTTCGTCGCGAAACTCTCGTCGCTGCCGGCCGACGAGATCCTCCGTATGGCCACGGTCCACGGCGCCGAACTGGTCGATCGAAACTACGGCGCGCTCGAACCGGGCCGCGAGGCACGGTTTACGGTGCTCGACGGCGACTCGGACAACCTCGCCGGGGCGCGGGATCCGGTTCGCGCGATCGTCCGACGAGCCGGTGTCGACGACGTCCGCGAGGTCGTGCTCGGGGTCTGACCTCGGTCGTTACCGGCATCGTTCGACTCGAACCGTCTATCGCTGGTATCGGCCGGTTTGGCCCGCCGCTGTGGTAACTTTCTGCCCATGATCGGAATAATTATGATACTTAGTCTAGCAACGGTCAATGGAGATGGCAACGCCGACTCCGTCTCGCCGATCGATGCTCGTTGCGCGGGTGCACTGTACGGCTCCCGAAACGGCCGGCTGGTCAAACTCGTTGCGCGATCGTAGCGTCCGCCCGTCAGCCGTCCTTCGGTCGACACCGTTTTCCGTCCGTCAGTCGGGTTCGCGCGTCGATCATCGCGCTCGACGATCACCATAACGTTAATACCGTGGCCCTCGTATGGTGTATGATAACACGATGTACGACTGCATCCTCGTCCCGACCGACGGCTCAACGGAGGTGGAACACGCCCTCGAGTACGCGTTCGACCTCGCGCGCGAGCACGACGCGACGGTCCGGGCGCTGTACGTCGTCAACGTCGCCGGCTACGGCGGTCTCCCCATGGAAACCGCCTGGGAGGGAATCAGCGACGCCTTGTACGCGGAGGGCGAGGCGGCCGTCGAGCGGGTCGAGGAGATTGCACCGGACGACGTCGTCGTCGAGACGGAGATCCGCGAGGGGACGCCGAGCCGGGTTATCGTCGAACAGGCGTCGCCCGAGAACTGCGATCTCGTCGTGATGGGGACGCACGGCCGCGGCGGGATCGATCGGCTGTTGCTCGGCAGCGTCGCCGAACGGGTCGTCCGACGGGCCGCCGTGCCCGTGTTGACGGTCCGCGTGGACGAAAACGGGATCGAGAACGGGCGGGAACGGTCCCGCATCCCGGCGGAGTGACGGTTCGCGGCGACCACCGCCCGCCGGTACCGAAGAATCCGATCGAGACGCGTCTCCGGTCGAGCGATCGGACCGTCAGACCGGGCGGAGGTGCTCGCAGTCGCCCGCCGAAACCGTCACTCGACCGTCGTCGGTCTCGACGACGAGCGCACCCGCGTCGGTCACGTCCACCGCGTCGCCGACGAGTTCGCCCGACGGCCGATCGACTCGGACGCGCTGCCCGATCGTGAGTGCGTGTTCGCGCCACGCGGGAACGACGGCGTCCAGGTCCGTCCGGTACGCGTCGAACTCTTCGAGGAGTCGCTGGACGAAGACGCGCCGATCGACGTCGCCCGCTTCGGCGCGGACGCTGGTGGCCGACTCGGGGAGATCGGCGGTATCGATATTCGCGTTGACGCCGATCCCGACGGCGAGCCACTCGACGCGATCCGTCTCGCCTTCCATCTCGGTGAGGATGCCGGCGAGTTTCCGGTACGCCGTGTCGTCGACCGGGACGACGACGTCGTTCGGCCACTTGATCCGCGCATCGACGCCGGCCTCGCGAGCCGCGCGAGTCGTCGCAACGGCCGCGGCAAGGGTGTACAGCGGCGCGCGGGCCGGCGCGATCGACGGTCGGGAGACGACGCTCAGCCAGACGCCGCCGGCGGGCGCAGCCCACTCGCGGTCGAGTCGACCTCGGCCGCCGATCTGTTCGTCCGCGAGGACGGCGACGTCGGCCACGCCTGCAGTCGCGAGTTCGCGCGCTCGATCGTTCGTGCTCCCGATCGAGTCGTAGTACTCGACCGTAAACGGCGCGTCGAGACCGTACTCGACGGCGGGTCCGTTGTAGGCCGCGACGCCCGCGAGGACGTAGCCGTCGCCGCCGCTCTCGATCTCGAAGCCGGCGTCCCGGAGTTCCTCGACGTGCTTCCAGACGGCCGCCCGCGAGATGTCGAGGCCTTCGGCCAACTCGGGTCCGGAGATCGGCCCGTCGTCGAGGGCCCCGAGGATCGATCGTCGCGTCTCGTTCATACTCGGGCAAGGGAGTCGATCGCACTTCAATCGCGATGGTCGTTCAGCGACCCGCGATCGAGCACCGAAAGCGACCGTATCGGCCCGCTCGATTCGTTCGGACGACATATCGGTCGTGCGGCCGATTCCGAGGCTTTTCCGGGCCGATCACACACGTTCCAGGACACATGGAGTTGTGCGTTACCGAGGAACCCGAAAATCGGCAGGATCTGCGCTGCGTATCCGACCCGAATCGACGGGATCGAGGCCGGCTTCCTCCTGGAGGAGAGCTGTAGGCGCCGCTTCTCGGCCTCGTACGCGATCGAACCCGTGGCGAATCTCCACCTCACCGAACGGCTGAACGGCGTCGCGGATCGCCTGCTTCTCCGGCGACCCTCCGCTCGAACCGGCGGTTCTCTCGGAAGATCGAATGTAACTTCATACTGTACGGTTTTTACAGGCCGAAATTCGAGCATAGGTGGCGCTTCGGAACACGAAAACGAACCGTTCTTGCCAATCACTTCATGTTCGTTCATCACCTATACACGGTACAGAGGTGAGACCACATGTCGATGGGAACGTTCGACCACGAGGAATACGAGCGCCGCGAGAAACAGATCAGCTCCGTTGATACCAGCACGGACGATCGACGGAGGACCTTCGAGGGCCGACTCGAGTACAGCGATGACTCGATCGACGACCTCCTCGCACGGTTCGACGACGTGAAATCTAACGCACACTAACGGTCCAAAGCGATGTACCAGGTACTGATGCTGCCCCACTTGGCGCGCGAAAACTCCGGAATACGCCTCTATCGATACGTCCGGTAGATACAAGAACGCGCTATCCGCAGAAGTGTCCGAAATCTTCACGAAGACGCTCTTCGGCCTCGGTAGGCCGTGTTACGGGCGTCGTTCGATCGCGCGAAAACCCGCGACTTCGGTCGATGGGAACTACCCGTTAGACGTGTTTCTCGATGAGCGCCGCCATCTCGTCCCGAACCACGTCCCGATCCGTCGAGCGAATCGTCGTCCGAGTTTTGCGTTCGTCGGTGTCAGCCAGTTCGCTGAGGAGGCCACCACGACGGTCGATTTCGACGAACAGCTCGAGTTCGTCGGGCCCGGGTTGGGCGATGAGTTCGACTTCGTCGAGACTGTCGCGGAACCGCCCGGCGGTAGCCTTGAACTCGAACTCCTGAATAAACCGTCGGCCGGCAGCGTACCGACCGTACGGATCTGCTTCGCACTCCGCCGTCCGGAGTGAAAGCCCGAGGTCGTCCATCGCGTCGAAGACCGTCTGAAGGCGAGGAGTCGGTCGAACCTCGAGGTAGTCTTTGTCTTCGGGATCGACAGCGAGGTCGATATCGAGTTCCGTTTCGACCCAGACGTCGACGCCGCCGATCGTCACTGGCGTCTCGTACGGAATGTCGATCGATACCGATCGGGTTTCCTCTTGGCCGGGTTTGATAGTGAGCCCCTCCGTAAGCGTGAATCGGTCGATGTCTATCTCCTGATATCCGTCTTCGGTCCGGTAACGGGTTTCGAGTTCGAAGCGGATCGTGCCGATATCCTGTTCTACCTTCCCGCCGGTAATATTCACGTCGGCGGTAACAGTTTCACCCGGGCGGACAGTATCCGTCGGGAGGACGGTATCTACCGTGGCGTTACCGATACCGATGCTTGCGAGGACTTTTTTCATAGCTCCGTCCGTACATTGGTTGGAGGGGTTATAAGTTTAGGAAGGACGGACATTTGTCAGATCGAGACGATAACACGCAAGATGCAGAAGCACGCGACATCGTTACCGAGCCGCTCTTTAACCCCGGAAGACCTCCGTGTGAGCGGCGCTCAGTTCTGCCCGGAGCCAGGATACCGTTTTCGGCGCTCTCGGCATCCGCTATCCGAGTACGGTCGCGGCGGTCGAGCCCCGTCGCTTCTCGAGTGGCCTCGACGGCAAAACGTTCTACTATCTCCTCGAAGTACTGCGAATATGACGGACGAGTACGCGAACGAGCACGAGCACGACCTCGAGGCCGAGTACCTGTCGGCGTCCGACGCGACCGTTCTCGACATCTACTATCGAGACACATCGCCGACGATCGACGTCGTCGTTCCCTGTCCGTCGTGTAGCGATCCGCTTCGAGTTTCCGCGCGCGTCGACGAAGTCGTCGAGACTGACATGGAACTGCCGATCGACGATTCCGAGGGCGTCTACGACTAGTGCGGATCCGGGTATCACGGTCCGGAACTCGCGAGCGCGACGCCTTGGGTCGGTCGAGTAGAACGTGGCGAGCGACGACTGCGCACCGACTCAGACCGCTTCGGCGCGATCAGTCTCGCAGCTCTCGCAGCTTTTCGCGGCCCGGCGCGATCAGTTCGTCGAGATAGCTCGCCAGCGTTCCTTTCGCGTCGGCCGGGTGCAACTCGCCCGATTCAAGGTCGGCCGCCAGCGTCTCGTAGTCCTCGTACGTGAGGTCGCCGCCGTACTTCTCCGGGCGTTCGACGGTCACCGTCTCGAACCGGGGGAAGACGTGGTACTCGAACAGTTCGAGCACGGGGTTCTCGAGGTCGCCCTCCGGATCGCGCGTTGGCGGACAGAACGCCGAGTTCACCTTCTCTTCCAGTTCCTCGGTCGAGTCCTCCATCGAGATCGTCACGCCCTGACTCGAGGACATCTTCCCTTCGCCCGACGTGAGGTCGGCGACGATCGGCGTGTGCAGACAAGGCCGGGCCTCGTAGCCGAGATCCGGGATCTCCTCGCGGTGGAGCATGTGGACCTTGCGCTGGTCCAGGCCGCCCACCGCGAGGTCGAGGTCGAGGTACTCGATGTCGAGCGCCTGCATCAGCGGGTAGACGAGGTGGCTGACCTTCGCGGTCTCGCCGGACTGGAGCTCGGCCATCGCGCGCTGAGCGCGGTTCATCGTCGTCGACAGTTCGAGTTCGTGCAAGTCGAGTGCGTACTCCTCGTCGAGTTGGAACTCGGAGCCGTAGACGAACTCGGTGTTGTTCTCGTCGAGGCCGTAGGCGATGAACTGCGCTTTCATCTGCTCGGCCGTCTCGCGGATCGCTTCGAACGACCCTTTCCCGTTGAGGTAGGCGTGGACGTCCGCCAGCAGGACGACCACTTCCATACCCGTGTCCTGCAGGTCGATGAGCTTGTTCGCGGTCAGGAGGTGCCCGATGTGGAGCACGCCGGAGGGCTCGTAGCCGACGTAGGCGCGTTTCCCGTCGGGATCGTCGGCCAGTTCACGCACCTCCTCGTCGGTGACGACCTCCTCGGCGTTTCGCGTGATCAGGTCGTAGGTATCCATTGCTATCCGAGTTGAATCAGCGGACGGATTTATTACTTTGTGAACGACGGTAGTGTACCGCTCGCCCGTAACACGACTTCAGAACGGTTTCAGAACGGATTTGGCCCGATCGCGGGCCGTTCCTGCAAGGTAGCCGGTTGCGGCGCCGACGCCAGCGCCCACGGCGCCGCCCGCGGGACCCGCGAGACCGCCGACTTTCCCGCCCAGTTTCGCTCCCTTCGCTGCACCTTCGGAGGCGCCTTTCGATCGCAGACACGGCGGTTCGAGTGAGACCATCGGCCCGTACTTCGAGCCGGGACGTGAAAGGTATTTGTCTCGATAGGCCGTTCGCATGTGGTCAGTAACAGTATCACGGACGGCGAAGGCCCGGTGCTACGACTCTGCGATCGTTGGCCTGGCGCGGTGAGTATAGTTCTGGCGAAGACGTTCGCCCGCGGCCCCGCGAAGACGCAATCAACGCCGTCCGCCGGAATTCCCTGCCGCGTTTCGATGCGACGGGGGAAAACGGCCGCCGATAGGCCGCATTGAACTGTTTCGCGCCGTTTGGCGGCCGCCAAATCCGAATGTGGGTTTAACTACTCCGGGTGGAATGGGTTGAAACAGGTACGATGGCACCGCTCCCGCCGTGGATTAAGACACGGATCGACGACGAGCTGAACAGGAAGTTAACCCAGCGCCACGTCGTCGAAACGATGCTCGAGGCCGACCGGCCGTACTTCTCGGCCGAACAGATACGCGCTCGCGTGCGTCCGGACGTGAGCAAGGAAACCGTCCGGCTCCGGTTGAACGAGCTCCTCGAGATCGACGTTATCGCCGCGGACACGTACCCGGAGTCGATCACGCTGTACTACGTCAACCACCCGGAATCGCAGTGGCCGCTGAGCCCCGAAGGGAGGGACGCGCTCGCCTACGAGACGCCGCTCGACACCCTCTCGGTCGGCGATTTCGTCCGGCTTCGGAATCCGGCCGGCATCAGGACCCTGGTGCTCGCGGGATTCCAGTTGAGCCTGGTCCTCTTTGCGGTGGGGATCGTCGCCTCGCCGCTCGCGAGCGATCCGATCGTCCGGAGCACGAACGCGTACTGGGAAGCGGCGGGGAACCTCTTCGTCGTCTGTTTCGTCCTGCTGCTCCTCGAGCGGACCGTCCGCAAACTCCGGGACGACGGCGCGGCGATCGCCGGCGTCCGTCTCGGCCGAACGAACTCGAACTGAGCCGACCGCTGCTATCGCGTAGACTCGTCACGAACCGACCACGCACGATCCCCGACACACGACCCGACTCATGTCCAACGAACACGACCGACCGACGGCATCGACGACGCAACCAGGACCGGCCCTCCTCGAGGAGCGAACGCTCTCGGGGATCTTCGTTCACCTCCTCGGCCTGGGGACCGGATTCGTCCTCCCCGCACTCGTGTATCTGGTCGCCGAACACGAATTCACGCGCGAAAACGCCCGGAACGCGTTCAACTGGCAGGTAATCGTTACCGGCGTATACGCCGCGCTCTTCGGCCTCCTCGGGGTCGGATTCGTCATCGATTCTATGGTTTCCGAGAGTTCGCCCGTCCACTACCTCGCGATAGCGTTCGTGCTCGTCGCCACGGTAGGACTCTTCGCGTCCACGCTCGTCTTTCTGGCGAACTTCGCATTCGGGCTGATCGCGATGGGGAAAGCGACCTTCGGGAGTGCGTGGTCGTACCCGCTCGCGCCTGACACCGTCGGCTGGCTCTCAGCAACGCTTGGCAGTGACGTCGACTGGCGGAAATTCCTCGTTCCCCACGTCCTCGTCGCGCCGGCCACGGGTGTGTATCTCGGCTGGTTGTTCGTCGACCCCAGTTCGGAAAGCGACGCGGTGTTTTTTGCCGGGTTCGGCCTCGTACTGGCGCTTCTCCTCACCTCCGTGCTCACGCCGGGCGTGCTTGTCCGGGATACGAACGCCGTCGCGGCGACGAGTTCGTCGTGGCAACCGAGTTGGCTCGCGTACGTCGGCGGTCCGACGATACTCGCCGCGCTCACCTACGTCGTGGCGGCGGTGCAGTTCAACTCCGAAAACCCGGCCGGAGATGCGATCTACGGCTTCGCAGGCGCGCTCTGGATCGCCGTGATCGTCTATCTGTTCAGACGCTACCGTCACGCCGAATCGCCGTAGCACGCAGAACTGGCGGCCGCCGTCGCCCGGCTATCGAACGATTAGACCGACTATGGCACGATTAGAATCCGTTTCGGATCCGCGCTTCAGATTCCTCGAGCGCAGCCTCCGGATCGAACGCCTCGATAATTTCCCTGAGTTCCGCCTCGTCCGCGTCGGCCAACTCACGCGCGTGGTCGGTCATGTTCGGCACCGCGCGGATGATATTGTCGACGATCGGCACGTCGGCGACCCGCGGCGATCGCGACAGCGGGTTGAGGTCGATCACGATCTCCGTCTTGTCCATCGCGTCCAACGCTTCGGCCCGATCGCCATCCTCGAGCGGGACGAGCACCACGTCGGCGGCGTAGATCCCGTCGGCGTCGACCTTCGCCCGCTGGTGGTCGAGGTTCGGAATCTGAGCGTCGGCCTCGATCCCTTTCACGTCCTCGGCGCCGTGCTCGCGGAGGTGGTCGGCGATCGCCGCGATCCGTTCCGGCGTTCGATTGAAGAGGTTGACCTCGAGGTCGGCACCCGTCGCCTCGGCGAGGGCGACCATCTCGCCGGGGACGAGCGCCGCCACGTTACCGTTGATCGAGAGCACCGGCCGATCGGCGAGCAGCAGGTGGGCCGCGGCCGCCCGCTCGGCCTCGTCCGCGCTGGGGATCGTCTCCTCGCCGAGCAGGTAGTCGAAGGCGCTGGCGCGCCCCTCCGCGTGCATCCCCTGCAGGTGCGTGATGCCCTTCTCGACGCCCTTCTCGATTCGGTGGCGGGTGAGCAGGTCCTGGTATCTCGGGTGGTCCTCAGGGATCTCTTCCTCGTCCTCGACCTCCGCCGAGACGGTCTCGTAGTCGGTCACGGTCGATCACTGGTGGTAGTCGATAAAAAACGACCCGATCGATCGCTCCGGTTAGCGGTCTCGAGCGAAGCGGTTCCGACGTCTCCGCGACGCGGAAAGTCCCGCCGATCGGCCGTCCGCGCCTCGCTGCGCGCCCTCGCGGTACTCGGCGGCGGCCGCGGTGCGACGCGGCCGTGAGCGTGGCCGAGTGATCGGAGTCACGTTCCGCGACGAAACCGGTTAGGTCCGTAACACTATTGCCGGCTCCGAGACGATACCACGGCGTGACACTGACACCGGACCGACGACTTCAGGTCCGAATCGCCGGCGCGCTCGCGTTGGTCGTGGTCGTCAACGCGCTCCTGCTCTCGGTGCTGGCCTGGAGCGTACACCACGTCCTGTCCGCGAGCGACCGAGCGGTGTCGCTTGAGTCCGGTCTCTCGATACCCCGTCTGCCGCTCGTCGTCGGAGCGATCCTCCTCGGTGCGATCGGTCTCGTCGCTGTGCAAGCGCGCTACGGCACCCGGACGGTCGCCGCCGGCCTCGAACTCGAGGAAGTCGACGGGACGGCCGACGGGCCGCGAAACGTCGTCGGGCGAGTGCGACGGCTGGCGGCGCAGGCGGACGTTCCCCACCCCACCGTTGCCGTCGCCGACCGAGACGAACCGGGCTGTCTGACCGTCGGGACGCAGCGGTCGCCGACGATCGTGATCACCGCGGGGTTGCTCGACTCCCTCGACGACCGCGAACTCGACGCGGCGCTCGCCCACGAGGTCGCTCACGTCGCGAACCGCGACCTCCCGGTCGTCACCGCCGTCGCCGCGACGGTCGCGATCGGCGATCGGTTGCTCGAGCGCGAACGGAAGCTTCGAAGCGTTCTCTGGGGGTTGGCGCTGGTTGCTTTCTTCACCGGCGTCGGTCTCCTCGTTCTCGCAATACCGATCCTGCTGCTCGTGATCCTCTACATCATCCTGAGCGCCGTCGCGCGGGGACTGCTCGGTGTGAACGCGATCGCCCTCGGGCTATTCTCGAAAACCCGCGAGTACGCCGCCGATCGCGGTGCGAGTCGGCTCACCGGCGATCCGGCCGCGCTGGCCAGTGCCCTTGAGACGCTCGAGGGCGACGGCCGCCCGACGCGGGACGCGCGGCTGCACGCGACGGCGACCCTCGGGATCGTCCCTCGGCCGCTGTCGTTCGATCGCTCGGCCGAAGACGGCGAGCGAACCTGGTTCGACCGGTGGTTCGTCGACCAGTTCACCGTGGAGACCGTCGAGGACGAGCGGTCAGACGACTCGAGTCCGTCGGGATACGTAGACCGGGCAGTAGAGCGCGTCAAAGCGCGGCTCCGGACGCGACTCGTCGGCCCGGCGAAGGCGGGCGTCCGGCGGTTCCTCGGCTGGCGACCGGTGACGCATCCGACGACCGAATCGCGAGTCGAGCGCCTGCGGAGCCTCGAGCGGCGTCGATAGGGATGAAGCGAGTCGACGCCGAACGCCGGCTGACGGACGGGGCCTCGAAATCTTATAAAGACACGATAGGCTTCGCGTAAAGCCACTCCGGTGTCGCGCCGAAACGTCGAGTATGGCGACCGAACGACGAGACCGCGATCCGGACGGCCGGTCGAACGAAGTCCGGTCGGACGGCGACCGGTACGAAGCCCACCTCGAGCGCAGTCGGAGGGTCTGGGACCGCTGGAGCGATCGGTACAAGATGAGTGAGCGGGACTTCGAACCGATCCGCATGGCCGCGATCGATCGACTGGCTCTCGAGCCGGGCGATCGCGTTCTGGAGATCGGTTGCGGACCCGGCGTGAACTTCGAACGGGTCCGAAGCGAGGTCGGCGACGAGGGAGAAGTGATCGCCGTCGACTACAGCCCCGAGATGGTCGAGAAGGCGCGCGAGCGGATCGGGCACTACGACTGGGAGAACGTCGAGGTCCGGTGCGCCGACGCGGCGACGGTCGCGTTCGACGAGCCGTTCGACGCGGCGCTGGCGACGCTCTCGATGAGCGTCATGCCCGACGCGGAGCGGACGGCGGCGAACGTCTACCGATCGCTGGCTCCCGGAAGTCGGTTCCTCGCCTTCGATATCGGGCCGTTTCAGACCGGTCCCGCTCGGCTCGCGAATCCGCTCGTCCGACGGTTCCTGCGGTGGTACGCGAACTGGAATCCCGACGACGACGTCGTCGACTCGCTCTCGACCGTGTTCGACGACTGTGCGGTCGTCGAGCGGTACGCCGCCGGCGCGGGCTACACCGTGCTGTGCGAAAAGGAGCCGCTTTCGACGACCGCGTCTCGGAGGCGCGATCGGACGAGTAACACCTCCGAGAGCCGATCGGACGAGTAGCGTCCCCTATCCTTACCGTTCGTCGAGCACTCGTTCCACGGCGTTCGCCTCGGCGCGGCGAAGCAGCTCCGACGCCGTCGAAACTGCACAGCCCAGTTCGTCCGCAACGGCTTCGATTCCGGCTTCGCGCGGAACCTCGTAGAAGCCGAGCTCCCACGCAGCTCGGAGCGCCGTCAGTTGTCGATCGGAGACGGCCGGCTCCCGGACCGTCACCTCGTCGCTCACCCAGCGCACGTCGAACCGGATCCCATCGGCGACCGCGTCCATCACCGCCGCGAGATCTTCGGGATGGCCGACGAGCGTCAGCCGGATCGTCCGATCGGATCGAACCTCGATCGGCGGCACGACCACGACGGTCTTCTGCGCCAGCGCGTCCAGCAACGACAGGCCCTCAGGGCCGAGTTTCCGTCGAAGGTAGCAGAAGAAGCCGTCGTCGGAGGGCGCGATGTCGTACTCGAGTACCCCGTCCCGATCGTACAATAACGACTCGTACGCTTCGGGTTCTCCGTAGACGAACGACGTGATCGTCTCGACGCCGTCGACCGACTGCCCGCCGACGATGAGTTCCCGATCGAGCGCCGGCGACTCGCACAGCCCCGCGTGGAGCGGCGGAATCGTCTCGCTCGTGTACCCGATTTCGATTCCCATCGACTTCATGGCTCGGCGTTCCCGCCGCGAGCACTTAAATTCGCGATAGGTTTCGCGACTGCTCCGTTCGTCCCGTCCCCCGTAGGTATCGTATGGCACGAACACGCGGCCGACGACGGCTTCGATACGGACTCCTCGTCGGTACCCTCGGCGCCCTCGCCGGCGCCGCGTACCGCCGACGCCGCTCGCGAATCGATCGGACGCCGACGTCCGAGGCGGTCATCACGGAACGCCACGCGACGGCGTTTCTCGCGGATCGAGCCGTCGATCCGACTCGCGTTGACGAACTCGGAACCCGCGTTTCGCAGACCCTCGCCGAAGCCGATCCGAGCGAGTTGCTGGGCGTCGACGGCGCGAGTACGGCGACGCTGTTTCTCGATCGGGGCGGCGCCGAACCGATTCTCCGCTGGTACGTCGAGCTCCCGCGGTCCGTCGTCGACGCGTGGAACGATCCCGATGCGACGATCGACGAGGCGTTCCCGATCGCCCACGACGCCCTCGAACCGATGGACGAACCGATCGATCGGGAACTCGTCGTCCACGCGGTGAACCCGTCCCGACCGCGGTCGATCGCGGCCGACGATTCGGACGCCGACCCGAATCCGGACGCGGACCGGGAGTCGGGATCGCTGCTGGTTGCCGCCGATCGCGACGAGTCGGGCGTCGATGTCGAACTGGTCCGAACGCGACTCGAATCCGGCTTCCCGGAGCGGTTCGCCGACTGGTTCGCCGAGCTGTCCCGGCGCGTCGTCGCTGGCGACCTCGACCTCGATCGCGTCCAGTCCTGGAGCGCCGAGATGCTCGACGCGGAGGAGATGTACACGGAATCGATCTTCCTCGAACGCGGGGCCGACGGCTACGCGGCGCTCCAGTACATGGAAGCGCGCGACATGCGGCAAGTGTACGACGCCTACTACGCTACCTGGAATCCGGTCGCGCGACTCTCGGAACTCCTGCTCGGACGGCTCCTCGAGGAGCCGAGTCGCATCCTCCAGTATCCGTTCGGTTCCGATATCGAACCCCTCGCGCACGCGATCGCACCGGATCGGCCCCGTCGAGTCGCCGACTGCCGGGCGGCGGGCGTCGACGACTGATACCGAACGCGGCGAAAGAAGGGCGTAATCGGATCCGGATCGTCCGCGAACCGACGCTCAGTCCGTGAAGGTGATCCAGCCCTCGGGGGCGTGGGCTTTCACGTCGTTCATCGCCTCGCGGGCGTCCGTCCGGCTCTCGTAGGTCTGGGTGCTCTCGGCCATCGTCGAGCCGTACTTATCGACCAGCTGCCACACCCAGCCGTCCTCGTCCTCGGCGCTGTGGAGCTCGAAGGAGACGCTGTCGATCTCGAGGATGCTCGCCGCTTCGATCAGCGACCGGACGCTCTCGATCGCATCGCGGGCGGCCGCGTTCGAGTCGTGGACTTCGGTGCCGGTCGCGACGGTCCGGCCGTCCTTGTCGAGCAACCGCCACTGCCAGTGGTCGTCCTGGTCGGCGACCAGTTCGAACGAGGCGACGTCGAAGTCGACGCGGCCGGCGATCGAGGCGAGCTGTTTGATGGTCTCGATCTCCGAGACGGCGTCGTCCTTCGTCGGCGCGGAGCTGACCCCGCTCGCGATGACCTCGCGGTCGCGGTCGATCAGGTCCCAGCTCCAGCCGCCCTCGTCGCCGAGGCGAATCACGGCGTCTTCGATCGCGAAGATCGGCGCCTCGTCGGCGTGCGTCGTGAGCGTGTTGACGGTCGCCGACGCGGTCGCGCGGTCGGCGTAGGAATCGGTCGAGTCGGCGATCTCCTCGCGGTCGCGATCAAGGAGTCGGAAGCGCCACTCGCTGCTGCCGTAGAGTTGCACGGCGACGTCGCCGATCGTGTAGTCGTTCGCGGTCGCCGCGGCGTTCCGAACCGAATCGAGACTGTCGACCAGTTCGTCCCGCGTCGGATGGGACTCGCCCTCGACGGCGACGGTCTCGCCCGTCGGCAGGACGAACCGCCAGTGCCACTCCTCGGCCGGGTAGGTCTGGAAGATGGCCCGGTCCATCGTGCGAATGTTCGAGTCGAGGTGCTCGAGCAACCGGTTCATCGCCTTGCGCGCGGCGCCGCGGGTCGGGTGGGTTGCTGGGTCCTCGGCGACGAGTTTTCCGGCTTCGTCGATCAGTCGCCAGCCCCACTCGTTGTCCTCGTTGACGAACAGTTCGAACGCCGCCGTCTCGATCTCGAGCAGTTCGGCGTCGGGCGCCTCCTCCTTCAGCGTCATCATCGCCTGGGCGGCCTCGCTGCGGGAGGTGTGTTCCTGACCGCTGTCGGCGAGCACATTCCCGTCCTCGTCGATCAGCCGCCAACGCCACTCGCCGTCGTCGGCCTCGTAGACCTGGAACGCGGCGTTCTCGAACTCGATCAGGTCGGCCTCGGCCGCCTGTTCGCGAACCCGTTCGATCGCCGCCGACGCCGACTCGGGGCTCTCGTGGGGTTCGTTGCTCGCAGCGACGATCTCGCGATCGTCGGTGACGAGTCGCCACTGCCACTCGGGCGGCGCGTCACCGTCGCCGGCTTCGGCGACCGTTCCGCCGTCGGTCGAGACCGCCTGTTCGCCCGCCTTCGCCGGCAGGTCGTCGGTCTCGTCGTACGTGAGCTCCCACCCCGAGGGGAAGACCTCGTACTCCGCGTCCTCGATTTCGACGACGTCCGCGTCGCGCGCGTTCGCCTGGAAGGCCTCGGTACTCCGCTCCGAGTCGGCGTGATCGGTCACGCCGTCGAGGCTCCGGGCGATGACGTGCTCGGCCTCGTCGACGAGTCGCCACCGCCACTCCTCGCCGGACTGGTAGTGTTCGTAGGTCGGTTCGCCGGCGACGGTGACCGCGGCCGATTCGAGTTCCGGCAGTAACGCTTCGGCGGCTTCCTCTGCGTCCCGACGCGATCCGTACGTGTCCTCGGCAGTCGCGACGACCGCGTCCGCATCGTCGACGAATCGCCACGTCCAGCCGCCATCGCGCTCGTAGAGTTCGACCCCGACGTGTTCGATATCGAGCAGTCGAGCCCGATCGAACCGTTCGGCGAACGTCCGGGCGGCCTCCTCGGCGCGCTCCTGGGTTTGGTGGCCGTCCTCGCCGGCCGCGAGGGGCGTCCGCTCGTCGTCGATCAGCTTCCAGTACCACCGATCGCGCTCCTCGGTGTAGGTGAACGCCGCATCCTCGATCTCGATCACGTCGGCCTTGGGACCGCGGTCTTTCAGGAAACTCACCGAGTTCTCGGCCTCGTCGCGCTCGTCGAACTGGCCGGCGCAGGTACCGACGATGCTGCCGTCGTCCCGGGCGAGCGCCCACTGCCAGGTTCCGTCGCGGTCCTCGTAGAGGCGAAACGCCGACGTCGTGAGTTCCATCAGCCCGGCGGAGCTAATCTGGGACTTGACGCGCTCGATCCCCTCTTTGGCTTCGGGGCGCGTGACGGCGCTGTCGTCGCTTCCCGCGAGTGCTTCGAGGTGGAGGACGTTCCACGTCCAGTCGCCGTGCTCGTCGCGGAAGACCGCGAACTGCGCCCCTTCGGTCGCATCGCCAGTGAGAATCGGCGGATCCTCGGTCGCTCCCTCCTCCTCGACGAACATCCCTTTCTGCCCCGTGAGGATGGGCACGAGCGCGGTCACGCCCGCGATGATTCCGATCCCGGCCGTGTACGTCACGATCACCTCGACGCTGTAGTCGACCCCGAAGCCGCGCCAGTTGTTCGGATAGGCGTAGCCGAAGAAGACGACGCCGGCGAGCGAGATCGCTAGGCCGACGACGCTCGCCTGTATCCCCCGTTTGCGAACCGGCAGCATCAGGACGATGCCGAACAGGCAGAGCGTAAGGCCCGTCGCGGCGACGACCCCGGAGATCCTGATTAACGTATAGGACCCGGTGTCACCCGCGTAGCCGACCACGAATGTGAACACGCCCGCGGCACCGACGACGTAGCCGAGGATAAACACCCAGTAGCCGTAGACGTCCTTTCTCGAGTTCGGTTCGCCGACGTAGCGTTCGTACAGCTGAAACAGGTTTTGGTGAAGGTCGCTGCTGAAAGACATTTTTCAAACTTGACCGGATAACTAGATCGAACTATAATAAATTTACGGCTATTATACGCATTTTTGTCACATCCCGTGAAAGTTAGAAGAAACCGCGTCTTCGGGCCCATGTCCACCATTTTCGATCGAATCGCGGGACGATCGAGCGAGTTGGTTTCAGTCCGTCTGCACATCGATCGCTCGAGAAGTAGATTCGGGAACGCGAGATCGGTGTCGCGGTCCCCGATCGATCGCCTCACCTGAGAAGCGCGCCGGCCGGGTGGGTCGCACAGACGCACGGGTCGTAGCCGGCGTCCGAGAGTCCCGTCCCGAGCGCGAACACCGTCTCGCCGAGCATCGCCATCGACGCCTGCCCGTCAACCGCGATCACGTCCTCGATCGTTCCCTTGACGTCCTCGGTCAGCAGTCCGGTCTCGCGCGCGAACCGCCGGGAGGCGTACATGAACGAGCGGAGCGTGGGTTCCTCGACGATCCGCGAGAGTGCCTCCGTTCCGGCGGCCGACAACCGATCCGTCTCGCCGGAGAGCACCTCGGCCGTCGAGAGCTGGCCGAACGTGACGTACTCGACTCGGGCGCGCGCGGGAATCGCGTCGAGCGTGTTGGTCTGCGGTCCGCCCGGCTCGAGGCGAATCGGGATGCCGCCGTGAGCCTGTGCGACCACGTCTCCCAGCCCGGTCCCCGCCTGGACTTCCGCCCCGTGGGCGATCGTCACGAGTTCGTTTTCCGAGAGCTTTCGCTCGAAAACGTGATTGGCCGCGAGCGCCGTCCCCAGCGCCATCGCCCCCGAGACGCCGAATCCGGCGCCGATCGGCAGATCAGACTCGGCCTCGACGCGAGCGGGCGCGTCGAGCGTCTCGAGTACGGTCGTCACCGGATCGATCTCGATCTCCTCGCCGTCGAGGACGATCGTCGACTCCGCCCTGACCGCCGGTTCGACGGTGACCTCGACGCCGTCGGTGAGCGTCAGTCCTGCACCTCGGGACCCCGCCTTCGTCGGATCGTCGTCCGGGTGGGCGCTGAAGAAGCCGGTGATGTGCCCCGGGACGAACGCCGTCGCCTCCTCGCGCATTAGGCTCCGCTTGCGCCTCGCCCGATATAACCTTACAGGTTCGCTCCGGTGAACGACCACCTCTGGCACACACAGGGTCGCGGCTTTTCCGCCCGGAAACCCCAGTTCGGACGACTGGCGGCATGGCAACTCGATCCGATCCGGACGGCTTCGGCGCGTTCTTCAGGCGGTACACGAAGACGTGGATGCACGCCGTCGCGGCGGCCGGACTTACGGCGTTCGGCGTGCTCGCGACCGTCCACCGGGGCTTCGTCGTGCTGGCGATCGCCAGTTACGTCGTCCCGCCGATCGTGCTTTATTTCTCGCGTACGCGCGGCCGCGACGACCCGGTACCCACCGGATCCCGCTCACCGACCGACGCCGCACTGGCCGAGGCCGATCGGTCCAATTCGAGCGCCGGTTCCGACTCAGGGTCGGGCCGCGACGGCACACGGACGACACCCGATTCGAGCGGAGAATCCGCCGAATCCGGGCGCCGATCGGCGTCGGTATCGGTCGCCGGTCGCACGAGCGGCACCGACACCCGGAAGAAACCGGAGTCCGACGCGACAGGCGACGACCCGGGATCGGAACCCGAACGGGAACCGCGCTGGCGGTCCGTCGAGTCGCCGACCGACGCGACGCTCTTCGACGCCGCGATCGCGGACGAAACGGTGGTCGCCGCCGGAACGGGCGGCGTGGTCCTCGCGTCCCGCGGCGACGAGTGGAGCCACGTTCTTATCGACGGACCGAGCGCGCAGGGTCAGGACCTCCGCGCGATCGACGCGACCGGCGACGGCGAGATCGTCTGGGTTGCCGGCGACGGCGGCGCCGTCGGACGGATCGAGGTCGAGACGGAACGGCACGCGGACTACTCCGCGCCGAACGATCGGACCGACAACCTGACCGGTCTGGCCGTCGCGGGCGCGGCCGGCGACGAGACGATCCTCCTGACGAACGGGTCGGGCGAGGTGATCCGCGGCCGGTATCGCGACGGCGATCTCGCGTGGGAGGGCCCCGCCACGCCGGGCGGCGGTTCCAGCGTGAGCGGCGTCGCGCTATTCGACGCCGAGATCGGCTACTGCTGCGACACGAACGCCGGCGTCTTCCGGACCGACGACGGCGGTCGAACGTTCGACGCGATCGGTGTCGACGGCGTCGACGGCACGCTCACCGACGTCACGGGTGATGAGCGGGGCTGCTACGTGAGTACAGATGCGGGCGTCGTCCACCGATTCGACGGCGAGACGTGGACGCCCGAGCGCGTCACCGACGGGTCCCTCTCGGCCCTCGCCCGGTACGACGACCGACTCGCCACGATCGGCGACGCGGGTGCCGTCTACGATCGTTCTGGTCCGACGGCCGACTGGGAGCGAACGCTCACGGGCGCGAACGGGCCCCTGCACGGCGTCGCGATCGGCGCCGACCGATCGGTCGCCGTGGGCGCGGACGGAACTGTTGTCGAACGCGAACGGCTGTGACCGGATCGCCGGCATTCGCCTCGTACCGCTAGTTCCCCGGCCCCGAGCGGAGCGACGGCTGTCGAGTATCGAACCGAACGGCGTGAGAAGTCGGTCGAATCGGTCCGGTCGAGCCCGATCGGCGAGCGTCGGGTACGGGCGCAGTCTCTGGCGATCTCGCGAGCTCCCACTCGACAGTTGCGCCGTCGCCTTACGGCGACAGGCGCTGTCGGTCCGGCAAGGCTCTCACAACGTTCGAGTCTTGCTGGCCCCCAACGTCTTCGCCTACGGGCTCAGACGTTGGCGATCCCGCGGGAAGAGCACGGCTTCGCGGATGTTCTCCAGGCCGAGGATCGTCATGATCAGGCGCTCGCCGCCGAGGCCGAAGCCGGCGTGGGGCGGCATGCCGTACTTGAACATCTTCGTGTAGTACTCGAACTGATCGGGATCGAGACCCTGCTGTTTGAAGCCCTCGATCAGCTTCTCGTGGCGGTGTTCGCGCTGGCCGCCCGAGACCAGTTCCATGCGCGGGTGCATCAAGTCGAAGCCGGTCGAGAGGTCCGGATCGTCGTCGTGGTCCTTGATGTAGAACGGTTTGATCTCGCTGGGCCAGTCGGTGATGAAGTAGTGGCTGCCGACGTCCTCGCCGAGGGCCTTCTCGCCCTCCGTCGGGAGGTCATCGCCCCAGACGAGCTGCTCGTCGAGTTCGCCCGTCGCGTTGATCCGCTCGATCGCCTCCTCGTAACTAATGCGGGGGAACTCGCCCTCGGGAACCTCGAACTCGTCCTCGAGACCGAGCGCCTCGAGTTCCTCGCTGCAGTTCTCGTTGACGGCCTCGTACGCGGCTTTGACGATGCCTTCGGCGACGTCCATCGCGTCGCTCTCGCTGCAGAACGCGCCCTCGAAGTCGATCGAGGTCGCCTCGTTGAGGTGTCGGGGCGTGTTGTGCTCCTCCGCGCGGAAGATCGGGCCGATCTCGAAGACCCGCTCGACGTTCGAGCCGGCGATCAGCTGCTTGAACAGCTGCGGCGACTGGTTCATAAAGGCCTCCTCGCCGAAGTAGGTGATCGGGAAGAGTTCCGTACCGCCCTCGGTACCCGTGGCGACGATCTTCGGCGTGGTGATCTCGGTACAGCGGAACTCGCGGAACCGATCGCGGACGGCGCGCAGGATCTCCGATCGGATCTCGAAGATCGCCTGCACGTCCTCTTTGCGGAGGTCGAGCGTGCGGTTGTCGAGCCGCGTCGAGATGTCGGCGTCGACCTTCCCCGAGGGGTCCAGCGGCAGTTCGGGGTCGGCGGGGGCGACGACCTCGACGTCCTCGGGCGTGATCTCGACGCCCGTCGGCGCGCGGGGTTCCTCCTCGACGCTCCCGGAGACCGTCACGACGCTCTCGCGGGAGACGCCCAGCCCCGTCTCGACCAGATCCTCGTCCATCTCCTCTTTCTCGAACTTGATCTGGATCTTGCCGGTCGTATCGCGGAGGATCAGGAAGGCGATGCCGCCGAGGTCGCGGATCTCGTGGACCCAGCCGGCGACGGTCACGTCGTCGCCGGGCTCGGCGTCGGCAGTGTAGGTTCTATCCTGCATACCCCCCGATTCCCGTCGCCGGAACTTAAGCGCAATCGTTCGCGCTGAGCGACGGCGAACACCGTCTTACCCCGCGCGGAACGAACCGGTCAGCACAGCCGCTTCATCGATCGCGATTTCGCGCTGCTGGAAGCGTAACCGAGACCGTCGTTCCCTCGCCGGGCTCGGAGTCGATCCAGATCTCCCCGTTGTGACGCTCGATGATCCGCTCGCACAACGAGAGCCCGATGCCGGTCCCGGCGTACTCGTCGCGGCTGTGAAGTCGTTGGAACACGTCGAAGATTCGATCCTGGTCGTCGGGATCGATACCGATCCCCTCGTCGCGGACCGACACGACCCACTCGGACCCGTCTCTGGCCGCTGAGACGTGGATCCGCGGCGGCTCGTCCCCGCTGTACGTGATCGCGTTCTCGAGCAAGTTCTGGAACACTTGACGGAGCTGGCTCGGATCTCCCTCGACGCGGGGGAGGTCGTCGCCGGAAATCTCGGCGTCGCTCTCCGCGATCTGGACCTGGAGGTCCGTCAGCACGTCGTCGAAGACGGTATCGAGGCCCACGGGTTCGAGCGGATCGCCCTGCGTTTCGACGCGCGAGTAGGCGAGTAGCCCCTTGATCATCTCGCGCATCCGATCAGCACCGTCCACGGCAAACTCGAGGAATTCCTCGCCCTCCTCGTCGAGGACGTCCTCGTACCGGCATTCGAGGAGCTGGAGGTAGCTCGAGACCATCCGCAACGGCTCCTGTAAGTCGTGGGATGCGGCGTACGCGAATTGTTCGAGCCGTTCGTTCGACGCCTCGAGTCTGTCGATCACCGTTTCGAGTCGCTGCTCGCGCCGTTTGCGCTCGGTGATATCTTGGGCCGCCCCGCGGAGCGATACGGCGTCGCCGTCGACGGTCTCCGGGACGCCCTGCACCCGAAGCCAGCGCACCTCGTCACCGATCGCCGTACGGAGGCGCACCTCGACGTCGAAGGGGTCGCCGGAGTCGAGCGCGTTCTCGATCGCCGCTTCGACGATCGGCTTGTCCTCCTCGTGGTACATCTCGAGCGCCTCGGAAAGCGGCGGTTCCTCGTCGGAATCCGCCTCGAGGAGTTCGAAGATGTGGTCGGACCAGAACACCTCCGTCGTCTCCGTGTCGATCTCCCAGCCGCCGACGTCCGCGATCCGTTCGGTCTTCTCGAGCAGGTCGAGCACCCGTTCGAGTTCCCGCTCGCGTTCGACCTGTTCGGTGATGTCGCGCGTCAGCGCCACGTGGGCGATCGTCCCGTCGGGACGGCGGAGCGGCGCCGCGTGCGTTTCCATGTGTCGGCGAGTGCCCTCCAACCCGACGACGTCGAACTCCAGCGTCCCGCGTTCACCGCGACAGATCCGCTCGTTGAACTCGCGGAACCGCTCGCGGTGCTTGGGGGCGATCAGATCGTAGACGCATTCGCCGGTTACGTCCGATTCCGCGTCGGCTTCCACCATGTCCAGCCCGGCGGCGTTCATCTGGAGTAAGGTACCGTCCGGGGCGACGGTTTTGATGCATTCGGGCGCCGTCTCGACGAGCGCGCTCAGATGTTCCGTCTGCTCGCGCAGTTCTCGCTCGCGCTGGCGGCGCTCGAGTTCGTACTTCACCCACTGGCCCATCAGGTGCTGGAACGTCCGTTCGACCCCCGAGAACCCGTCCGCTCTCGGTTCGGTCGACACGAACCAGAACGTCCGGTTGGCGTCGTCCTCGAACTCGAGGTGCGTTCCGAGGTACGTTCGGACGCCGAACTGGTCGTAGCACAGTTTGCCCTCGAACCTGTCGCCTGCGGGATCGGTGATCGCACACGTTCCCCCCTCGCTCGCGGGCACGCTGCAGTACGTTTCGGAAAGCGGATACGATTCGCCCGGAACGAGGTAGTCGTGCTCACCGTTCATCGTCTCTACCTCGAATCGGTCGGTCGACGGCTCGGCAACGGCGATACCGGCGAGTTCCATATCGAACCGTTCACAGCCGAGATCGAACAACGCCTGGAGCTTCTCCTCGAACGTGCGGTCGGGGTCGGACGTGATCTCGTACAATCTCCGCTGTGCGTGTTCCCATTTCTTGCGCTCGCTCGTATCGCGGACCACCGCGAGCATGACTGAACGGCCGTTGTGAACCATATGCGACGCGGAGATCTCCGTCGGAATCTCGCCGCGATCGTTCGTGCGACACGTGAGTTCATCGATCCACCCGGTACCGTTCTCGAACACCGCTTCAACGAACTCTCGGAACCTGTCGAGTTCGTCGGGGTGGATATCGGAGGGAGCGAGGGCCAGCAATTCCTCGCGCGCGTAACCGAGCATCTCGGTCGCGGCCGGGTTCGCGTCGACGATCTCGTCCGCCTCGGGATCGACGACCAGGATGGCGTCGTGACTGCTCTCGAATATGCGCTCGAGGTACGTTTGCCGTTCCTTCAGTTCCGTCTTCACCTCGGTCCGCTCCCGTAGCGTCTGCACCATGCGATCGACCTTCGTCTCGGGCTCCTCGGGGTCGAAGAACTTCTCGGGCGGCGTGTAGTAGAAGTTCTGGGAGACGGTCCTGTCGGAGATAATATACGGGTGAGTCTTGATGACGTCGTGGATGACCCCTGCCGGGAACCGCTCCCGGTTGTACTGACACATGACGACGTAGTCTTCGTCCTCGTAGAGCGGATTCAACACAGCCTCGTATTCGACTAGTTCGTCGGTACCGGCGTCCCCGTCCAGCGCCCACGTCATCTCGGCGGCCGCCCTGAGCCCCGTGTGATCGCCCTCGTCCGTCGCCTGTTCGAGCGACTCCTCCCAGAACTCCAGCATCTCGGCCCGATCGAACTTGCCGTTCCGGCGGTACGTGTCCGCTGGCGTGAGGACGGAGAGTGCGCCCGATTCGAGGGCGGCGTCCACGTCGATGCCGTAGTCCCGCATCGCCCGTAGCACGTCCTCTCGAGAGTTGTCGTCGGCGACGTACACACAGCGCTCGCCGCGCTCCAGCCCCTGACGGATGAACGGAATCGCGGACGCAAGCTGGTCCTCGCGGTTCTCGTAGATGAGTGCGAAATGGTCGTTCGAATGGGCGTGGCCGTCGTGTGATTCGACCGGCCCACGAAACTCCGAGCCCTGACGCAACGACTCCTGCTCCCGATCGTGGCACAGTTGGTTCCGTTGGGTGCTGCGCTCGGTTTCGTTACTCACTCTACCAGGATAATCGCCGAGGATTCTTAACCTTGGCCATTGTTGAACCGGGGAATACCATCCCGTGATCACCGTCCACCGCGAGAACTACCGTCGCCATCCGCGCTGAACTCGGCATCCGCATTCAGCGTGCCGATTTTGACGAGCGTCGAACAGCTGTCCGATCCAACCGTTACACAGGTGCCTGTCCACCGTGTCGCTACCGAGAACGTGTCGAAGGAACCGGATTTCGGCAGCATCGGCGTTCGTGATACGCGAGGAATTAGTGTACTGGCGTCCGATCGTCCACTGTGACCGAACTCGATCGACTCGCCTCGGACTTCGGGAACGCGGAGACGGCGATCGCCCTCACCGGTGCTGGCATCTCAGCCCCCTCGGGCATCCCGACGTTCCGGGGTGACGACGGCGTCTGGAAGCGCTTCGACGAGGGACAGTTCACTTACGGGCGATTCCGGTCCGATCCCGCGGGCTTTTGGGCCGATCGGCTCGAACTGCACCGCGAGATGTTCGGCGGCGAGTTCGAACCGAACGCGGCGCACGACGCCCTCGCGGCGCTGGCTCGGGACGGTCACCTCGACGCGATTCTCACGCAGAACACGGACGGCTTGCACCGGGACGCGGCGTTCGTCGGCGACGACTCCCCCGCGGACGGGATCACGGACGCCGCCGACGCGACGATCCTCGAACTCCACGGTAACGCCCGGCGGGTGCGCTGTACCGACTGCGGAAACCGCACGGAGGCCGAGCCGATCTTCGATCGCGCGGCCGACGGCGAGCGGCCGCCGACCTGCGACTGCGGCGGCGTCTACAAACCCGACGTCGTCCTCTTCGGCGAACAGCTCCCCGGCGCCGTCATCCAGCGCGCCCGATCGCTCGCTCGCGAGAGCGACGTCTTCCTGGCGATCGGGTCCTCGCTCGCCGTCGAACCCGCGGCGTCGCTGCCCCGACTGGCCGCCTCGTCGGGAGCGACTGTCGGAATCGTCAATCTCGAGTCCACGCCCTGCGACGGCGTCGCCGACGTCGTTTGCCGCGAGGACGTCACCGAGGTACTGCCGCGGCTTCGCGATCTCGCCGCGTCGGGATAGCCGTCGGCGCTCGGTTTCGAGAGTGACGTAACGACTCGGTCGGTAGCCTCGCGCGAAAAATTCCAACGCGGTTCGAAGCGTCGGACGGTCAGTCCGCCGCGCTGGCCGCCCTCACGAGTTCCCGAACGAGGAGTTCTTCGCAGATCGACGGCGGCGTCGGTCTGCCGACGGAGTCGCTCGAATCGATCGAGTGGCCGGTTTCGACGAAGTGATCGAGGGCCAGTTTCGACCGTTCCCGTTCGGTGTCGCCGTCCGCGAACCAGTCGCAGTTGTGGCAGAACTTCATCGGCGATACTCACGAACACCGTTTGACGGCCGCGTCACCGTCGCCGTCCACGGCGATCCGGGTTCCACCGTGCGTAAAGCGCGCGGTCGGGTCGTGGACCGCCGACGATCGCGGTTCGAAGAGCGAATCCAGCGCTGTCGACAGCGATCCGTCACTGTCGTGCGGGGTGGCTGATACCATCACCGGTGGAAGACCGTTGTTCCGTATAAGAATGACGGACGAGACGCGGCGCCAGCGCCCGTCCGAGAAGTCTCCAATTCCGTTCCGGTCGCGCTCTGCGCCGCCGGAGTGTTCGGGAGCGGCGAACGCCTTCTCAGGCGTCGTTCGCAGCTTCGACGGTCTCGCGGACCGCCTCGACGCCCTCGTCGTGCGCGAGGTCGCCGACGACGATGACGTCGGCGTGTTGGGCCATCAGATACGCCGAGTCGTAGTCGCGGATGCCGCCGCCGTAAAACAGCGTGGACTCGTCGACGGCGTCGCCCGCCGCCGCGACCACTTCCTCGTCGCCGAGCATCCCGGAGTACTCGACGTAGACGATCTCCTGGCCGAACATTCGCTCCGCGATCGTCGCGTAGGCGGCGACGTCGTCGGCGCCGAGATCGCAGTTGGCCTCCGTCAGCGTCGCGACGTCAGCCTCGGGGTTCATCACGATGTAGGCCTCGAGCGTCGTCCGCTCCCAGTCGAGGTCGCCCTCGATGCGGACCCACTCCTTGTGGGCTTCCGTGATCCAGAACGGCGAGCCGGCGTTGAACACGGTCGGGACGAGGTACCCTTCGAGCGCGTCCGTCTCGACGACGACGCTGGGATTCGACGGCTCCTGGTAGAGCGGGACGTCGTGTTTCGCGCAGGCCTCAATGACCGCCGTCATGTTCTCCTCGGTCATCCCCATCGTGCCGCCGACCTCGATCGCGTCGGTGCCGGTCGCACAGAGATCGCCGTAGGTGATCCCCTCGGGAAGATCCTTGTCGGGATCGAGTTTGAGAATGTGGTTCCAGTCGTCCCAAGGCGCAGTCATACCCCCCGCTTTCTCTGTAACGGCCAAAAGCGCTACGGAACGGCATTCCGTCGGAATAACGGGGTAATACGACCGGAATCGGCCGATTCACGCCTCGAATGATCGCGCCGTTGACGGGGCGCCGTCCGATTGCGATCGGTCGCATCCCCCGATCGTGCGTGACTTACCGCTCGGCGATCCAGACCATCTCCTGGGTCGCTTCCACGAGCGGCGCACCCTCGAAGTCACCGGACACGTCCCACGACGAGAACGGCGACAACCGGAAGAGCAGTTCGAACTCCTGTTTCGAGAGCAGGGCGATCGACACCTCGCGCTCGAGAACCCGCTCGCCGTCGGCGTCGAACACCGCAGAGTGGATGCGCGCGGTCTGCTCGACCTCGTCGGCCAGTTCCGTCACCGTTCGATGCGCGTACGTCTCGCCCGCGACGGTCACCTCGGTCTCCTCCCACTCGCCGTACCGCTCGCAGATCACGTCGAAGTTCGGCGTGAAGACGTTGAGGACGAGCCGCCCGCCGGGAGCGAGCGCGTCGTGGATCCGTTCGAGCGCCGCCAACTGGTCGTCGACCGTCAGCAAGTGGAGAAACGCGCGGAAGGGGACGATCGCGAGCGCGTACTCGCGGTCCGACCGAAACGACGTCACGTCGGCGTTCCGGACGCTCGGGTCGAGATCCTCCGCAGCCGCGTTCTCGCGGAGGGTCGCGAGCATTCCGTCCGAGACGTCGATGCCGTCCGCGTCGACCCCGGCGCGGAGCAACTCGAGGTAGATCCGGCCGGTGCCGCAGCCGACCTCGAGAACCGGACTGTCGGCCTCGATCGCGAGGTCGCGGTAGAACTCCAGATCCCCCTCGACGCTTGCCTGCTGCTGGTACGCAGCGTCGTAGAACGCCGCGATGTCGTCGTAGTAGTCGGACGTCTCCATACGAAACGTGTTGGATGCGTGATCAAAAGTGTTCGCTCGGTGTGCGACTCGCTCTCAACCCGACGGTCGTACTCGGGGCGAGTCGACCGCCTAGATCCCCTGGCTCATCAGGTGACTGCGCAACACGTCCGCCTCCTTGTTCCCGGTGCCGGTGTTCAGGATGACGATCGTCTCGTCGCCGTCGAATGCGCCCCGCTCGGCGAGTTCCCAGGCCCCGCTGGCCGCCGCGGCGCAGGTCGGTGCCATCTCCAGGCCCTCGTGCTGGGCGACCTGGATCGCGGCGTCGAGGATGTCCGGATCGTCCGTCGCGACCGCGCCGCCGCCGGTTTCGCGGATCGCCTCGAGGATCCACGGACTCGCGCCGGGATCGGGAATTTCGATGCCGCCGCAGATGGTGTCGGGGCTCTCCACCGGCTCGTGGACGTCGCGATCGCTCTCGTAGGCGTCGACGATCGGCGCACAGCCCGACGCCTGGGCCGCGTAGAAGGCCGGACGATCGTCGACCAGGCCGAGGTCGCGGAATTCGTTCGCCGCCTTGTACATGCCGACGAGGCCCACGCCGCCGCCCGTCGGGTAGCAGATCGCGTCGGGGACCGCCCAGTCGAGTTGCTCGACGATCTCGTAGTACATCGTCTTCTTGCCCTCGTGACGGTAGGGCGTGACGAACGTCTGGAGGGAGTACCAGTCCTCGTTTTCCGCGAGGCCTTCCTCGTACGCCGCGGCGGCCTCGCCGATCCGACCGCCGACGACGGTCATGTCGCCGCCGTGGACGTTGACCATCGCCTTGTTCGTAAAGCCCGATCGGGCGGGAAGGTAGACGTGTGAGTCCAGTCCCGCGCGACCGGCGTAGGCCGCGGCCGCCTGGCCGGCGTTGCCCGCCGACGCGAGGGCGACGTCGGTCGCGCCGTGCTGGGCGGCCGCCGTCACGGCGAGGGTTTGCCCGCGATCCTTGAACGTCCCCGTCGGGTTCCGCCCCTCGTCCTTGACCAGAACGCGCTCGACGCCGAGTTCGGCGGCCAGTTTCGGGCAGTCGACCAGCGGGGTCGCGCCCTCGCCCATCGTGACCGCCGACTCGCGGGAGAAAGGCAGGAGCTCCTCGTAGCGCCACAGCGAGTCGAACGGCCGGCTCGCGAGCGCCTCCCGATCGAGGTCGATCGCGTCGTAGTCGTAGGCCGGGTCGAGGACGCCCTCGCAGTCCGGACACTGGTGGGTCGCCTCGCCGGCGTCGAACGCGGCGCCGCAATCGCGACACTCCAGACCGGTGAAGGCGGCTGTCGTTTCCATACCCGTGTGTTCGCGGCGCGGGACTAATGGCTGTCCATCGGCGGGATGGACCGAAGCGTCGCAAAAAGGGCGTCGAATTAGACCGCGGGTTGTTCGTCGGACGGGCCGTCCCTGCGCTCGTCGACCGAGACGGGGTGGAGATCGAACCACGCGTGGCCGATCACGTAGTACGCCGCCACCAGGGCGTAGAACGAGATGATCCCACCTGCCACGGTGCCGACGTACGGGATCGCGTTGAGCAGCCCCGAGACGATCGTTCCGACGAGGATGATCCCGACCGCCGTGAGCCAGCCCACGGCATAGGTCCCCGACGAGAGGGTCGGTCGGAGCGTCTCGAAGTCGAAGCCGGCGCCGATCCGTCGGTCGGTCGCGAAGTTGGTGAGCGCGGCGGGCATGACGTACGCCGCCGCGACGAACGCCGCGACGGTGAGGAGGCCGCCGATCGCGAGGACGATACTGGCGATCGTCCCGGGATTCCCGTCGGTGGCGGTCCAGATACCGCCGAACACCACACCCCCGAGGATCGAGGGGACGAGCACGTAGACGAGCGTGATCGCGAACGCCTTCACGCCGTCGACCAGCAGGTCGCCCCAGTCGTCGAATTCCGGGGCATCGTCGTCGCCGCGCGCCGTCCGATCGAGCACCCGGACGACGTATCCCCAGACCAGAAAGAGGGGGATAAACAGGAAGCCCAGGAGGAGTAACACTCCTCCGATGATGCTCGTCCTCCACACGTGGTCGCTGTTCTTCAGGTAGGTTACCGATTCTGCCAACATTGTATCGTCCTCGACCGACTGCCGCTGCTCGCGGCGTGGTCGGATAGTATAGACCTGATAGGGATATAAGGCTTCGCTAGCGGCGCCGTTCGGCCCGCTCGCGGTCGAATAGGACAAAACGACGATCTCGATCTCGGATACGTTCGGCGATCGGAACACCGATCGCATCCAGCCCGATCCGGGGACCGCGAGGAGCGGGTCGGCCGCCGCGGCGTGCAGCCGCGGGGCTCGTCGGAGGGGAAAGCGTGGAAGCGAGAAGAATTCAGTTGTCGCCGGCTTTGGACTGCCACTCGTAGTCGCGGCGCTTGGCGGATTTACCGAAGCCGCACGACGAGCAGGCCTTCTTCTTCGTGTGGTACGATTTCTCTCCGCAGCGACGACACTTGACGTGCGTCGTCTTGTTCTTCTTTCCTTGGCTTGGGGTTCCTGCGCCAGTCATGGAGTGATCGACACGACGTTATCGCCGCGTATAATCGTTGTGTCTTGAACCGGTGCCTCCTCTTCGACCCCGCCGTCTACCGGAATCGTCACGTCCTCTAAGACGAGATTCATGTGCTGATCGTAGCCGGCGAGATCGCCGATGTACTCGTCACCACTTTTGAGTCGTACCGTGACGCGGTCACCGAGCGACGCCTCGAGGACGTCCAGCGGTCGTCCACTCATACGAAAGACGGCAGTTGATGGCTACTTAATCGTACCGGTCGTGAGTCAGAATCGATCTCGATTTCACACGCCGCGACCGTCCCGGCTGCGTCTTGCAGTATCCTGTAGCTAACCAAACGGCTAAGTGCGCGCTCGTGGAGGTTCTAGGTATGGGAGACCGGAAATTCACGCTCATCGAGTTGCACCTGGACGGCGACACCCAGTTCGGCCCCGGAACGATCGGCGGCGCGCTCCCGTTCGGCGGAACCGACGCCGAGACGGAGGAGACCGAATCGGTCGAGGAGGACGAGGACGCCGCCGCCGCGGACGAGGACTCCGGCCGCCGAAGCCCCGTCGGAGCGCTCGTCGCGCTCGCCGTGCTGGTCGCGATCGGCGTCGCCGCGAAAAAGTACACCAGCGACGACGAGGAGGACCTCGCACGCGAAGAGGAACCCGACGTTATCGTTAACTAGCCCTCGATCGGTGACGACTCCCCGCTGTCGGGTTCAGCTCACGCGCTTTTCGATCGATTCGACCGACCGAACGCTTTTGCGTCCGCTTCCCGTACCCGTATTTGTGAATCTCTATCGTAGCGCCCGGGCCGTTGCCGGGGCGTCCGGCGACGACGTGATCGACTGGCGATCGGCCGCCGAGGCGGCCAAGGCCGCGACCGACCCCGGTTCGCTCGAGCTCGAACCGGGCGAGGGCGAGGCCTACGCTCGCGACGTTCGAGACGCGCGGACCGCCGTCCGGTCGATCGCCCAGGTCGAGTTCGACGTCCCGGACACCGTCGAAATCCAGAACCGCCACCACTGGATCGACGCCAACGTCGACACCTTCGAGCGCGTGATGGGCACCCTGGAGACGCACAACGGCGTCTTCCCCGACGTCGCGCGAACGATCAACACGGGCACGATGACCGTCCTGCTCTCGTTTCTCGGCCGGAACGTCCTCGGCCAGTACGACCCGCTGTTGCTCGCCGACTCGCCGGCCAACGAGCACGCCCTCTACTTCGTCCGGCCGAACATCATCCGGGTCGCCGACGCCCTCGACGCTGACTACGATCGGTTCCGGCGCTGGATCGCCTTCCACGAGGTGACCCACGCCGCCGAGTTCGGCGCCGCGCCGTGGCTGTCGACCCACCTCGAGAATCGCATGAAAGACGGCATCGCGGCCCTCTCCGACGGCTCGTTCGATCGGGAGGCGTTCCGGGATCTCGACGCGGCGATGACCGTCGTGGAGGGGTACGCGGAGTTGCTGATGGACCACGCCTTCGACGACGAGTACGAGGACCTGCGCCGGAAACTCGACGCCAAGCGACAGGGGCGGGGTCCGCTACAGCAGCTGTTCCGACGCCTGCTCGGCCTCGGCCTCAAGCAGCGCCAGTACGAACGCGGAAAGAACTTCTTCGAGCACGTCGTCGCCGTACGCGACCTGGAGACGGCGAGTCTGGTCTGGGCCCACCCCGACAACCTCCCCACGCACGAGGAACTCGACACACCCGGACTGTGGCTCCGGCGCGTCGAACGCTGACCGGCCGGCGACCGATCGGTCCCCGCCGCCCCGCCTCGACGGTGCGGTCGCGATCGTCAGGCGATCCAGTACAGATACCACAGCAACGCGCCACCGGCGAGCAGTCCGCCGATCGCCGCGACGCCGGCGACGAGCAGCGACGCGCCGCCCTGGAGGGCGATCGTCCCGCCCGAGAGGCCGACCAGCGCGACGAACGCGATCGCCAGTCGCGTCGAGGCAGACGTCAACCCCGTCGATCGCGGCGGGTCGCGTCTCATATCTCGTGCGGGGCGCTGACGTGCATCGACTGGAAGCCCCACGCCGGCCGCCCGCGGTCAGTTCCCTCCTCGCTCGTCGACCGCTCGTCGTCGATCGCCGCTTCCTGGACGTCCAGGGGACCGGACGTTGCGTCCCGCCGGACGAGCGTCCCGCTCCAGCGCGAGTCGAAGCGGCGTCGTTCGCCGGAGATGGTATCGGTCCACGCCATCGTGACTTCGTCCGCGAACGTGGCGAACGCGCCGCGATCGTCGACGGCGAGATTCGTACTCTCGACCGTCCACTCGGCCGTCGTCTCGGTCTGTTCGCGCAGCGCCGTCGCGATCACCTCGGGGCCGTACAGCGCCTCGCTGATGCCGAACTTGATCGTCGACCCGCGATCGAGAAAGTAGGGTTCCAGCGGTTCGCCCTCGCGGAGCGCCGCGTAGTAGTCGCGAACCGCGGTCGCCGGACGCATCATTGTCGGCGACTCGGCCGCCGCGCTCAAAGACGCAACGGATGCACGCGCAAGGGAATCGGTACCGGGGGCGAGGAGAGCAGGGGTGGCGAGAACCGCCGGCGTTACATGAAGCCCCGATCGACCTCGTCGGTCTCGATCAGGTCGTCGAGTTCCGCGTCGAGCAGCTCCTCGGCTTCCTCGAACCGATCGGAGAGGTCGTCGAGTTCGTCCGGGCGATCGTACTGGTCGTACGCCATGGGGCCGAAGGCCGGACTTTCGATGGCCTCCATGACGTCGTCGAAGAGGTCCTGCGGCCGGGTCGGAGCGTCCGCGTGCGTCTCGAGGACGGTCCGAAGCCGCTTCGAGACCGTTTCCGCGTGATCCTCGTCCTCGGGCGGCGACTGGACCGCGAATCGCCCGCCAGAGTCGTTCTCGGGCATGAACGAGCCGATCTCATCGTCGAGTTTCCGGGCGACTCGCGTCCCGGCGCCGCGAACCTGGTAGGGGTTCTTCGCGTAGGTCTTCAGGAAGAAGACGCCGGCACGGGGATGCGCGAGGTACATGTCTTCGCCGACGCCGCCCGCGCGGTCGCCGGCGATCGCTCGCCAGTCGTCGGGGTCGACGTCGCGTTCGGTGACGTCCGCCAGTACGTCCTGCCACTCGCGAATCCGCATACGCGATGCTTGTGACGCCTGCGGAATGAACGTATCGATTGGAGCGAACGCGGCTCGAAACCCGTCTCGATCGGTTCGAACGCACCGGAAACGAACGGCTATCGGGTCGAAACTGGGACGGGACTGCCGACGAGGCGCGACGATCGAACCAAAAGGAATACGATCGTCCCCCCGACAACAGGGGTAACCACCGGTTGATCATGCCACCACGACGGATATCCTCGGTCGTCGACCTGTTTCGCGCCGATCCGGCGACGAGTTCGTTGCTCGGAATCTGCCCGCTCGTCCTGGCGATCGGACAGCTCTGTAACAGCTACGTGAACGGCGTGTCGCCGGTCGTCTCGATCGCGTTCGCCGTCGCGATGATCGCGTTCGCCGTCGTCGCGACGGGACATCACGCCGCCGAACGCCGGCTGCGACGGCTCGATCCGCAGTTCGCGGACTCGAACTGACGCGTTCCGGCGACGGGCGATCGGCTCAGGGCGACTCGGTCCCCGGTTCGGTCGCGACCGATCGAGCCTCGCGGGCGTCGTAGGCGTTGTACCCGGCCAGTCCCGCGATGAGCAGGCCGGTGACGAGGGTGCTCCAGAACGGACCCGTGGTCATCGCCAGGAGCGCGGGGGCGATTATCAGCCAGAGACCCAGTAGCGCGACCAACCCGGCGATGCCGACGCTGAGGGGGACGTCGTTTCTGACGCGGTAGAAGTTGTAGCCGGCGGCGAGGAAGACGACCGCACCGACGAGGACGTTGTTCCAGAGCGTCGTCTGCGAGACGTCGTAGACGAACACCGACAGGGCGACCCAGGCGCCGAGCACGGCGATGATCGCGCTGATGAAGGGCATCGTCCGCCGGCGTTCCTCGTTCGCGATCCGGGTCGACTCGTCCCGGCGGTCCCGCCCGCGATCGCCTCGATCGCCGACGCCGGTACCGGAGTCGACGGTTTCACCCGTCTTCTCCGCACGATCATTGATCGCATCGCCTTCGGCGGACGCGTCTACGCGGGTCCGATCGTTCGTCGGGTCCGTGGAGGGTCGATCGTCGGTCCCGTCCGTCCCGGTTTCGGTCCGTCGCTCGTCACTGTTGGGGTCACTCATGGGAGTCGAGCGTTGCCGCCGGGCGGTCAAAAGCGACCGCGACCGTTCCACGGCAAGCGGCGACGAGGGAGACGGTAATCTCGGATTACGATCGTTCCGGACGGCCGTCTCCCCGGCGACCGATAGCGTTTTTGACCACTCGCCCGTGACGAACAGTCGTGTACGTACGCGGAACCGTCGCGGGCGAGGTCGAGATCCGATCGGTGTCGACGAGTTACGGCGAGAGCGATCTCGCGGAGGTGCCGCTCCTGGTCGAAGCGGACGGCGATCGATCGATCGACAGTTCGGGTTCGGACCCGGATCCGGGTACAGCCCCCGATCCCGAGAATCGCGAGATCACGACGGTGACGCTCTGGAATAAGTGGACCGAGTCCGCCGAGTTACTGGAACCGGGGATGGAACTGCTCGTGACCGACGCGAAAGAAGAGGAATTCCGCGGCGAAACGAAGTACGCGACCACGGGAGAGTCGTACGTCGTCGTCGAACCGAGCTTTCTCGTGAACGTGACGGCGATCCGCAACTGGGTGGAGTGTCCCCGCCTGTACTACCTGAATAAGCTCTCCGGGGTGCCGCTGAACTACCCCGTCGTGAAGGGGACGATCGTTCACGAGGTGTTCGGCGACCTGCTCCGGGGTCGGGACCTGGAGGAGGCGATCGACGCCCGAGTCGAGGAACGCGGCCTCGAACTGGGGCTGCTCGGCGAGACGCCTGACGCCGTCGCCGACGAGGTCCGCGAGAACGCGACGGCGATCGAGGGCTGGCTCGAGCAGGGTCGGTTGACGGAGGAGGACAGTTGGCGCTCCGAGCAGTTGCTCATCAGCGAGACGTTCGGCATCCGCGGGCGGGCCGACGCGATTCGACGGGGCGCCCCGGTCGAACTCAAGACCGGCAAGAACCTCAAAAAGGAGCCGCGGTTCAAGGACAAGGTGCAGGCCGCCTGCTACGCGCTCCTGCTCGAGGAACACGGCGGCGACGTCGACACCGGCACCCTGCTGTACACCAAGAACTCGGCGCTCGATCGCAACGAGGAAACCGGCGACCTCACGCCCGCCAAGGAGTTCTCGATGGGCGACGGCCTCCTGAAGTTTGTCGTCCGACTCCGGAACGAACTCGCCGCGATGGAGATCAAAGGCGACGTTCCCACGGGTTACGAGGGCTCGGCGAAATGCGAGTACTGTTTCGAGCAGGACACCTGCATGGTCGTCTCGGGACGGCTCGACCAGGAGTCGAAGGCCGGCCAGATCGGCCGACCGCTCCCCGAAGAGGAGCGCGACTACTTCGAGCGCTTCTACCGGGCGATCGAGGAGGAGCGCCGCGAGGTCCACCGCGAGTACGCCAAACTCTGGGAGCAGGACGCCCAGGAGCGGGCGGACGACGATCGGGCGCTGATCGACCTCGAATTCGACTCGAAGCGCGAACTCGAGGGCGGGCGCTGGGAACTGCGCGCCCGTCGGGACGGCGGTGCGACCTCGAAGCTTCGCGAGGGCGATCTCGTCCTCGCGAGCGACGGCCACCCGGTCCGCGGCCAGTCGGAACTGGCGCGGATCGAGCGGTTGAACGAAGACGAAGTGGTCTTGACCGCCGACGAACCCGTCGAGGTCACCCGCCTCGACGTCTACCCCTCCGAACTGACGACCGATCGCCTCCTCGTCGCGCTCCACGACTGTCTGCTGAAGGGCGGCGAGCGGCGCAAGGACGTCCTGTTCGGCCGGGCCGACCCCGAGTTCGACGAGATCGAGGATACGTTCATCGACAACAACGCGGCGCAGAACGAGGCCGTGACGAAGGCGGTGGGTGCGCGAGACTGCGCGCTGATCCACGGTCCGCCGGGGACCGGGAAGACGTACACGATCGCCCGGGCCATCCGCGCGATGGTCGAGCGCGGCGATCGCGTCCTCCTGTCGGCCTTTACGAACCGCGCGGTCGACAACGCGCTGGAGGCGCTGCTGGAGCAACTGGAGGGAACGATCGATGAGGAGCGGATCGTCCGCGTCGGCTCCGAGAGCGGCGTCCGCGAGGACATGGAGCCCTATCGGCTGGAGCGCGCGGGTGATCCGGACGATCGGGTCGCGAAACTGCAGAACGCGCAGGTGGTCGCGGCGACGACCGCCTCCTGTGGCTCGCGGGTCATGAAGGAGCAGGCCTTCGACGTCGCGCTGGTCGACGAGGCCGGTCAGCTGACGGAGCCGGGAACCGACGCGGCGATCAACCTCGCCGATCGGTTCGTCCTCGTCGGCGACCACGAGCAGCTGCCGCCGGTCGTCCGGGCCGAGAACGACCTCACGGAGTCGCTGTTCGAGCGCCTCGTCGATCTGCATCCGGAGGCGGGCGTCATGCTCGATCGGCAGTACCGGATGAACCAGCGCATCCAGGCGTTCTCCTCGACCGAGTTCTACGAGGGGAAACTCCGGCCGGCCGAACCCGAGGTGGCGTCGCGGACGCTGGACGATCTGGACGGCGTCTCGCGGGACGCCCTCCCGGCCGAACTCCGCGACCCCGTCGCGTTCGTCGACGTCGAGGGCGATCGAAGCGCGTACACCGATAGCGAGGAGGCCGCCCGCATCGCCGAGTTGATCGCGGCCTACGAGGACGCCGGGCTCGATCGCTCCGAGATCGGCGTCATCGCCCCCTTCCGGGCGCAGGTGTCCGAAATCTCGCGACACGTCCCGGCCGACGTCGCCGTCGACACGGTCGATCGGTTCCAGGGGTCGAGCCAGGAGGTGATCATCGTCTCCTTCACCGCGACCGGACGGCTGGAGGGGCCGATCTTCGAGGACTACAGGCGGATCAACGTCGCCCTGACGCGACCCAAGCGCGCGCTGGTGCTGGTGGGCGACTCGCGAGCGCTCGCGTCCGATCCCGTCTACGAGCGGATGCTCGAGTGGGCCGATCGCTGAACCCCGGTACCGGCGGTCGGCCGCGATCGACCCCGACCGCCTTCGGGACGTGATCTTGTGCCCGATCGATACGTTTTCATCGCGACCGGATCATCGGTTTCACAGATGCGGTTCGAATCGGAAAGCGCCGGGATCTGGGAGGCGTTCCCCGACGCGTACGCCGGCGTCGCGGCGGTCGTCACGGAGTTCGGCGGGCCGACGGCGCTGATGTTCGTCCTCGCGCTGCTGTACTGGTTGACGCGACGGCGGGAGACGGCGCTCGTGATCAGTTATGCAGTCGCCGGGGTGAGTTTCATCCTGCTGCTCAAGCTAGTGATCGGGCTGCCGCGACCGCCCGAGGAGGTCTTTCTGGTCCCGAACGACGACGATCCGTACGGCTTCCCGAGCGGCCACGCGTTCGCCGCGACACTCGTCTACGGCGGCCTGTTGCTCACCTTCGATCGGTACCGCGACCCGCTCGCCATCGGCGCGGCGACGAGCGCGGTCGTCCTCGTCTCGCTCTCGCGGGTCGTCCTCGGCGTCCACTACCTCGGCGACGTGATCGCCGGCGCGATCGTCGGCCTCGCCTTTCTCGTCGCCGTTCACGCGATCGTCGCCGGCGATCCGCGCCGCGGATTCGCGCTCGGCGGAGCCATCGCCGTCCCGGCGGTCCTCGTCACGGGCGGCGAATCCGACGTGCTGATCGCCCTCGGCGGCAGCGTCGGCGGATTGCTGGCGTCGACCCGGCTCGGCTCACTTCCCGACCTCCGGTCGCGCCTGGAAGGCGCGCTCCTCGTGGTCGTCGGGATCGGCGCGATCGTCGTCGGGGTCGTCCTCGAATCCCTCGCCGCGGCGATCGCGTCGACCCTCGTCGCGGCGATCGCCCTCACGGCAGTCAACGCCGGCCTCTTCGTCGCGATTTTGCTGGCCCCTGCCGTGGTCGGTCGAGTTTCGATCGGATCAGCGTCGGTAGCGCGGTGAATATCACGAACGGCAGCGCGCCCGCGACCGTCGAAAAGCGCCTCATACGCGCCGAAGCCGACGTCTCGGACGCGATCGGTCCCTGCAGCGACGTCCTCGCGGTTCCCGACGCGCCGAGCACGCTACTCGTCGACGGCCGATCCCCGGACGGATTCGACGGATCGGCGCCGGACGTTACGCCGAGGAGTAGTCCACTTTCCCCTCGTCCTCGCTCGTCCGGATCCAGTAGATCCGGGCGTACGGCAGGTGGATGTACCCCTCGCCTTCGAGGTTGACCCGGATTCCCTGAACCTTCCCAGAGTCGGTGATGTTGTCGGCGTCGACCGATTCCTCGGCCGTGCCGTCCGGCGCCTCGTACGCGATGGTCGCCATACAACTACCTCTCGGCCCACGTCAATAAGTGACGTCCACGCGAATTCGGGCCGCTCAGTCGATCTGCTCTCCCGCCTGCTTCCGATCGTCCGCGTCCGATTGCCCCTGATCGTCCGCGTCGCGATCGGATCGACGCGTCGGCGGCCGGAATCGGCGGCGTTCGGGTCGTGCGATCCCGGCGAGGATTTACCGCCGTCGGCGTGGTTGAACCGCTATGCTCGAACGACTCCGAACGCGCGGGGGTCGCGTCGCCATCTGGATCGTCGTCACCGTCGCGCTCACGTCGATCGTGACCAGCCTCGTGGCGATCGTGACCGGGCCGACGATCAGGGCGACCGGCACGCTCGGCACCGTTCAGTCGATCGCCGAGTTCAGCGGCGCGGTCATCGGGTTCGTCCTGCTGGTCGCCGCCTGGGGGATGCGACGGGGCTACCGGCTGGCCTATGTCGCGGCGGCGGGCCTCGTCGTCCTCGCGGCCGGACACGGCGTCGTTCAGTTCCGGCTGCAGTCGGTTCCGCTCGTCGTCATCGGGAGCGGCGGCTTCGTCGTCCTGTTGCTGACGAGCGACCAGTTCACCCGATCGAGTTCGCTGAGCGGGGCCCAACTCGGAAGCCTGGTGTCGTTCGTGGGCGTGCTCTGTTACGGGACGGTCGGCGCGTACGCCCTCCGCGACGAGTTCGCCGAACTGCAGACCGTCGTCGACGCGATCTACTTCACGCTCGTAACCGCGAGCACGGTCGGCTACGGCGACGTCCACCCCACCGGATACGCGGCGCGGCTGTTCGCCATCTCGCTGGTCCTGCTCGGTCCGGCGACCGTCGCCGTCGTGGTCGGCAGTCTGCTCGGGCCGGCGGTCGAACGCTACTTCACCCGCGTCGAGCAACGGGCGAAGGTCAACCTCGACTCCGAACACCCGAGAACGGTCGTCGTCCTCGGCTACGACGAGACGGCCGCCCCGATCGTCGCGGAACTCGCGCGCCGAAACGCGACCGTCCGGGTCGTGACGACCGACGCGGACGCGGTCCCGACCGACGACCTCGACGTCGACGTGCTCGCCGGCGATCCCACCGAGGATCGGACGCTCGATCGGGCGGGACTCGACGACGCCGAGTTGGTGCTCGCCGCGACGGCTGACGCCGCCAAAAACAGCTACGCGGTGATCTCGGCCCGGGAACGGACGGACGCCCGCATCGTCGCGTTCTCCGACCCGGGACGGGAGAACGCGCTCGAACGCGCCGGTGCCGACGCCGCCCTCGCGCCGGAGGACCTCGTCGTTCAGGCGACGATCGGAGCCGCGATCGGGACCGCGGAGCCCGACGCTCAGTCGGCCGCGTCGGCGGCCTCCCACAGCGGGTAGAGGTCGTCCTCGATCGCGTCGGTGAGCAGTTCGCGCCCGAGGACGAGGCCGGCCGCCGATTCGCGCGCTTCGTCCTCGTCGGCCGCTCCGCTCTCTTCGCTCTCTCCGCTCCCGTCGCCCTCGTCATCCACGCCGGCCGGCTCGACGCGTCCGATGTCGGCGGCGTCGATTTCCGCGTCCGATAGCGCGTCGAGGACGTCGCTCACGTCCGCCTGCGGGACGGTCGCGAGCAGCGCTCCGGAGCCGAAGATCCGCAGCGGATCGACGCCCGCCGCGTCGCAGAGGGCGGCCGTCTCATCGCGGACCGGCACCGCGTCCCGCTCCACCTCGATGCGAACCGCCGAGGCTCGCGCGAGTTCGAGCAGGCCGGCCGCGACACCGCCCTCCGTCGGGTCGTGCATCGCGGTCGCGTACTCGCGGACGATACGGGCGTCGGGGACGACGCTGAGCTCCTCGAGGAACGCCTGGGCGCGCTCGCGAATCTCCGGATCGACGCCGAGGTCGTCGCCGAAGTCGGCCGCGAGGATCGCCGTTCCCTCGACGCCTGCCGCCTTCGTGAGGACGACCCGATCGCCGGGTTCGGCGCCGCCGGTCGGAAGGAACGCGTCGGTCGCCCCCATCGCGGTCAGCGAGAGCAGCGGCCGATCGAGCTGGTCGACGTACTCCGTGTGGCCGCCGACGATCGCGGCTCCGACGTCGCGGGCGGCCGCGTGGAGGTCCGACGTGATCGCCTCGAGCGGGGCGTCCTCGTCGGGGAGCAACGCGACGACCGTGAGCCAGCGCGGGTCGGCTCCCGACGCGGCGACGTCGTTGCAGGCGATCGCGACGCCGAGCGTTCCCACGTCCGCGGCGGCCAGCGAGATCGGATCGGAGCTGACGACGAGCGTGTCCGCGCCGGGCCAGTCGATCGCGGCGGCGTCCTCGCCGTACGCGGCCCCCTGCACCACCGTCTCGTCGGCCGCGGCCGTCCCCGTCCGATCGAACACGTGCGCGAGCAGTTCGTCCGGGCCAACTTTGCCGGGCATACCACGAACTGGGACGATGCTGGGCTTGTAGCTGTCGGAGAAGGGATGGCGGTAACACTCGAAACGAAGACCGCTCAGTCCGCGTTCGGGGCCACCGCGTCCATCGTCTCGACGATCTCGTTCTCGTCGGCGCCGCGGGGGAAGCCGACCGCGACCGCGTCCACTCCATCGATCGCTTCGAACCGTTCCAGTCGATCGCGGACGGCTCCGGGATGCCCCGCGGCGGCGAGGTCGTCGAGGATGTCGTCGGAGAGGAGCCCGAGCGCGCGCTCGCGATCGCCGTCCTGCCAGGCGTCGTGGATCTCGTCGGCGACGTCGTACCCCTGCCGGACGAGCGCGTCGCGGTAGAACGTCCCCATGCCGCCGACGTAGAAGGCGGCGTGTTGGCGGACGAGGTCGCGAGCGCGCTCTGCATCGCCGAGGGCGCAGCAGGTGACGCCGACGGTGACGGAGACGTCCTCGGGGTCGCGATCGCCCAGTTCCGCGCCGCGTTCGACGTCCGCGATTCGGTCCTCGACGCCCTCGGGCGCGAGCATGATGCCGTGCCAGCCGTCGGCGAAGCGGCCGGCGAGTTCGACCGCCTTCGGACCCATACCGGTGACTTCGATCGGGGGCGCGGGGTCGGGCGGCTCGCAGCGGAGTCGGAACCCGGAGAGCGAGAAGTCCTCGCCGTCGTACTCGACCCGCTCACCCGAAAGGACCTGTCGAACGATTTCGACGGTTTCTCGGGTCCGTCTGAGCGGGTTTCCGTAGGCCATCCCGTGCCAGTTCTCGATCACGACCGGGCCGCTCGGGCCGACTCCGAGTCGAAATCGCCCGTCTGATACTTCCTGAAGCGTCGCGGCCGTCTGGCCGAGCAGCGCGGGCGATCGGGAGTAGGTGTTGAGGATGCTCGATCCGACGTCGATCTCCTCGGTCCGCTCGGCGATCGCCGTCAGGACGGTCACGGCGTCGCGACCCCACGTCTCGGGGAGCCACGCGCAGTCGTAGCCGCCGGCCTCCGCGCGTCGGGCGTACTCGACGAGCGAGTCGACGGTCGGTTGTGCGGCGACCGGGAGGTGGACGTCCCTATCTGTCATCGTTGTTCACAGAGCAGTGCCGTCCATTTGGGTGTATTGGAACCGGCGGTCGAAGCGTCGCGGGGCCGCCCGATCGGGGTCGGTTTCTCCACCGAACTGCGGGTGAGGACGCGCTCGAATCCCGATTCCGAACCGCGGGTGCCCGGTTCGATCACTCGCCGCGATCGCCGGCTGTCGGCAGCGTAAACGAGAACGTCGTTCCCTCGCCGCGTTCGGAGTCGACCCGAATCTCGCCGCCGTGGCGCTCGACGATCCGCTGACAGAGCGCGAGACCGATACCCGTTCCGTCGTGTTCCTTCCGGCTGTGGAGGCGCTGGAACACCTCGAAGACCCGTTCCGTGTCCTCGGAATCGATACCGATCCCCTCGTCGCGGACCGACACCTCCCACATCGATCCCGCCCGCTCGGCCGCGACGTGAACGCGAGGCGGTTCGTCGCCGCTGTATTCGATCGCGTTGTCGAGGAGGTTCTGGAACACCTGCCGCAACTGGCTGGGGTCGCCCACGACTCGCGGGAGCGGACCTACCGCGATCTCGGCGTCGCTCTCCGCGATCTGGATCGTGAGGTCGTCCAGCACGTCGGTGAGGACGGGATCCAGATCGACGGGCTCGAACGGATCGCCCTGCGTTTCGATGCGGGAGTACTCGAGGAGGCCGTCGATCATCTCGCGCATCCGATCGGCGCCGTCGACGGCGAACTCGATGAACTCCCGGCCGTCGTCGTCCAGGGCGTCCTCGTACCGGCGCTCGATCAACTGCAGGTAGCTCGTGACCATCCGCAGCGGCTCCTGGAGGTCGTGACTGGCGGCGTAGGCGAACTGCTCTAACCGCTCGTTGGACTCCTCGAGTTTCCGCTCGTACCCCCGGCGCTCCGTGATGTCCTGTGACATGCCCAGCGCGGCGAAGACGTCGCCGTCGTCGTCGTGAATCGGAACGAACTGAAACTGGTACACCTGCCCGTCGAGGTCGAGTTCGAACGAGTCGGACTCGCCCTCAAGCGCGGCCTCGTAGCGCGGGACGAGTTCGGCGGCCAGCGGCGGTGTGAGCACTTCTTCGACTAACGTCCCGTTTTGCGAGCCGGTCGTAACGTCGGCCGCATTGAGCGGCGTGCCGCCGATGGTCTGGTACCGGAGTTCGTCGTCGACCAGCGCGACGGCGCCGTTCGGGAAGTGTTCGACGAGCGTCCGGTACCGACGTTCCGACTCCTTCAGTTCTCTCTCGAGGCGTTTCCGCTCCGTGACGTCGGTGATGATCCCCTCCAGGCTGATGAGGGCGTCGTCGTCGAAGATTCCGCGCCCGTAAGACCGGACCCAGCGGCGGTCTCCGCACGCGGTCTCGATGCGGTAGGTCACGGAGAACGGCTCCCGGTCGTCGACCGTTCGCTGGATTGCCTCCCAGACGTCGTCGCGATCCGCCTCGACGATGACGTCGTCTCCGAACGATATGTCGCCTCGCTCGAGCGCCTCGGGTTCGTAGCCAGTGATCTCGCGGCAGGCGTCGCTCACGAACTCCATCGGCCACCCCCGTTCGTTGCGACAGCGATAGACCATCCCAGGGACGTTGTCCATTAGCGTCGAGAGCTGGCGCTCCCGCTCCGCGAGTTCGTGCTCGCGACGCTTGCGTTCGGTGACGTCCCGGAAGTAGACCGAGAGGCCGGTCTCCGACGGATAGGCGTGGATTTCGAACCACGCGTCCAGCGGCTCCGGATAGTAGAACTCGAACGACGCCGGCTCCTGTGTCTCCATCGCTCGCTCGTACTCCTCGCGGAGTCGCGTGTCGGCGGTCCAGTCGAAGACCTCCCAGACGCGTTCCCCGACCAGTCCCCGGTTCTGGAAGTCGAGCAGCTCCTCGGCGCGCTCGTTGACGTGCGTGAACTGCCAGTCGTTGTCGAGCGCGTAGAAGGCGTCGGTGATCCGCCCGAAGATCTCGCTCAGCTCGGTCTCGAGTTCCGCCTTTCGCTGCTCGAGCTGGCGTTCGCGATCCTTGAGTTCGGTGATGTCCTCGCCGGCCACGACGATCCGCTCGACCTCGCCGTCGGAGCCGAACAACGGTACCGCGTTCACGTGAAACTGGATCCGATCGCCGTCCGGCGGATCGATGATCAGCTCCTCGTTTCGCACCGCGCCACCGGTCGCTGCGACTCGCGCCGACGGCGTGTCGCTCGGGTCGAGCGGATTTCCGTCCGCGTCGTAGACGTCCCACTCGTCGGCGTCGTCGGGTTCGTCGATGAGCTCCCGTTCGGAGAGTCCCAGGGCGTCTTGCGCTCGCCGGTTCGCCATCACCGTGTCCCCGTCGGCGTTCTGGACGGCGATCGCGATCGGCGCCGTTCGCAACAGCTTCTCGGTCTGTTCGGACTCGCGGCGGAGCTGACGCTCGCGTTCTTTCTGCTCGGTGATGTCGACGACGGAGAAGACGACGCGCCCGTCGCGCGAGGAGTCGGCGATCGGCGCCGCGTTGATCGAGAGCCACCGGCGGTCGAGATTCGGAACGTCGACCTGACACTGGTAGTCGGTCACGGCCGCCCCGGTCTCGGCGACGTGCATCCACGGTAACTCGTCGGTCGGAATCGGGTTGCCGTCGTCGTCGTAGACGTCCCACGATCCGAGATCGGAGTCGTCGAGCGCCGATTCGTCGACGCCGAGTCCGTCGAGCAGTTGCCGGTTGGTGCGGACGATTTCGCCGTCGGCCGTACTCACGAGAATACTGACCGGAACGGTCTCGAGGATCCGTTCGACGAGGTCTCGTTCTCGCCGCAGCCGCTGCTCGTGCTCGCGGCGTTCGGTCATGTCGCGGGTGACCTTCGTGAATCCCCGCAGCGATCCGTCGTCGGCGCGGATCGCGGTGATCGTGACGTTGGCCCAGAACCGAGAGCCGTCCCGACGGACTCGCCATCCCTCGTCTTCGACGCGTCCGTCCCTCGTCGCCGCCTTGAGGTTTCGATCGGGGACGCCGTCGTCGACGTCGGAATCGGTGTAGAACGTGGAGAAATGATCGCCGACGATATCGTCTGCGGCGTACCCCTTGATCCGTTTGGCGCCCTCGTTCCAGGAGACGATGCGACCGTCGGGATTGAGCATGAAAATCGCGTAGTCCTCGACCGCGTCGACGAGGGCGGTAAACTCCTTCCCGTCGGGCCGCCGGCCGGGCCGCTCCGTCTCGGACGGACGCCACCAGACGCGCGTCGTTTCGTCGACGTTCCTCGTCCGGATCGTTCCTCGTTCGGCGAGAATCTGTAGGGTCCGACGGACGGTCTCTTGTGGACACTCCAGTTCGTCGGCGACTTCGGCGGTCGTGACCGGTCTGGACGGCTCGTCTAACTGCGCGAAAAACCGCCGAACGTCCCCCCGAGAGATATCTGACGTCGAATCCGAGGATTCCATTAGGACAAGTGAGAACACGAGTCCGTAAACGCGTGTTGGTCAGTTCACGACGCTCCCTCGCTCACAAACCCGCCGCACGCGACTCCGCGATCGGTTCGGACGCGGCCGCGTCGAGCGCGGCGGGCGCCGATCGGGTTTCGATCGACGTCCCGCGACCCTCGAAGCGGTCGACCGAGCGGAAACGCGCGACGCTATACCTCGTGCGATTCCTCGACCCGAGGCACGCCCTGTGCGGTGATCGTTTCGCCGACGACGTACGACGACGCGGGGCTCGCGAGGAACTGCGCGAGGTCGGCGATCTCCTCGACCGTACCGATGCGACGCTCGACCTCGTCGCGCTGGATGTTGTCGGCCGAGACGCCCATTTGGCTCTCGACGCCAGGGGTCGCGACGAACCCGGGCGCGATGCAGTTGACTCGGACGTCGTCGCCGGCCCACTCGTAGGAGAGTGACTTCGTGAAGTTGACGACGGCGGCCTTCGACGCGCCGTAGTGGCTCATATACGGCGATCCCTGCTGGCCCGCGACGCTCGCGAGATTGACGACGGTCCCGCCGCCGTCCTTTAAGTGCTCCGCGGCGGCGTGGGTGCAGTGGTAGGTCCCGTGGACGTTGATATCGACGATCGTCTTCCAGCCGTTCTCCGAGATGTCGTCGAAGGAAGCCATGAACGAGGCGCCTGCGTTGTTCACCAGCACGTCGAGCCCGCCGAACTCCTCGACGGTCGCCTCGACGAACGCGTCAACGGCCTCGCGATCGGTCACGTCGCACTCGACCGCCAGCGCCCGACCCGGCCGATCGCTCGCTTCGATCTCCTCCGCGACGGGGTCGACGTTCTCCTGCTCGCGCGAGCAGATCGCGACGTCGACGCCGTCGGCGGCGAATCGTTCCGCGATCGCCTTCCCGATGCCGCTCGAGGCGCCGGTGACGATGGCGACGTCGCCGTCGACGCCGAACTGGTCGGTACTCACGCGCGCTCACCCGAACCGGGTGCAGTTATGGTTACCATTGTTAGATACAAAGTAACATATGCAGACAATGTTAATAAATGTGGGTGCGAAGCCGGCGTCCCGACGCCGTCGAGTGACCGTTGTCAGCGATACGCATACATTGGCGGCGTCCGAATCGCCGCTCACCGACACGCCATGACAGGAGACGCTCCCGAGTACGGACCGAATCGACAGGAGGAGGTGTACCGACGCGGCATGCTCGAAGGCGAGCCGCCCGAGTTCCCCGTCTCCTACGAGGATCTCGAGGACCGCGCCCGCGAGGAACTGACCGAGCGGGCGTTCGCCTACGTCGCCGGCGGCGCGGGTTCGGAGTCGACCGTCGACGCCAACGATCGGGCCTTCGACGAGTGGCGGATCGTCCCGCGGATCCTGCGGGACGTCTCCGATCGCGACCTCTCGGTCGACCTCTTCGGGCGCGAGGTTCCGGCTCCCGTGTTGCTCGCCCCGATCGGCGTCCAGTCGATCCTCCACGACGAGGCCGAACTGGCCGTCGCGCGAGCGAGTCGCGACCTCGACGTGCCGATGATCTGCAGTTCCGTCTCGTCGTACACGCTGGAGGAGATCGCGGACGAACTCGGCGACGGACCGAACTGGTTCCAGCTCTACTGGAGTTCCGATCGGGCGGTTGCGGCCAGCTTCCTCGAACGCGCGGAGGCCACGGGGTACGACGCGATCGTCGTCACGCTCGATACGCCGAAGATGGGCTGGCGCGAGCGCGACATCGAACTCGCCTACCTGCCCTTCCTCGAGGGGCAGGGCATCAAGAACTACTTCGAGGACGAGGCGTTCCTCGATCGGCTCGACACCGACGAGCCGTGGGCCGATCCCGAGGCCTCGCTCGAGTCGTTCATCGACTGCTTCGGCGACGCCTCGCTCACGTGGGACGACCTCGAGTTCCTTCGCGAGCACACCGATCTGCCGATCGTTCTCAAGGGCGTCCTCCACCCCGACGACGCCCGCGAGGCGATCGATCGCGGGATGGACGGCGTGGTCGTCTCGAATCACGGCGGCCGACAGGTCGACGGCGCGATCCCCGCGCTCGAGGCGCTACCCGAGGTCGTCGACGCGATCGGCGACGAGGCGACCGTGCTGTTCGACAGCGGCGTCCGCCGCGGCAGCGACGTGTTCCGGGCGGTTGCACTGGGCGCCGACGCGGTCCTGCTGGGTCGTCCGTACGCCTACGGACTCGGGATCGGCGGCGAAGACGGCGTCCGCGCGGTCCTCGAAAACCTGCTCGCCGACCTCGATCTGACCGTGGGTCTCTCGGGCCGTGCGAGCATCGACGAGATCGATCGATCGACGGTCCGGCGGGCCGGGAGCGACGATCGATGACCCGCGGCGACGACGATCGGACGAGCGACGACGACCGTGCCGGAGTCGGGACCCGCGGCACGGCCGGCGCGCGATCCGCCGACGAACGCGCCGGATCGGATCCGCGGCCACCCGACCCGCCGGCCGACCCCGACGAGTGGGAGGCCGTCTTCTGGGACATCGGCGGCGTCATCCTCGATCTCAAGTCCGTCCGGGCCGCCCACACGTCGTTCGTCGCCGACCTGCTGGAGCGGTACGACGTCGACCGCACCATCGAGGAGGCGATCGGCGCCTGGCGGACGACGGTCGGCGACTACTTTCGCGAGCGCGACGGCACGGAGTTCCGCGCCGCCCGCGAGGGCTACCACAGAGGGATCGAAGCGATCGTCGGCGAACCGCTGCCGGCGGCCGAGTGGCGGCCGCCGTTTCGCGAAGCCGTTCGGGACGCGATCGAGCCCGTCCCCGGCGCCGTCGAAACGATCGAGGAGCTCGCCGAGCGCGACCTCCACCTCGGCGTCATCAGCGACGTCGACGACGAGGAAGGAACGATGATGCTCGATCACTTCGGCGTCCGCGAGCGCTTCGACTCGATCACCACCTCCGAGGCGGTCGGGCGCACCAAGCCCGATCCGGCGATGTTCGAAACCGCGCTGGAGAAAGCCGGCGTCGCCCCCGAGCGATCCCTGATGATCGGCGATCGGTACGATCACGACGTGTGCGGCGCGGTCCAGGCGGGGATGCACGGCGTCGCGTTCGGCGCCGACGACGGCCCCGCAGTAGCCTATCGGATCGACTCGCCGGAAGAAGTGCTCGCGATCGTCGACGGGGAGCGACCCGTCGAATAGCCGTCAGTCGTCAGCCGCCGGCCGGCGGTTTCGATCGCGGTCCGCCGGCCGCCACGATTCTCGACTCCCCGTCACCACTCTCCCGGCGCCTTGTCGTTCGCTTCGATGAGCTGGATCAACACGGAGGCGAACAGCGACCCCGAACTCCAGATCGCGGTCTCGCTGCCGTCGTCGTCGACGACCGACAGCAGGATGGCGTCGTCGTCGACGATGAGGATCCGCCCCGATCGATCGTCGTCCCGCCGGTGGGCCGGCGGTCTGGCAACCTCGATCCCGTCGACCCCGCGAAACCGATCGCGGACCGCTTCGGTCCCGCTGAACGCGACGACGTCGACGCCCGTCTCGGCGCGGTCTTCGAGCGCGGCCGCGATCTCGTCGGTGAGCAGTTCGGGGAGACGGGTCCCGAAGATGAGGCGTCGATCGGCGTTGGAGACGATGTCGACGACGCGATCGTCGATGCGTTCGCGGCCTCGAATGGTCCAGATGGCCTCCTGGGTCTCCTCGGTTGCCGACTCCCGTTTGACGGTATCGACGTAGTCGAACGCTCGTTCCCGTTCGCGCTCGAACCGGCGCTCGAGCGTCTCCCGCGCCTCCTCGATACTGACCGGGCGATAGCGGATCGGACTCGACTGCTGGACCTCGAGTAAGCCGCGTTCTTCGAGGCTCTCGGCGACGCTGTACACCTGCGATCGAGGGACGTCGGCCACGCTGGCGACGTCGCGAGCGGTTCCGGAGCCGAGTCGGTGCAAGGCGATGAACACCTTGGCTTCGTAGCTGGTGAGTCCGAGCCGTTCGAACGCGTCTACGGCTTCGTTCTCGTCGTTCGTCACTCGTCGGTCCCTCCGGCGTCGTTCGTCGAGTCCGTTTCGCGTTCGGCGGGCGTGCCGCCGTCGCTCGCCGCCGCGGGGCTAGCCGCTCCTGGTGCGTCGAAGGACACGTCCGGACCGAAGTACCGCGTCCAGAGCACCAGCAGCGTCGGCAGGACCACGACGCTCGCGAGGAACGCGTAGGTGATCGTCAGTCCGGTGATGATACCGAACTGGCGGAGCGCGGGGAGGATCGCGAAGGCGAGCGTGCCGAAGCCGCCGACGGTCGTCGCCGCGCTGCCGAGCAGGGCGCCGCCGGTGCCGGTGACCGTCGTTCGCAGCGCCGACCAGACGTTCCCCTGGCGCTCGAGTTCGAGCATGTACCGGTCGCTGACGTGGATGCTGTAGGCGACCCCGAGCCCGATGGTGAGGCTCGTGATCATCCCCGTCAGCACGTTGAAGGGCATGTCGATCAGATACATCGTTCCCAGGATCCAGCTGACGGTGAACGCGACCGGCAGCAGGGTAACGGTTCCGAGCGTCGCGCTGTTGCCGGTCAGGTAGTACGCACCCGAGAGGAAGACGAACACGGCCACGAGCGTTATCAGCAGGCTCTCGAGGACGGTGTTCAGCAGGTCCTGTTCGACGATGTGGCTGACGACTGGATCGCCGGTGGCGATTGCGCTCCAGCGACCGTTGCCGTCCTCGATGTCGTCGGCGATCGCGCGCATCTCGTCGGTCGTGTCGCCGACGGCGGCGCCGCCCTCAATGCCGACGATCAATCGCGCCGCGTCGTACTCGCCGCCGTCGGTTCGATGGAGCACCTGGCTCGCGGCTTGCTCGTCGGCCTCGTACAGCTGGTCGTACAGCGCCGTGACGTTCTCGTCGGGGACGCCGTCGCCGTCGGTGTCGGCTGCCCGGAACGACTCGTTGAACGATTCGTTCTGCGCGGCGACCGATTCCATCGTCGACAGCGGGTCCTGGACGCTCGCCTCGCCGTCCGCCCTCGTGTAGACGACGTCGCTCTCCGCGGCGTCGTCGCGCGCCACGTCGATCGCCGCGAGCAACTCGGGATCGTCGACGCCGCCGCCGTCGGCTTCGACGAGAATCTGGGCCTGGCTGTCCTCGCGCTGGAAGTGCTGGTTGACGAACTCCAGATCGTCCTTGGCGTGGTACTCGCCGGGACTCATTCCGGCCGGCAGGTGCTCGGTCCACGCCGGCGGACTCTCCGCGAGGAAGTCTTCCTCCTGGAAGCTGGTGTCGACCTGGGACGCGCCGTAGACCCCGCCGGCCGAGAGGAGAAGGACGAGCACGAGGACGACCAGCGGCGCCTTTCGCGCGGCAATCGAACCGATCGTCAGGATCTCGCTGAAGCGGCCGCCGCCGGTCCCGAACGCGCGCTTGCGGCGGTCCAGGCCGCGCCCTTCAAGGAACTCGTCGATTTCGACCTTGAGCGCGGGGATCAGCGCGCCGAAGACGATCAGCGCGGCGACGATCCCGACGGAGCTGACGACCCCGAACTCCCGGATCGGGCCGATCGGGCTGACGAGGTTCGAGAGGAAGCCGATGACCGTCGTCGCCGTCACCCAGACGAGCGCGGCGCCGACGCCGGCCAGTGCGATCCGCATCGAGCCGCGGACGGTGCTGGACCGTCCTTCCGCCTCGCGCTGCTCGCGGTGGCGCATGAAGACGTGAATCGCGTAGTCGATCGAGAGCCCGATCAGTAGGACGGGCACCGCGACGAACATCTGGTTGAACGCGATGTCCGCCCAGCCCATGAAGCCGAACGTCCAGACGAGAACGGCCACGATGCCGACGACGCCTAGGACGATGTCGAGCAGGTCGCGGTAGGCGACCAGCAGGGCGACGACGACGAACAGCAGCGCGAGCGGACCGACGATGGCGAGACTGTCGCCCATCGATCGGTCGATCTCGTCGGTGATGATCCCGCCGCCGAAGACGATATAGTCTTCGTCCTGTGCGGTGGCGAGTTCGCGGATCTCGAGTTGGCTCTCGACGATTCGATCGTCGAGTCCGCCCATCTCCTCCATGCCGTCGCCGGTCTGAGTCGACTGGCTGATCGAGGTCATCCGCGTCTCGGCTTCGGTGCTGCCCGGATCGTACGACGAGGGCATCAGCGCGAGCGCGAAGTTCTCCTCGTCGTCGTTCGACGAGAGCGTCTGCTCGAGGAGTTGTTCGTACTCCTCGTCGTCGAGCTCTTCTATGGCCTCGATCTGCTCTTCGAGCGACGGTTGCTCGTCGTTTTCTTGGAGCGCCCGCCGATCCTCTTGGAGTTGCTGGGAGTCTTCTTCGAGTTGCTCGTACTCGTCCGCGAAGATGCCGACCGTGGCACCCTGACGGATCTGCGCTAAATTCTCGGTCAGCTCCTGATACTCGGGGTTCTCCTGGGGAGCGTCGGTCGCCTGTTCGATTTCCCACCGCTGCGATTCGATCTCGCGAGCCTGGCCGACTCGCTGCTCGTACTCGGCGGCCTGCTCGTCGTCCAGCTCGGCCGCGGCGATCGTCTCCTCGACGACGGCCTCGATCTCGGCCTCCGTCGCCGCGGCGGCTTCTTCGTCACCGGCGGCCGTCTGGTTCGCGTACTCCCGTTGGAGGGCCAGCGTCTCGTTGAATCCCTCCTCGAGCGTGGCCGTTCTGTTCTCGAGTTGGGCCCGCCGCTGCTCGAGTTCAGCGCCTCGTGATTCGAGTTCCGCCACCCGCTCGTTGGTGATCGCGGTGAACGCGACGATGTTCTCGACGCCGGTGATCGAGTCGTTTTCCGCCAGCGTCTCGTTGATCGACTCGTTGTTCCGGATCTTCTGTTGGAATTCCAACGAAGCGATCAGCGACTCCTGCGTGAGTACGTTGTCGCCGCGTGTGATCACCTGCACGCTGGTCGTGTTCCCCTCGCCTTCGGTCTCGAAGTAGCCCTCGTCCTCGTCAGTGCCTTGAATGCGCTCCAGAGCTTTCGCCTCCGCTGACTCGCTCTCGAACTGATCGAGCGACGAATCGTCGTCGATCATCGGCATGCCCGCGCCGACGAGCGCCGTCAGTAACAGGAGGACGACGATGACGATTCGAGAGTGCCCCGTGACCCCGTTTGCGATACGATCTGGAAGGCTCATCCGCTCACCTCTCCGAAATACACTATCTGAGTACAGGGAACCATTCTGTTGTTATGATCCTACAAACTACCGCTATATACCTGTTCGGATACGGACGCCCGCGTGTGGTTAATCACCAGGGATCGGCGCGGGGCGATTCGTCTATCGCCCGTACGTCCGTCTAGGCAGGCTATCGATCCGAGACGCGGCGAAACCTATCCGGAAGCGGTTTCGATCACTCGATCGAGACCGTCGTCAGGTCCTCGGCGAACCGCACGTCGCCGTCGTAGTGGGCGCCGATCGACTCGCGCATCTCCTCGCGGCGGCCGTCGGTGTGCGGATAGAGGTGAGTCAGGTAGACGCGTCCGATATCGCGGCCGGCGAGTTCCCTACCGAGGGCGTCGGGCGTCGGATGGTTCGAGACGTCGACGTCGTCCGGAAACGAGCAGTCGTGAGCCAGAATCGCGGAGCCGTCAGCGAAGTTCGCCAGTCCGGCGAACGCCTCGCTGTCGCCGCTGAAGGTGAACCGATCGTCGAAGCGGTAGGCGAGACAGGGCAGCGAGTGGCGGGTCTCGTAGGCCGAAACGTCGAAGTCCGCGATCGAGAACTCGCCGGGGACGACTTCCCGCACCTGCAGATCGATCTTCCCCTGCATGTACTCGTACACGGACAGCAGGTCGTCGAGCAGGGCCTTCGTTCCCTGCGGACCGAGGACTTCGAGGTGCTCCTCGCCGGCGAGCCAGCGGGCTTTCACCAGCGGCAACAGGTCGGCGACGTGGTCCAGATGATGGTGGGTCAGCAGGACCGTCGAGACGTTCTCGTAGCCGACGCCGGACTGCTGGAGCCGGTGGAGCACGCCCGACCCGCAGTCGATCAGCACCGATCGGCCGTCTTCCTGGACGAGGATCCCGGTCTGGAACCGCTCGCCGGTCGGCATCGCGCTGCCGGTTCCGAGAAAGGTAACGCGCATACAAACACGTCCGACGGCCCGACCGATAAGACTGACTTCTCGTCCCGTTCTCGCCCGTTCGGCCGTCCCCCTGTACCTGCGCTCGGAGGAACCCGCTATTTTGGATCCGCCACGAAAGCCGCTGGCTCGGCGAACCCGGACACAGCAAGGACCGCAGCAAGTTCTGGGAGTCGAACACGGCAGGGCTTTCGTGGCGGTCGTAATCGTTCTCACCGGGTTTTCGGACGATCCCGTCGGACCTCGAACGGGAGCGACACGCCTTTTTGACCGCGCCGGGGAGTGTGCGATATGGATCCGAAGCGGGAACTCACCAGCGTCGATCTCGCCGCCCTCGTTCGGGAACTCGGTGTCTACGAGGGTGCGAAGGTCGACAAGGCCTATCTCTACGGCGACGATCTCGTCCGCCTCAAAATGCGGGACTTCGATCGGGGCCGGGTCGAACTGCTCCTCGAAGTCGGCGAGGTCAAACGCGCCCACACGGTCGCCCCCGAGCGCGTCCCCGACGCCCCCGGACGGCCGCCGCAGTTCGCGATGATGCTCCGGAATCGGCTGTCGGGGGCGGACTTCGTCGGCGTCGAACAGTACGAGTTCGATCGCATCCTCGAGTTCGTGTTTGACCGCGAAGACGGCACGACGAGGATCATCGTCGAACTGTTCGGGCAGGGGAACGTCGCCGTCACGGACGGCGAGTACGAGGTGATCGACTCCCTCGAAACGGTTCGGCTCAAGTCCCGCACCGTCGCGCCCGGCTCGCGCTACGAGTTCCCGGAGTCACGGACGAACCCGCTGACGGTCTCCCGCGAGCAGTTCGATCGCGAGATGGACCAGTCCGATACGGACGTCGTTCGGACGCTCGCGACGCAGTTGAACTTCGGCGGCCTCTACGCCGAGGAACTGTGCACCCGCGCCGGCGTCGAGAAGACGATCGACATCGACGACGCCACCGACGACGACTACCGTCGCATCTACGAGGCGATCGAACGGCTCGCGCTCGACGTCCGCAACGGGAACTTCGATCCTCGAATCTACCGCGAACCCGCGGACGGCGACGAGAGCGACGGCGAGGGGAGCAGCGACGACGGCGAGGGAGAGGACGCGCGGGTCGTCGACGTCACACCGTTCCCGCTGGAGGAACGCGGGAAGATGATCGCCGACCCGGCCGACAGCTTCCTCGCCGCGCTGGACGACTACTTCTTCGAGTTCTCGCTCGAGGACGAGTCCGAGCCCGATCCGACCGAACAGAAGCCGGACTTCGAGGCCGAGATCGCGAAACACCGGCGGATCATCGAGCAACAGGAGGGCGCGATCGAGGGGTTCGAACAGCAGGCCGAGGCCCAGCGCGATCGGGCCGAACTGTTGTACGCGAACTACGGTCTCGTCGACGAGATTCTCTCGACGGTCCAGCAGGCCCGCGCGCAGGATCGGCCGTGGGACGAAATCGAGGAGCGCTTCGAGGAGGGCAAAGAGCGCGGCATCGAGGCTGCCGAGGCGGTCGTCGACGTCGACGGCAGCGAGGGGACCGTGACGGTCGAAATCGACGGCGAGCGGATCGACCTGTTCGCCCGCGACGGCGTCGAGCAGAACGCCGATCGGCTCTACAACGAAGCGAAACGGATCGAAGAGAAAAAAGAGGGCGCGCTCGCTGCGATCGAAGACACCCGCGAGGACTTAGAAGGGGCCAAGCGCCGCAAGGAGCAGTGGGAAGCCGAGGATGCGGCGGCCGACGCAGACGACGACGAAGACGAGAGCGACGATCGCGACTGGCTCTCGATGCCCTCCGTCCCGATCCGCGAGAACGAACCGTGGTACGATCGGTTCCGATGGTTCCACACCAGCGACGGCTACCTCGTGATCGGCGGGCGCAACGCCGACCAGAACGAGGAACTCGTCAAGAAGTACCTCGAACCCGGCGACAAGGTGCTCCACACGCAGGCCCACGGCGGCCCCGTCACGGTCCTCAAGGCGACGGATCCCAGCGAGGCCTCGTCGCACGACATCGAACTCCCCGAGTCGAGCGTCGAGGAGGCCGCCCAGTTCGCCGTCTCCTACGCGTCGGTCTGGAAGGACGGCCGCTACGCGGGCGACGTCTACGCCGTCGACTCGGACCAGGTCTCGAAGACCCCCGAGAGCGGCGAGTACCTGGAGAAGGGGGGCTTTGCGGTTCGGGGCGATCGAACCTACTACGACGACACGCCGGTCGGCGTCACGGTCGGCATCCAGTGCGAGCCGTGGACCCGCGTGATCGGCGGCCCGCCGTCGGCGATCGAGGGCCAGGCGGAGACGACGATCGCGGTCGAACCCGGCCGCTACGCCCAGGCCGACACGGCGAAGCGGATCTACCGGCGCTTCCGCGAGCGGTTCGAAGACGAGACGTTCGTCCGCAAGATCGCCAGCCCCGATCGAATTCAATACTTCCTGCCGCCGGGCGGAAGCCGGATCGCGGACGACTGATTCCGTCGCGGATCGACGTCCGCGCGCGATCGCCGGTGACGACTCGAGCACAACACCAATGGGGGAGGTGCCCGTATCGGACCCTATGAGTCCGTCAAATGGAACTCGCGTCGAAGAGGTCATGTCGACGCCGCTGGAGACGATCTCGAAGCGTGCGACGATCGCGGACGCCGCGACGGTGATGCGCGACAACGAAATCAGCGCGCTCGTCGTGACGACGGATCCGCCGTCGATCATCACCAGCACCGACATCGTGGCCGCTGCCGCCGACGGGCGCGACCCGACCGAGGTGCAGGTCGCCGAGGTGATGACCGAATCCGTCGAGACCGTGCCGCCGGACCTCTATCTGGAGGAGATCGCGGCGATGATGGTCAACTTCGGCATCAAACACCTCCCCGTCGTCGACGAGGACGACGAGTATATCGGAATGATCTCCTCGACCGACGTCACCGCGCAACTCTCCTGACGGCGAGATCCGGGTGGTCTGTGCCCCTCGAAACGAGTTTTCGATCGATCCGTCGACGTAGCGCCTGCGCTCTCGCGTCGCGGTTCCGGTCTCGGACGACCGCTTCGACTACTCGTCGCCGGCTTCTTCGACGCGCGCGGCGTGTTTCTCGAGATCGGCGGCGATCGTCCGCGCCTGATCGGGCGTCAGCGCGAGTTCCTCCATGTGGGCGGGGAGGTGTTCCTCGGTCATGTTGTCGAGTTCGAACTGCAGTCGAACGCGGTCGGGGTTCTCCCTGTCCGACGTCGCGTTCACGACGGCAAACGACTCTGTCTCGAAGTCGTGCCCCGTCGCGACGGCGTCGACGAGGTCGAGCGTCGTGTACGCGTTGACCTTCATCAGTCGATCGGCCATGTGTCCGGTTCGAGAGAGCGCTCGAACGCACTTATACTGCCGGGCGGTGGCAAGCGTTCGCCGGCGTGTGTCACGTGGTTCCCGGGAGAACGGCGAACACGAACACGAGGTAGTAGACGGAGACGACCACGAGGACGACGCCGACGAGACGGTTCAACGGCGACCCGTAGCGTGCGAGCGTCCGGGTGAGACGCCGGCCGAGCGACTGCGAGAGGACGGCGAACGCCAGCAGCGGAGCGCCGATCCCCAGCCCGAACGCAAGGAAGCCGAGCATCACTTCCAGTCCCGAGTCGAACCCGGGGAAGACGACCGTCGATCGGCCGAAAAACAGCGCGATCAGCCCCGGGTTGCAGGGAATGACGATCGCCCCGAAGAAGAAGCCGTAGCCGAACGCCGACAGGGTGGGATACCTGCTGTGGGGCGGTTCTATCGTCGGAAATCGGGCGAACCCGTTCGGCGCGACGACGAGCACCGCGCCGACGACCGCGAGGACGGCGAAGGCGATCGGCGAGAGGAGGTCGACGGCGTCCGCGACCCCCGCTCCCAGCACGACGGTCCACAGCAGGCCGACGACCGTCACGAACGCCAGCACGCCGGCGACGACGAGGAGGCCGAGCAGCGCTTCCGAGGGTCGCCGATCGCCCTCGCTTGCAGAGACCAGGTACGCGACGAACGAGGGATACAGGGGGATGACGCAGGTCGCCGTCAGCGGCGTCGCGAGGCCGAGCAGGAAGAACTCGAGTAGCGCGGCGGCGGTCGAGGTCACGGGTGTGGATTCGTGAGAGCGGGGTCGATCGGGTGCGCCGCGATAACCTCCATCGGTATCAGCAGTTCCCGTCGAGCACCGACTCGAGCGGGCCGGCGTCGACGACCTTGTCGAGGCTATAGACGCCGCCGTTCGGACAGACGACGATCACCGGTGAAGCCGCGCTGGTGGTTACGTCCCTCCCGAAGTCGTCGATGAGGCTCCTCGTAACGTCTTCCGTAGACGTCCCGAACCGCCACTCGAAGCCGTCTTCCGACGCGTAGGTCCGGATCTTCTCCGGATCGTCGTTCGGATCGATCGTGAGGTCGACGATCTCGACGTCGCCCGCCGTCGCGTAGAAGTCGGCGAACTGCTTTTGCTGGGCGTGACAGGCCGTACACCCTCGCGAGAACGTGTGCACGATGGCGGGCCGATCGAAGTCCGCGACGCGGAACTCCTCGTCGGACGTGACGTCCGTGAGCGAAGCGGTCCGCCAGGTCGCGTCATCCGCGACGTCGACCGACTCGGGGTTCACGTCCTCCCCGCCTTCGCCGTCCGTACCGCCGTCGTCGCTTATGCACCCTGCTATCGACGCCAGCGCGCTCGTCCCGACCACCTGAAGCACGCGTCGGCGATCGACCGGTCCCCGATCGATGATACTCATTCTGAACGTCTCTTGGGACGACAACGTAACAATAGTTCTGGTACGAACGCCGATACGATGACTCGCCCGAGACGAGTCACCTTCCCGATCGGAACAGTCGTCCGACGGGACCGGAGCGGATCAGTCGTCCGACGGAATCGGCGTCCCGTCGGCCCGCGCGGGTGCGGGGCTCGCGTCGAGGCCGTCGTCCTCGGCGTAGGGGTACCAGGTGCGCTTCGTGTTGTGCATGTAGGGGTCCTCGTAGTCCGTCTCCTCGGGCTCGATCAGCTCGGCGAGCTCGTCGTCGTCGCGGGCGGCGACGAACTCCCGGAAGCTCTCCGTCCCCTCGCGCGCCTCGGCGAAGTTCTCGAGCAGATTCTTGATCGCGCCGGGCACCTCGTCGGCGGGGACGCGCTCGCCAACCCAGGAGGCGAACTGCGGATTCTCGCCGAGACCCCCGCCGAGGCCGATATCGAGCGCCTCGACGGGTTCGCCGTTCTTGCGCGTCTTCATCCCGCGCAGGGAGACGTCGGCGATCTGGGGCTGGGCGCAGGAGGCGGTGCAGCCCGAGAGGTGGATGTGGAAGTTCTCCACGCCGTCAGGAAGCTCGACGTTCTCTTTGAGCCACCGCGAGTACCGAACCATCCGATTTTTCGTCTCGACGATCGAGAGCGAGCAGAACTCGGTGCCGGTACAGGCGATCGAGCCGCGCTGGAACGGGTGCGGATCGGGGCTGTACTCGCCGAGGACGGGTTCGGCGCGGAGGTCGTCGAGGGTCTCTTCGAGGACGTCGGTGAAGACGATGTTCTGGCGCTGGGTCAGGCGGACCTCGCCGGAGCCGTACGCCTCGGCCGCGTCGGCGAGGCCGTAGGCGTCGTCGATGCCGATCCGGCCGACGAGGACGTTCAGCCCGACGTAGTAGTCGCCGTCGACCTGCTCGTGGACGCCGACGTGGTCGTGCTTGCCGTCGGCTTCGCCCGCGTTGTACGAGTAAGAGTCGCGCAGGTCCTCGCCCGCCGTTTCGAGTTCGAAGTCGACGTAGTCCTCCTGGAGGACCTCGCGGACCGTCTCCGGACCCCACTCGTCGACGAGGAACTTGATCCGGGCGTTGTATCGGTTGTCCCGATCGCCGTGATCGCGGAACAGCGCCGAGATGCCGCCGGCGACCTCGACGGCCTGCTCGGGCGTGGCGAAGACGTCGATGTTACGCGCGAAACGGGGCTCGTTGCGCGAGAGGCCGCCGCCGACGCGGACGTTGTAGCCCGTGACGGTCTCGCCGTCTACCTCCTTCTCGGCGGGTTCGAACGCGAGGTCGTTGATGTCGCCCTGGCCGCAGCCCTCGTCGCAGCCCGTGACGGACACTTTCCACTTGCGCGGGAGGTTCGAGTGCGCCTCGTTCTTCTTGTACGCGTCGTTGAGTTCGTTCGCGAGGGCGCCGGCGTCGACGTGCTCGTGTTTGTCCTTGCCGGCGACCGGACAGCCGACGATGTTGCGCCAGGAGTCACCGCAGGCCTGGACCGTCGAGAGCCCGACGTCCTCGAGCCGATCCCAGATTTCGGGGACGTCTTCGAGCCGGATCCAGTGCAGCTGGATCGCCTGGCGGGTCGTCACGTCGAGCCAGCCGTTGCCGAACTCGGGGTTTTCGACGGGGCCGCGGGAGAACTCGTCCGCGATCTCGACGACGCGCCGGAACTGACCGGGTTCTAGACGTCCGCCCGGCGGGCCGATCCGCATCATGAAGTACGATTCCTGGCCGGCGCGCTGGTGGTACAGGCCGTACCACTTGAAGCGCTCGAACCAGGCGTCGCGCTCGTCCTCGGGGATGGACTCCCATCCCTCCTCGGCGAAGCGCTCGACTTCGGCGCGGATATCGGTTCCGTAGAGTTCGTCTTTCCACTTCTCGACGTCGCTGACCATTGATACCCTCTCTTTGAAGAGCACGCATAAGCCTCTCCTTCTGGCGTCAGTTCTCCCCGGCTCTCGCCGCTTCCGGTCGGTGTTGCCACCTCCGGTTCGGTGCTACCGTCTCACGAACGATCGAGGATCGGTTCGATCCGCGATTGGACGCCCTCGGGCTCGTACGGTTCGAACTCGCCGTCGACCATCCGGCCGACGGGTAATCGATCGATCGGGTCGCGCTCGCCGCACTCGAGACACTGTCCGACCGCGTCCACGGCCACGATCGGCCCGTCGACGGAGACGTCGACGAAGGCCTCCAGCAGGACGTAGGCAGGTTCGCAGTCGCAAAACGCGCCGCGAGAGAGGGTCCAGACGTCGCTCACGCTCACCTGTCGACTGTCGTTGACGCTGATCCACGCGCCGTCGTCGAGCGTTCGCAGTGCGATCGCCATACGAGCGATTCCGCGGCCACGACCCTTCGTCCGTCGCCCCGGGCAAGGCTTACCGGCGTGACGAGTCGCGTTCGAGCCGAAAATCGCGCGACGAGAGCGTGGTGAATATCGCCATCGGAGACCGAGATAGCGGCGATCGTTTCCGGCATGCGCGAGCGACGCACCGCCACCGATCGTTCGAAGGTGGCGTTCGTCGAGAGCCGAGGGCGAGCGGTGCCGAGGCTCGCCGGTTCACGGGCCGTGCTCAGCCCCGTCTCGATCGGCCGATACGGGTTCGACCGGGCTCGTCGGAAACAGTCGTCGGCAATCACCGTGCCAAATTATTTCTATATAATATATGTGCAAATAACGTTTGAACTATTTGTCACAAACTTTTATAACTCGAAAAATAGTACCGGTGTCCCATGTGCCTCGAGTGCACACGACACGACGACGAAGCGCACGAATCGGAAGCGACCGACGATCGGACGGGCGATCGCTCGAGGTGGAATCGCCGATCCTTCCTCCGGGCGTCCGGTGCTGCGGCCGGAACGGGGACGCTCCTGGGAACCCAGACGGACCGCGCGGCCGCGTCGCACACGGAGTGTCCGGCGGCGGACCGGTGGGTTGGATCACCGAACCACAGCACTCGCCAGTACGGTATCAACTGGATCGTCATCCACGTCACCGCCGGCGCCTACCAGGGCGCGCTGAACACGCTGACCAGTTCGGATTCGGGCGTCAGCTCCCACTACCTCGTGAAAAACTACGACTGGACCAGCGGTCCGGCAGCCGGCCACGTCGATCAGCTCGTTCACCACAACCGCGCAGCGTGGCACGCCCGGTACATCGCGAACCACCGCTCGATCGGTATCGAGCACGAGTGGTTCAACGACAACGGCATCTCCGAGGCGTGTTACCAGTCGTCGGCGGAGCTCGTCCGGTGTATCGCCGACACGTACGACATCCCGCTCGAGTTCTACACGAGCAACACGTGCATTCAAAATCATTCCGGCGGGATCATCGGCCACACGCACGTCCCGGACGGCGGGTGTGACAGTTTCTATCACGGAGGCCGAACCTGTCCGTACCCGGACTGGGACATGGACTACTTCGCGAGCCTCGTCCGCGACGGCGACGGCGGCGACAAGTTCCAGGACGGCGATCAGGTGCGCACCACGACCGGTCTCAACGGACGGGAGGGCCCCGGCCTCAACTACGACGTCGTCCGAACGTATCCCGAGGGAACGCAAGGCGAGATCATGAACGGCCCCGAAACCAACGACGGCTACACCTGGTGGGGCATTCACTTCCCCAGCTACAACGAGTGGGTCTGGTGCGTCGAGCGCTACCTCGCGCACGCCTGAGGAGATTCGGGCCCTCTCACCAGGTGTCCCGGAAGCAACTTGAGGAGGAGGAACGGAGCGAACCACTCGAGTCCCGCCGGCGCCGCGACGAAGGACAGCGCGACGAGCAACCCGACGGAGACGATTCCCATCGCGACGGGCCGCCGAAGCCGCTCCGGAACGGCGAGGATGACGATCGCACCGACGAGGACCACCCCGTAGACGAGGGTCGCCTCCGCGAACGTGAACGCGGCGAACAGCGCGGCGAGAACGAACGGGTGAACGTGCGCGGCGACGAACCGAAGGTGATCGGCTCTGGTCCGCGACGGCCGGTGCCACCAGCGACTGCCGGACTCGGTCGTGTTGGCGATGATTCCGCCCGCGATGTCGAACGCGATGAGAACGGCGACGAGTTGCTGCAGCGGGGTCCAGCTCAGTTTCGCGTCGTGGACGTACAACACCAGTCCGCCGCAGACGAGCGCGCTGTATCCGAGCACCAGTCCGTTCTCGGATCTGGTCGCGTCGGGCCCGACGAGCCGATCCCACACGCCGCGAACCTCCGTTCCGGACGACGGGGCCGTCCCTTCCTCGCGTGACATGACGGACATTTCGTGATCGGCGGTGATGAAGGGTGCTTCTACTACCCTCGAGCCGTCACCACGCCGCGCCCGCACTTCCCGTCGCGGTTTCGTCGGCCGATGCAAGCGTTATCCCTTCGCGGCGCTTAGCTCGGACATGACATCGACTACCACGCCCACGAGTGACGCCAACGCCGGCGAGCGGATCGTCGAAACGGTCTCGGCGTGGCGCGGCGTCACCGTCGCTCCGCACCGACTCGGCACCGACGAGTTCACGATCGACGGCCGGGAGTTCGGCCACACCCACGGCGACCGCGTCGTCGACATCAACTTCCCGAAGCGCGCGGCGGATCACCTCATCGCGACTGGCGGGACGAACGAACACCGCTTCGCCGGCGGCGGCTGGACGAGTTTCGCGATCGAGTCCGACGAAGACGTCGATCGCGCGATCCGCCTGCTTCGACTCTCGTATCTCCTCACCGCGCTCACGCTCCGCCGAAAGCCGGCGGGAGAAGCGATCCTCTCCGAGATCGATCTCGACGCCGAACTCGAAGCACTCGAGGCCGACGACGAGATCGAGGCGATCGTCGATCGGATGCGCCCGTAAGGAGCCGTTTTTACGGTGAGATCGGCGGCGTCTCCCGTGTGAGAAACGGTGACGGTAGCGATCATCACGGCCGCGATCGAGCTCGGGATCGGACTCGGACCGCGAACGACACTCGTCAGCGACGAGGGCCCCTTCGGAAGATCTATTGGCAGTTCTGAACCAGTCGTCGTATGGCTGGCGAGATCTCGCTCGACGGACGGACGCTCGCCGGGGTCGCGAACGACGACGATGGCGACGTCGGCCCCGATACTGTCTTCCACTTCGAACAGACCGGCGACCGAATCTACGCGCAGTACTCGGGCGGCGACGTCGCCGACGGGCACTTGGTCGGTACGTTCGACGGGTCGCGGTGGGATATCCGATACGTGCAACTGAACGCGGACGGCGAGACGGCCACCGGTCATTCCGTCGGCGACGTCGAACTCCTCGAGGACGGCCGCGTCCGCGTCGAGGACGAGTGGGAGTGGGAGTCGAAACCCGGAGCGGGCGAGTCGGTCCACGAGGAAGTACCCCGGTAACCGTTTCGGCCCCGTCCAACCGAGTCTCATCCCTCGATTGAGGCCGACGCCGTCAGCGGCCGACCCGTCGGATTCGTCACGCACTTACCGTCTCCTCGAGAACGCACGGGCATGCAGATCAAAGACCGGGAGCACGTCGAGGGCGGACGCGAACGGGTGACCGTCGTCCCCGAGAGCGTCGACGACCTCTGGCACCTCCAGTACGTCCTCGAGCCCGGCGATCGGGTCGCGGGCGATACGACCCGGCGGATCCAGCGCAACGACGACCAGATGCGGGATACGGGCGGCGAGCGCGAGCACATGTGGGTCGCGATCGCCGTCGAGGATATCGAGTTCCACAAGTTCGCGAACCGGCTGCGCGTCGGCGGCGAGATCGTCGCCTGTTCGCGCGAGGACCAGCTCGGCTTTCACCACACGCTGAACGTCGAGGAGCGCGACGAACTCTCGATCGAAAAGTGGTTCAAACCGGATCAGGAGGCCCGACTCGAGGAGGCCGAGGAGGCCACCGAGAACCCCGACGTGGCGATCGCGACCGTCGAGGAGGGCGAGGCCCACGTCCACACGGTCGCCCAGTACGGCACCGAGGAGCGGGCGACGATTACCGGTCCCACCGGCAAGGGCGAGTACGCTCGGGATCGATCGGAACTGTTCTCGGAACTCGGCGACGTCCTCAAGCGCCAGGACGCCGACGCGATCATCCTCGCCGGCCCCGGCTTCACGAAGCAGGACGCCTACAAGTACCTGGAGCAGAACGAGCCCGAAGTCGCCGAGAAGGTGACGATGGTCGACACGGCGAGCGTCGGCGATCGCGGCGTTCACGAGGTCCTCAAGCGCGGCGCGGTCGCGGACGTTCAACAGGAGACCCGCATCGAGAGCGAGGCCGAGTACATCGACGAACTCACGAAGCGCATCGCCGAGGGCGCGAAGGCGGCCTACGGGCCCGACGACGTGAAGCGGGCCGCAGAGTACGGCGCGATCGAACGTCTGCTGATCGTCGACGATCGGCTGCGACAGGAGCGCGGCCCCGACGGCGAGTGGGCGATCGACGTCGACGAGGTCGTCCGCACGGCCGAGCAGAAAGGCGGCGAGGTGACGGTCTTCTCGAGCGAGTTCCCGCCGGGGGAACAGCTCTCGAATCTCGGCGGCATCGCGGCGCTGTTGCGGTACCGGCTCGACTGAGCCGAGTAATCGACCGGCCGAGGGCTCGAACCCTCGATCGGCCGCGGACGACGCTCGCGGGTTACTGTCGCCGGAGGAGCTCCAGCGCGGCGATCCCGCCCACCGTGATGCCGAACCAGTAGGTGGCGATCCGGTAGATGAGGGTGATCGCGTAGGCCTCGGCGGCCGTCACCGCGACCAGGGCGAGCAACAGTCCCGTGAGGACCACCTCGATACTACCGAGGCCGCCCGGAGACGGGACGTACCCGGCGAGCATGCTCGCCGGAACGACGAAGAACGCGACGAACGGACCGATCATCAGGCCGACGGCTCGGCCCGCCAGAATCAGCGGGAGGACGAACAGCGCCCACCCGCTGATCGAGAACACGAACGCGCGAGCGAGCGTCCGCCGCTCGGCCCCGATCCGATTGAACGCGTCGTAGAGCTCCCGAAGCCGGTTCTGGATGCCGGTGACGGTCAGCCCGGGAACCAGCCGCGCGGCCGGTTCGATCCCCCCCTCGATAACCCCTGCCAGCCGCGTTCGAAACCGCCAGCTGATCGTCGCGAGAATCACCACGCCGATCGCCGCGACGGCGAGGCCGCCCGCGATCGATTCGATCGAGTTCGGGAGGTCGATTCGCGCCGCGAGCAAAACCAGGCTGCACAGCGCGAGACCGAACGACGCGAGCAGGTTCAGCAGGTCCACGGTCACGACGGTCGCGAGGCTATCCTCGAAGCTCGCGTCCGTCTCCCGGGAGAGCACGTACGCGATAAACGGTTCGCCGCCCGCCTGCCCCATCGGCGTCACGAAGTTGGCGAACGTCGCGGCGGCGTACGTCACTACCAGCGTCGAGAACGGTTCGTCGACGTCGATGACGCCCAGAACGATCTGCCAGCTCCGGGCCCACGCGGCGAAACACAGTCCCGTCGAGAGGAACGCGACGGCGATCCACTCGATCGATGCGGTCGAGAGCATCGTCCGAAGGTCCTCGAGCCCGAGACCGACGGCCAACACCGCCAGGAGGATCATCGCGACGGCGAACCCGCCCCCGATTCGGACCAGTTGCGACCGCGAGACGATCCCCACGACTGCGCGACGATCGTCACCCGTCTGGCGATCGTCGGTCACGCGTCGATCGTCGGCCGCGTGGTGATCATCCGTCACGATTGGGACGCGTCGATCGCCGATGATTCGCCCCGATCGACACCCGGATCGTTCGCCCACCCGATCCGACCGCGCTATCGGGGCGAGCGGCACCGTCCGAAACCGGCGCCGCCACCTCGTCACGGGTCGCCCTCGATTCTCTCGTAGCACTCATGCTCGATCGCTAGTCGAAGCGACGGGCGCAACGTTCACGTTTCTTTCCCTCTCGACGGAGCGTACAGATTCCGATCGCGATCGCGAGGGGAACGCACCCGTTGGCGAACATTGTAAAACCCGATCCCTGTCGAAAACACTTTCGTAAAGAAGAGAGGGACTAGTACCGTACATCACCATGTCGATCGTGAACCGCAAACCGACCGCTGTGGCCGCATCGGCCGACGATACCGACGGAATCCCCGTCCGCGCACTATGAGCGACGACTACTACGAGCGGCTGGTCGACGAGGACGCGCTGGCGACCTACCTCGAGGATCACCTCGGCGAGGTCGACCGGTACGAGGTCGAGCGCCACCAGGAAGGCCACTCGAACGAAACGTTGTACGTCGCCTGGGGCGATCGGAACCTGGTGATCCGTCGGCCGCCGCCAGGCGAGACCGCGGACACCGCACACGACGTCCTTCGAGAGTATCGCGTGACGAACGCGCTCGTCGAGACCGACGTTCCGGTTCCCGAGCCGCTGCTGGCCTGCGAGGATCACGGCGTCATCGGCAGCGACTTCTACGTGATGGAGCGACTCGACGGCGTGGTGATCCGCGACGAGGAACCCGATCGGTTCGCCGATCCCGCCTCCCGACGGCGGATCGGCGAGGAACTGGTCGACACGCTGGCGTCGATCCACGACCTGGACTACGAGGCGATCGACCTCGGCGAGTTCGGCTATCCCGAGGGGTACACCGAACGACAGGTCGACCGGTGGGGCCAACAGCTGATGTGGGCCTTCGACGTCACGGCCGAGGAGCGGGAGGTTCCGGCCCTCTACGAGGTCGGCGCGTGGCTGCAGGAGAACCGCCCCGACGAGCATCCGCACGCGCTCGTCCACGGGGATTACAAACTGGATAACGTGATGTACGGACCGGCGAGAGCCGACGGCTCCCGGGACGAACGAGCGGGCGGCACCCGCGAGCAGCCGGAACTGATCGGCGTCTTCGACTGGGAGATGGCGACCCTCGGCGATCCCCGGGCCGATCTGGGCTGGATGCTCTCTTACTGGCGCGACCCGAAAGATCCCGAGCCCGTGATCCCGGAACTCACCTCGACGTTCATGGAGCGCGAGGGGTATCCGACCCGACGCGAGTTGGTCGATCGCTGGGAGTCCCGAACGGGCTACGCGTTCGAACGCGAGCGGTTCTACCGCGCCCTGGGGGTGTACAAGCTGGCCGCCCTGGGCGAGATGTTCTACCGCCGGTACCTGGAGGGCAACAGCGACGATCCGATGTACCCGAAGATGGAAGACCGCGTCCCGGCGCTCGCCGAGCGAGCGACGCGGATCATCGAGGGCGACGAGCCGCTCTGAACGACGACGGACGCCCCGATTCGGCACTCGTCGACGTCGAGTTCGACCCCGAAATCGAGCGCCGAGAGCGGTACGGCTCTCCCCGAACACCTATTGTGACGGTCGATCGAAACCAGTCGTGCCCAGCGAAAAGGAGAAGATGCTGAACGGAGAGCGGTACGATCCGACGGACGCCGAACTCGTCTCGGATCGCGAGCGCGCGGAACCTCGCGCGCCGCTACAATCGAACGTCGGCGAGCGAAGTCGATCGACGACGGCAGCTTCTGGACGAACTCCTCGGGTCGCACGGCGAGGAGTACGTCGTCGAGCCGCCGTTTCGCTGCGACTACGGCTACAACGTCCACGTCGGCGACGGGTTCTTCGCGAACTTCGACTGCGTGATCTTGGACGTGTGCCGGGTGAAGATCGGCCGGAACTGCCTCGTCGGCCCCGGCGTCCACATCTACACCGCGACCCACCCGCTCGACGCGATCGAGCGGTCCAGCGGACGGGAGTACGGAAAACCGGTCGCGATCGGCGACGACGTCTGGATCGGCGGCCGCGCGGTGATCAATCCGGGCGTGACGATCGGCGACGAGGCCGTAATCGGGTCCGGCGCGGTCGTCACCGGGGACGTCCCGGACCGGGCGGTCGTCCAGGGGAATCCCGCGAGCGCGGTGAAAGAACTGGATTCGGAGTGAGTCGGATCGGCGATCGACGGCCTACTCACGACCGGCGTCGTCGAACAGCTCGGGCGAGACGACGCAGCCGCAGGGGCTGGCGATCGCTGGCGAACGTACTCGTGTGTGGTGATACGTCGATCGTGAGGGACGTTTATATCCCGGTAGAATGAACGCAATCATGGCTTCGAACCCTTGCGGGTGGAAGCCACGTCTCGGGTGTCCCAGCACCCGGGGCATTTCATCCATGCCCGTTGTGGCTTCCGTTCTAATTGTTGATTTAGTATAACTTATAACTACTGCAAATTGGCTGGAACGAGTGGATGCGTTTCGGTTGATAGTCGCGGTAGTCGCTTGGAGCGTGCGAGATTCTGAGTCGATCGGCACTGACTCGATCGATCGACGACATTACCGACGTTCCCGACGAGATCTATTGGTCGTACGAAAAACGGATGTCTCGCCGATAGATTTAACAATGGTAATTTTCCGACGGTGGTATTAAGCCGATCCCGGACGAGGTGTCGACTATGGCATACGAGGACATCGATCGCGTCGCGGTGCTCGGCGCGGGCAATATGGGACACGGAATCACGGAAGTGACCGCGATGGCGGGCTACGACGTTGCGATGCGCGATATCGAAGCCGAACTCGTCGAAGATGGTTACGAACAGATCGCCTGGAGCCTCGAGAAACTCGAGGAGAAGGACCTGCTCGACGAACCCGCGGACGCGATCCTCGATCGTATCGACACCACCACCGACCTCGAAGAAGCGGTCGCCGACGCCGACCTCGTGATCGAGGCCGCGCCCGAGAATCTCGACCTGAAACACGACATTTTCGGCGATCTCGAGGCGTACTGCGACGAGGACGCGCTGCTCGCGACCAACACGTCGAGCCTTCCGATCACGGACATCGCGCAGGCGATCGACACGCCGGAACGCGTGCTGGGACTCCACTTCTTCAATCCGCCGGTGAAGATGGACCTCGTGGAGGTCATCTACGGCGAGGAGACGAGCGACGAGGCCGCCGACGCCGGCTACGAGTGGGTCGAGTCGATCGGCAAGACGCCGATCTACGTCCGCAAGGACGTCCGCGGCTTCGTCGTCAACACGATCGTCGGCCCGTTCGGCGGCGAACCCGCCTGGATGGTCTCGAACGGGGAGGCCACGATCCGGCAGGCCGACGCCGCGATGGTCCACCGGCGGGGCTACCCGATGGGGCCGTTCGAACTCGCCGACCTGACCGGGATCGACGTCGGCTACCACGTGCGCAAGGAAGGCGGCGGCGACATTCCGCCGATCATCGAGGAGCAAGTCGAGGCCGAGGAACTCGGCCGGAAGACCGGGAAGGGATACTACGACTACGAGGGCGGCGACGGGGCCGACTACGAACCCGGCGACGGGGAGGGTTTCGACACCCTCCGCGTCGAGGCCAGGATGATCAACCGGGCGGCGTCCCTCGTCGGCGAGGACGTCGCCACGCCCGATGCAGTTGACACCGGCGTCCAGCTCGGACTCGGCTTCCCGGAAGGGATCTGCCGCCGCGGGGACAAGATCGGACTCGACAGGGTGCTCGAGAAACTCGAAACCCTCCGCGAGGAGACCGACGACGATCGATTCGAGCCCCACCCGTACCTCGTCGAACTCGTCGAGGACGGCAAGACCGGCGAGGATGCGGGTGCAGGCTTCTACGAGTACGACGACGGCGACGGCGCGCTGGAGGGATACCACCACCTGAACGCCGAGATCGAGGATCGCGTGCTGCGAGTCGAACTCGATCGACCCTCCCGGATGAACGCCCTCTCGGCCGACCTGCTCGCGGAGATCGACGAGCTGTTCTCCTCGGTCGACGTCGACGAAATTCGCTGTGCGACGATCGAAGGGGCGGGCGATCGGGCCTTCAGCGCCGGCGCGGACATCACCGGCTTCGGCTCGCTCGAACCGACCGACGCGATGGACGTCACGCCGGCCTTCGAGACGGTCCACGACTTCCCGCGGCCGGTCGTCGCGAAGATCGACGGCTACTGTCTCGGGGCCGGGCTGGAACTCGCGCTCGCCTGCGACCTCCGGATCGCGACCGAGCGATCGGCCTTCGGCGCGCCGGAGATCGGCCTCGGGCTCATCCCCGGCGGCGGCGGGACCCAGCGCCTGATGCGGGTTCTCGGCGAGACCCGCGCGAAAGAACTGGTCTTCCGCGGGAACCACATCGACGCCGATCGCGCCGAGGAGTGGGGGCTGGTCAACCGCACCGTTTCCCGCGGCGAGTTCGACGAAACCGTCGCCGAGTTCGTCGACGACCTGCGCAGCGGCCCGCCGATCGGACTCAACGTTGCCAAGAAGGTGATGAACGAGGGTTCGGAGGTCGGACTCGAGGCCGCACTCGCGATGGAGAGCCAGGGCTTCGGCCTCCTGCTCAGCACGGAGGACGTGATGGAGGGGACCGCCGCGTTCGCCGAGGATCGCGAACCGGAGTTCGAGGGACGGTGAGATGGCCGCGGAGACGCCGTCGTTCGACGACCTCGAGATCGGTCACGAGGTCGTCACCCACTCGCGGACGATCACGGAAGCCGACGTGCGAAACTACGCGGGCGTCAGCGGCGACTTCAACCCGCTGCACCTGAGCGAGCGGTTCACCGCCGAGGAGACGCCGTTCGGCGAGCCGATCGCCCACGGCGCCCTGCTGTTCGGGATCGCGAGCGGACTGCTGTGGCAGTACCGCCACGAACGGCCGGAGACGATCGCGTTCTACGGCGTCGACGAGCTTCGATTCACGAGCCCCGTGACGATGGGGGCGACGGTCCACGCCGAGTCCGAGTTGATCGACAAGGAGCCACGGGACCACCCCGTCGCGAACGGCGTTGCCCGGTACGAGACGCGACTCGTCACCGACGAGGACGCAGTCGCGCTCTCCTGCGAGATGCTGACACTGGTGCGCTGACGGTGATACGCTGATCCCGGTACCGCGGCCGGTTCCGCGATCGACGGCAGGCCCGTCAACCGAAGACCCGATCGCTCACTTCTCGCCGTGTTCTTCGCCGAGGTCCTCGTAGATCCGGGGATCGGTCCGGAACTTGAGCACGTTGTGGACGGCCGAGTTCCTGACGTTCGCGATGACGTCGCCGTACTCCTTGTAGCAGTTGTGGATCCACTTCGAGACCTCCTCGCGGTCCCGGAACATCATCACCGTCTTCCACTGGTACTCGCCGTCCGAAAGGAAGAAAAAGAGGGTGTGCTTGTCCTCGCGGATGTGCTCCATCGCGTCGTACCAGCTCTCGGCGAAGTTCGCCGTGTTGAACTTGAACTCGAAGAGCGCGAAGATGTAGTACTCCTCGTTCGGGATGATCGCCTCCCGGAAGACGCCCTCGTCGCGCATCCGCCGGATGGATTCGCTAACGGTGACGTGCGAGACGTCGATGTCGTAGTCCTCTTTCAGCACCCTCGTCAACTCCCGAGACGAGAGCTGCGGATCCTCGGCAAGTTCGCAGAGAATCGCGATGTCGCGGTCCTTGAAGTCCCAGTCCGGCGCTTCCTCCTCGGTCATCGACTGTGAATTCGTTGGTTCCATCGTTTATACGTTCGGTTCGAGCAGGAAGTCGCGAAGCCGATCGACGTACGCCGCCGATCGGTCCTCGGGAACCCAGTGGTAGGCCTCCGACAGCGGTTCGACGGCGGCGTTCTCGAGGTCGTCGGTCAGTCGCTCGGCGTAGTCGATCGGCTGCATGACGTCATCCTCGCCCCACAGCAGCAGCGTCTCGGCTTCGATCGCGCCGTACTCGATCTCCGTCGTGTGGTTCGTGTTCGTCGCGACGGCGTTCCGAACGAGCGAGCGCTGCCCCTCGTCGGAGCGCCACGGGGCTTTCATCCCCTCGACGAATTCGGGATCCGCCTCGCCGTACGCGCCGTCGACGAACGCCGAGTCGAGGTGGCTTTCGAACTCGTCGTCCGTCTCGGCGCTGTCGGGCAGCCCCAGGTTCGCGACGAACTCCACCGGCCACGAGTCGTAGCAGACGGCGTTCGAGAGCACCAGCTTGTCGACTCGATCGGGCTCGTGCGCCGCGAACCGCAAGGCGACCCCGCCACCGATGTCGTGGGCGACCAGCGACGCCGTCTCGACGTCCAGTTCCACCAGAAGCTCTTCGAGCATCGACTCCTGGGCGCGGATCGATCGATCGAAGCCGTCGCGCATCGACGAGTTGCCGTAGCCGAGCAGATCCGGTGCGATCGTTCGCCGGTCCTGGGCGATCGCCGGCGCGATATCGCGCCAGAGGAACGACCAGGTCGGGATGCCATGGAGGAAGACGATCGGCGGTTCGTCGCCGCCGGTTTCGGCCTCGTTCCCGGCCTCCGCGCCTGGCCCGTCCTCGTAGTAGGCGACTGCGAGATCGTGGCCGTCGACCGTCACGTCCGCGCGCGTCTGCTGCTCGCTCCAGTCCTCGTGGGCGGTCATAACAGCTGATCGGCGACGATGTTCTTCTGGATCTCGCTGGTCCCCTCGTAGATCTTGGTGATGCGGGCGTCGCGGTAGTAGCGCTCGACGGGGTGGTCGGTGACGTAGCCCGCGCCGCCGTGGACCTGGATCGCCTCGTCCGCGACGTCGACCGCGTGCTCGCTGGCGAACAGTTTGGCCATCGACGCGAACTTCGCCGCGAGTTGGTCGTCGTCCGCCATCGCGTACGTCGCCGCGCGGTAGGTCAGCGACCGGGCCGCCTCGACGTTCGTGGCCATCTCCGCGAGTTTGTGCCGGATCGCCTGGAACTCCGCGATCGGCTGGTCGAACTGCTCGCGCTCCTGGGCGTAGTCGAGCGCCTGATCGAGCGCGGCCTGGGCGGTCCCGACCGCCTGGGCGGCGACGCTGACGCGGCCGGCGGCGAAGAAGTCCATCAACTGGTAGAAGCCGGCATCCTCCGTCCCGATGACGTTCTCCTCGGGCACCCGGACGTCGTCGAGGACGAGTTCCGCGAGGTCGGATGCGCGGATGCCGAGTTTGTTGTCGATCTTCTCCGCGCTGAACCCGTCGAGATCCGTCGGAACGAGGAACGCGCTGATGCCGTCGTGGCCCTCGTCCGGGCTGGTCTTCGCCATGACGACGGCGACGTCGGCGACCGTCCCGTTCGTGATCCACATCTTGGTGCCGTTGATCACGTACTCGTCTCCATCCTGTTCCGCGCGCGTTTCCATTCCGGCGACGTTCGAGCCGTGGGCCGGTTCGCTGATCGCGCTCGCACAGGCCGACTCGCCGCTCGCGATCTTCGGAAGCCACTCCGCTTTCATCCACTCGTCGCCGAATCGGTTGATCATCGTCGAACCGAACGCCCGGCTACCGATCGCGCTCCCGATACCCGGATCCGCGTGCCAGAGCTCCTCGGTGACGACCACGCTCGAGAGGAGGTCCATCCCCGCGCCGCCGTACTCGACGGGGATGCTCGTCCCCACGAGGTCCATCTCCGCGGCTTTCCGGACGAGTTGGTGAGGGTACTCCTTGTTCTCGTCGTGCTCTCGGGCGACGGGTTCGATCTCCTCCCGGCCGAACTCCCGAACCGTCCGGCGGATCGCCCGCTGTTCTTCCGATAGCTGAAACGACATACGCCCACTGCAATTTCCAACAAAAAATAATTTCGGGTGAATCCTATCGATGTTAGGATATACTCATTATATTCAAAGTTGTGGAAAGCGCCGTCCGTTCGGGGCGTCCGACGATCGCGCGGTCGGACGCGGGGGCGACCGAGATCCGACGTTAGGTCTCGGTCGCCCCTAGTCCTCGCCCGACAGCCCCGCCAGCGACTCCTCGCCGATCTCCTCTAGGACGTGCTCGTGGAACGCCTGCAGCGCCGCGCTCTCGTCTTCGGCGAGAACGACGTCGCTCGCCGAGAGGGTCGCAAGCCCGAACGCCCGCGGCGTCGGCGAGTCGACGAGGCGCCGTTCGACGTCGATCTCGCCCGCGTCGATCGCGCCGACGATCTCCGCGATCTCCTCGACGTTGAGTTTGTCCTCCAGGATCTCGCGGTACGTTTCCTCGATGACGGCGAACCCGTCCAGATCCTCGGCGAACCCGAGTAACATTTCGCTGGAGACCTGCTGTTCGCTCGCGGACTTCTCGTAGCCCTTGTAGCGCTTTAAGATCATCAGCGATCGGGTCGCATTGATCCGGAAGTACCGCTGGAGCAGGTCGGTGCCGGAGAGCGCCGATCGGAGGTCCTCGCGCACCTCGTCCGCAGCGAGATCGTCGACGATCCCTTCGAGGTCGATCTTCCGGTTCAGCGGCATCGAGAGCACGAAGCCGTTGTCGGCGACGGCGACGCGGACGTTCGCGGTCGCCTGCTGGGCGCAGTGATACGCCAGGAGCCGCGAGAGGCCGTCGTTGAACTTGCGCCCGTACGCCGAGTGGACGTAGTAGTGGCGCTCGTACTCGTCGTGGTCGCGCTCGACCTCGATCGTCAGTCGGTCGGTCGCGCTCACGCTCTCGGGCCCCGCGTACCGGATCTGGTAGTCGAACAGCCGCGCGATCGCCCGGACGCTATCGTCGTCCAAGGGGAACTCGCGCAGCCACGCGCGGATCATCGGCGGGCCGCCCTCGTCGTAGCGATCGAGCAACTCCCCCTGGAACCGGAGGATCTCAAGGCCGAGGTCGTACGAGAGCGGAAGCCGCTCGGAGTACCACGAGGGGACGGTCGGGCGGGCGCTCGTTCGATCGACGTACACCTTCGAGCCGCGACGGTACCGGTACTCGAAGTGGTCGCCGCCGAGCACGAAGACGTCACCCTTCTCCAGGGTGTCGAGGTAGCCCTCGTCGAGTTGGCCGACCCACTCGTCGCTCGCGCGGGTAAAGACGTCGCAGGTGAAGGAGTCCGGGATCGTCCCGATGTTGGTCATGTAGATCACCCGCGCGAGTCGGCCCCGCTTGCCGATCAGGGGCTCGCCCACGGGATAGGCCTCGTAGTGGTGTTGGCCGTCCGGCGGATCGTTCTCGTCGCGCCAGACTTTCGCGTAGACGTTCCGGTCTTCCATGCCGGCGTACTCGGCGGTGAGATACCGCATGAGCGACTCGAACTTCTCGTCGCCGTAGTCGCGGTACGGGTACGCACGCCGGAGGATCGCGTTCACCTCGGACTCGGGCCGGATCTCGGCGATCGCCATCCCGTAGACGTGCTGGGCGGCGACGTCCTGGGCGCTCTCGGGGATCGACACCGAGTCGACGAACCCCTCGTCGGCCTTCTTGAGCATGACCGCACACTCCAGCAGTTCGTCCCGATCGAGTGCGATCACTCGGCCGGCGACGGTCTGGCCGACGCGGTGGCCCGCCCGCCCGATCCGCTGGAGCAGGGCGGCGACCGACTTGGGGGAGCCGACCTGCACGACCAGATCGACGTGGGGCATGTCGATCCCCAGTTCGAGCGACGTCGAGGACGTTACGACGTCGAGGTCGCCGTCCTTCAGTCGCCCCTCGACGCCCTGACGGACGTCCTTCGAGAGGCTCCCGTGGTGACACCCCGAGTTCGTCTCGTCGTAGTCGTCGAACCGCTCGCGCAGGTTGTGTAAAACGCGTTCCGCGCCCGATCGGGTGTTCGTGAAGACGAGGGTGTTCGTGTGCGCCTGGATATGATCGTGGAGCATCCGGTAGAACCGCTCCTGGACCACCTCGCGGGACGTGTGAATCAGGTCGTCCGTCGGGCACTCGAGTTCGATGTCGAACTCGCGAGCGAAGCGGGCGTCGACGATTTCGTAGGGTCGCGGCTCGCGGATCACTTCGTTCCCCGCTCGCTCTTCCGAGGCGCAACGCGCCTCGCCCGACTCGCCTCCCGGTTCCTCCTGTCCCACGAGGAACTCGGCGACCTGCGAGAGGGGTTCGATCGTCGCCGAGCAGCCGATCCGCGTAATGTCGTGCTCGACCATCGCCTCGAGTCGTTCGAGGCTCACGGCGAGGTGGGTGCCGCGCTTTCCGTCCGCCAGCGAGTGGATTTCGTCGACGATGACGTACTCCACGGTGCGAAGCTTCTCTCGGAACTTCGGGGAGTTGAGCAGGATGGCGAGCGTCTCCGGCGTCGTGTTGAGGATGTGCGGCGTCTCCGCGAGCATCTTCTGGCGATCGCTCGAGTCCGTGTCCCCGTGGCGGATCGCGTGGCGAATCTCCCCCATCTCTTCGTCCCCGTCTCGATCGCGGACGATCGACTCGATCCCCTCGAGCGGCACCTCCAGGTTCCGGTGGATGTCGTTGGCGAGCGACTTGAGCGGGGAGACGTAGAGACAGTAGACGGAGTTTTCCAGGCCGTCTTCGGCGGCCCGATTGCGCCGGTAGAGTTCGTTGATGATCGACGTAAACGACGCGAGCGTTTTGCCAGATCCGGTCGGCGCGCAGATCAGCGTGTTCGTTCCCTCGTGAATGTTCGGGATCGCCCCCTCTTGGGGCGGCGTGAAGAACCCCTCGTTCTCGGGAACGAACTCGCCGAATTCCTCGAGCCACCACTGCTGGACCGCCGGTTCGAGCAGGTCGAAGACGTCTCGGTCCTCGATCGCGACGGCGTCCGGATCGAAGGGGAGGGAGTCGTCGGCGACCGGCAACTCGAGGTCCTCGTTCCCAACCATTATCGTTGGGTGCGGGACGTGTATGTAAGAGGGTTTGGCCAGCGGAGCGAAAGTGAAATCCCCGCGCGACGGCCGACCGGCGGTCCGACGCGCCGAAGCGTGCGATCGTCGCTGGCGGGCTTACGTGGCCGCGTTCACCCTCGTCCGGATACTACCTGCCCTCGAGCAGTTCTTCGCCTGACACGGGTTCGGGACCCCGGTGCCGATCGTCGGCGTCCGCGGTCCGGAATCGCTTAGCGGCTTTCGAACGCCGTCACGACTTCGATCCCGCTCGTCTCGTAGTCGGTCATCGCGGCGAGGCGATCCGACACGTCCTCGAGCCCGACCCGATTCGTGACCAGCCGCTCGGGTTCGAGCCGGCCCGCATCGATCATCCGGAGGAGTTCGTCGTACCGCGAGGGAGGCATTCCCCGCGAGCCGAGGAAGCTGACGTCCCAGCGGGTGATCTCGTCGATCGGCAGCGACACCTCGCCGCGCTCGGCGTCGGTCGTCAGGCCGACCTGGACGTGTGCACCTCGACTCCGGAGGCAGTCGACGCTGTTCCGGCAGGTTTCGGCCCGTCCGAGCGCGTCGACGGAGACGTGCGCGCCGCCGTCGGTGATCGCCTCGATTTCGGCGGCAACGTCGTCGACCGCGGACGCGTCGACGGTCGCGTCGGCCCCGAGGGTCGTCGCCATCGCGAGCGGTTCGTCCCGAACGTCCACCGCGACGACGCTCGCGCCGAGCGCGTCCGCGATCTGCACCGCCGCGAGTCCGAGCCCGCCGCAGCCGTGGACGGCTACCCGATCGCCGCCGTCGATGTCGGCGCGGTGAGCGAGCGCGTGGAAGGCGGTGACGTACCGACAGCCGAGCGCCGCGGCCTCCGTCGCCGAGACGCCGTCCGGCAGCCGAGCCGCGTTGAACTCGGCGTGAGGGACGTGGACCCGCTCCGCGAACGCGCCCGGGACGTCGGATTCGAACCCCAGCGCATAGCCGTCCTCGCAGACGTTCCCGTGACCGTTCCGACACTGGGCACAGGTCCCGTCTCCGAGATTGAACGGGACCGCCACCCGGTCGCCCGGCCCGAGCGCCTCGACCCGATCGCCGATCTCGACCACTCGTCCCGCGGGTTCGTGTCCCAGAATCTGCCCGATCGGCACCCGATCGTCGGCCCACTCGCCGTGGCCCCGCCAGGCGTGCCAGTCGCTGCGGCAGATCCCGCAGGCTTCGACGTCGACGACGACGCCGTGCGGGTCGGGTTCGGGCGGGTCCACGTCTTCGATCGCGAGCGGTTCGCCGTACTCCGCCAGCACTGCAGCGCGCATACTGTCGGCGACGGGTGCGGAGGTGTTAAACGATCGCTCGAACTGAACCGGTGACGAGCAGATTACGATCGTATTTCGAGCGAGATCACCGCGACGAACTCGGATTCGATCGCGCATCGGATCCACACCCTCTATCGACCGCGGTCGCAACGCTAATCCGAACCGACCCGTATCTCACGAGTATGAACGACGCTGCCGCCGATCGGTCGCCCGTTCGGAACCGCCTCGCACCACTCGGGCGACCCGAATCGGCCCGCGCGATCCGCGGAGGGGGCCGCCAGCCATGAGTCAGGCAGCCGATCGTTGGGACGACGTCTTCCGTATCCCCCGGTTCTTCGAGCGACTCGAAGCGGACGGCGGCATCTCTGTGATAGCGCTGGTGGAGGAGTTAAACGACAGTGGACAGGTCTCGATCGACGCCGGCGGCGTGGTCTACCACGATCGCGGCGTCCGGGTACCGGGATACGACGCCACGTTCGTCCACGAACCGACCGGCTCGCGCGGCCGGCCCGCGTTCAGCGTCGAGGTCGACACGATCGGGGCGCGCAACGCCTGGGAGAAGTTCGACGACACCCTGTCGTGGGACGCCTACCTCGTGCGGACGCAGGGGCTGGCGGCGCTGGCGTGGATCAGCGACGAGGAGTATCGGATCGAGGAGGCGGATCAGTTCCAGTCCAAGCAGGACGCGGTCGCGGCCGGCCGGTTCTCCTTCGGCGTCTTCCTCTACGACGAGTCGGAGTGGCAACAGCGAGTCGATCGACTCCGCGCGACGGACTCGCCGGCGTACCTCCTCTACGAGGACGGCGAACCGCTCTTCCCGCAAACGCAGGGGGAATTCTACCAGCGCGTCGACTCGTCGGTGTCCGAGTTCCGGATGAGCGGCGGGAACGCGCCTTCCTACCTCGGCGTCCTCGAACTCGAGGTTACGATCGACTGAGCGCGAGCGCGATCGGCGGACGCACCCACCTTACTCGTTCGGAGCCGAGTCGTACGCCGTATCGAAGAACGCGACCTCCAGTTCGACCGCCCGCCGGAACAGTCGATCGACGCGGGTTTCCCGTCGCAGCGAGAGTTCGGGACCGATCGCGTCGAGTTGGCCCCGCAACCAGTCGACGAACTCGCGGAACGGCGGAACCGCGTGGAGGTCGATCCATTCGGCGTAGTAGAACGGGAGGTCGGCCCCCGCGCTCGGCGGCCCGTCGGCGGCGGGATCGCCGTACTCGGCCGCCACCGCCGTCGCCCACTCCTCGTAGATCCACTCGGCCGGGACGAGCACTGCGAGCGTCTCCGCGTACCCGCCCTCGCGCGCCGCTCGCCCGAGCAGGTCGGCGAACGCGGCGGTGGTCTCGACGAGTTCGGGATCCCGCCGGCGCGATTCTGGGACGTCGAGGGCGTCGAACGAGCGCTGGAAGTAGTCGTTCTCCTCGTCGGTGACGGTGTCGAGAAACTCGACGAGCGGCCGTTTCGACGGCACGTCCGGCGCCTGGCCGATCGCGTACCCGAACGTTCCGACCAGTTCGTCCAGAAACGCGTAGTCCTGGACGAGGTACGCCGCGTACGTCTCCGGGGGGAGCGTTCCGGCCCCGAGCTCGTCCGTAAACGGGTGCTCGACGGCGGCCGTCCAGGCGGGTTCCGATCGCTCCCGGAGCCAGTCCGTAAACCGCGGGTCCGCTCCGTCGCTCTCGGCGACGTACTCCTGATACACGGCCGGGACGGCCTCGTCGGGTCCGTCACGGGCTCCCGTCGCGTTCACAGGCCCCACCCCTCCAGCGTGTAGGCCATCTCCCAAAATCGGTACTCGAGTTTCGCGCTGGTGAGGAACGCCTCCCGCATCGCGTCGTGCTCGCCCGGATACCGCTCCCCACAGCGATCGACGAACGCGCGACACCACTCCGTCGCCTCGCGGAACTCCTCGCTCGTGTACATCTCGATGAAGGGGGTATACCGGTGTCCCTCGTCGGCGAGGTCGGCCATGTGGCTGGCGACGTCGTAGTACCCCTGCATGCACGGGTACAGCGCCGCCGCGATTTCGGCGATCGACCCCTCGTAGGCGGTCCGCAGCAGAAAATTCGTGTACGCGACGCACGTCGGCGCCTTCTCGACCGACTCGAGCTCCGCCCGCGAGATGCCGTAATCGGCGGCGAACTCCCGGTGAAGGCCCATCTCGTGGTCGAGCACCTGGTGGGCGACGCCGAGCAGGTGCGTCATCGTCTCCTCGTCGCGGGCTTTCGTTCCGGCGATCGCGAACAGCCGCGCGTAATCGAGCAGGTACCGGTAATCCTGCTTCACCCAGTGTTCGAACGCCGCCTCGTCGAGCGTTCCGGCGGCCAGTTCGCGGACGAACGGATGCGCTTTCTGCGCCTCCCAGACGTGTTCACCCTCCTCGAGAAGCGTCTCGCTGAACGTCATCGATCGATCTGACGAGAGTCTCGCTCATATAACCCGCTGATATCATCCCGTTATCCCTCGGCGGACCGGTTCGACTGTTCAGCGGGGCACCCCGGCTGCTCGATGGTCCTATCTGGCCGGTCGATCGGACACTCCGACGCGATCGGACGCGATCGAGGCGGTACCGTCAGCGCCAATCGGCGATCGATTCGGTTTCGATCGTCGGGTCGGTTACCGGGCGGCGGGCTACAGCCGCTCGACCGTCTCCCTGGCGTTGATTCTGCCGGCGCCGACCTCGGGATCGCTTCGTCCGGGATCGCCCGCCGCACCGTGTTTGATCGCGGATTCGATCTGATTCGGGGTGGCCTCGGGATCGAGTTCGCGGACGAGCGCGACGAGTCCGGCGACCTGCGGCGCGGCCATCGACGTCCCGGCTTTCCACCCGTACGCGTCGCCCTCGATGCGGGGCGACGTCACCGAGAAGACCAGATTCGTCGGGTACGGCCAGTCGACGTCGGCGCCGGGGTCGACCGTCTTCTCGAGCGTCTCGTAGCCGCCGCCGGGTGCGCCGACGTCGATCTCGTTCGTCCCGTAGTCCGAGTAGAACGCGAGTTCGTCGTTCGGCGCGGTCGCGCTGACGCTCATCGCGCCCTGGACGCTGTTGGGGAGGCTGAACAACCCGCCCTGCTGGAGCCGCGTCTCGTCGTTGCCCGCGCTGGCGACGACGACCGTCCCCCGCTGCGTGGCGCGTTGGACAACCCGCTGGTAGGCGTTGCGCATCGTTCGAACGGTGTCGTCGCTCATCTCGCGCGGTTCGATCGGCGCGGTCCCGAGGCTGAGGTTCGCCGCGTCGTATCCGCGCTCGGCCGCGTGATCGATCGCGGTCAGCACGTCGCCGGTCGTCGTGGCCAGCGTCGGCTCGCCCTCGTCGTCGGTCGTCCACCAGAAGACGCGCAACGAGACGAGCGTCGCGTCCGGTGCCGTCCCGATCACATCGTCGCCGTCGGCCGCGGCCGCGATGCCGGCGACGTGCGTGCCGTGGCCCTCCTGATCGTCGGCGACGTGGAAGGTCGCGGTGTCGAGCGACGTCGGATCGGCGTAGTCGTCGGGTACGAGGACCTCGTCGACGCCCGACTCGACCGTGCCCTCGCGGAACAGCCGCCCCGCGTCTTCGTCGAGGTTCGGCGCGAGTTCGGGGTGGGCGGAGTCGATTCCGGTGTCGATCACCGCGACCGTCGCGCCGTCGCCGGTCGCGCGGGCGTTCGCCTCGACCGACTCGATCAGTTGCTTATCCCAGAGCAACTCCTCGTAAAAGGCGGGTTCGTCGACCGCCGACTCGGCCTCGGACCGGCCGCGTTCCAGTTCCGCGCCCGCGAGTTCGAGTCGGTAGTCGTGTGCGGCCCGCTGCACGCCCTCGATCGCTTCGAGGTCGTCCGCCGCATCTGCCGGTCCCCAGACGAGGGACACCGTTCCGTCCGCGAGCGAGCGATCGACGTCGAACGCCGTCTCCTCGAGACGGTCTTCGACGCCGCCGTTGCCGCCGACGACCAGGTACCGTTCCCGATCGTCCGCGCTAGTGACCCCGGCGACGCCGAGCAGTCCCAGTCCCGCACCGATACCCTTCAGGTACGTCCGTCGATCGAAATTCATGGCTGGATCGCTTCTATCCGGAAGCAGTCTGTGATAATTATATATCGCAATATAAATATACGTTATCCGGAAGTATCGTACCGTAACGATGATCGATGCCCTCCGGGCAGCAGCGCGAGAGCAGGGGGCGGAAAGACCGAGTACGCCGTGGCGAGTCGCTTTATGGGGAGGTAAGCGATCGGTGGGGATGGCGTACTCGAACGAGATGTTGCTCGGAGTGTCGCTGTCGATCTGGGGGAGAGTCGACAACGGTGCCGACATCCGTCGGCAGGCGATAGTTTCTCGGTCGAGGGTATAAATTTTGTCGTTCGGGAGAGAATTTTACCGAGGAATGACGAGCGGATCGATCGAAAGGGTGGCCGGTTAGAGCCGCTTGCTCACGTACGGTCCGTCCTGGTGGTAGCCGAGTTTGTTCCGGTAGTACTCCCGGGCACCGATGCCCGAGATGACGCTCAGTTTGTCGTAGCCCGCGCCGGCGGCAAGTTCCTCGGCGCACTCCATCAGTCGCTTCCCGTATCCCTGGTGTTGGTGCTGCCCGCGCTCGCTCTCGTCGCCCATGGCGACTTCGCTGCCGTAGACGTGGAGTTCGCGCACGAGGGCGGCGTTTTCGAGTTCCCCTCGGACCGGGTCGTTCGGGAACCGCAGCCGACAGAAGCCGACGAGGAGGTCCTTCTCGAAATCCTCGAAGGAGATGAAGTGCTCCGTCCCGCCGCAGGCCTCGTAGGTCGTGACGTCGAGTTCGATGGTCTCGGGATCCTCGTCATTCATCCCGACCTCACGACAGCGGATGCACTCGCAGGTCCAGCCGTGGTCCGCCATGCGCTGTCGGGCGAGTTGCCGCAGGTTCGACTTCCAGACGCCGGCGTCGATGAAGTCCGCCGGAATGTCCCGCTGGACGCGCTGGAGGCGCGTATAGCGCGGGATCATGTCCTTGATCTCCGCGACCAGCTCCGCGGCCTCCTCGTTTCCGAGCGGTTCGTACTCGTCTTTGTACCACCAGTCGTAGGTCGCGGTGCCGCGGACGACCAGCGTCGGGTAGATCTTCAGGTAGTCCGGCTTCCACTGCTCAGACTCGAAGATGCGCCGGAAGTCCTCCAGACACATCTCCTTCGACATGCCGGGTTGGCCGGGCATCATGTGGAAGCCGACCTTGAACGCCGCGTCGCGCAGGCGCTGGTTGGCCTCCATCGACTCCTGGACGCCGTGGCCGCGGTGCATCTCGCGGTTGATCCGCTCGTAGGTCGTCTGGACCCCGACCTCGACCTTCGTTCCACCCAGATCGAGCATCCGATCGATCTGCTCGGGATCGCACCAGTCCGGTTTGGTCTCGAACGTGGTCCCGATGTTGCGGACGTCCGCGGTCTCGTTCTCCGCGATGACGTCCTCGACGTACCGCCACTCGTACTCGTCGGGATCCTGCGCAAAGCTCTCGCCTTCGGCGGGTTCGGGCTCCTTCTCGACGTCGAAGTCGTTCATCGCCTCCAGCGCGCGCTTGACGAACCACTCCTGGTAGTCGTGGCTGCGGGCGGTCATCGTCCCGCCCATCAGGATGAGTTCGACCTTGTCGACGGGGTGACCGATCTCGCGGAGTTGTTCCAGTCGGAGCGTCACCTGCCCGTAGGGATCGTAGTCGTTTTGCACTCCGCGGGCGGCCGCGGGTTCCTCGCCGGTGTAGCTCTGCGAGGAGGAGAACTCCGAGTCCGGGCCGCCCGGACAGTAGAGGCACTTTCCGTGGGGGCACCGCTCCGGCGACGTCATGATCGCGACCGGCGAGACCCCCGACGCGGTTCGGACCGGCTTGCGCTGGAGCACCGCCTCGAGTTCCTCGCGGTGCTCTCGGGACGCGTAATCCAGCAGCTCCGAATTCTTCGGCACCTTCGGCGCCGAGTGCTCCGAACAGGCCTCGAGTTTGGCCGTCTCGACCTCGTCGCGTTCGATCTCGCCCGCGAGGATCCGCTCGACGAGCGACTCGCAGACCCGCTCGAACGCGTCCGTCTCGGTCGGATCGGAATCGGGCGTCTCGGTGCTCACTACACGGGATTGGTCGCCCGTCGCGAATAAGCGTGTCGGACTCGCGACCGCTCGCGTGCGAGTACGGCCCCGACGCGGATCTACGGATAGTGGAGGGGATCGACGATGGTGAGGATGTGCATGCTGATTATTCGCGCAACGATAAAATGTATCTTGGGGACTGGGAAGTCTGCTTGTAAACGGCAGAGAACGCGCCATCTGCTTGAAAAACGTCGTCGGGAAAGGACGTTTCGACGCCTACGATCGATCGCCAGTAGACGATCTTCTCCGAGCATATTTTAGACCGGACGGACCCCTCGGGGATCGTCCCGGTGAAGGCGCTCTCTACGCCGATCGCCGAAGCGTAGGGCCGAATCCATAACTCGGTCGGAAGTCGAAAGGCCACGATTTAAGTACAGTTGCTGGGAAGGGTGCGATAACTAGATGCCCGATTTGTCGGTCGTAGTTGCCGCTGTCGTCTTACCGTTTCTCGCTGCCGGCTGTACACCGTTCCTGTTTCGTATCCTCGGCGAGCGCACCGGCTATGCAGGCGTGGCCGTGGCGCTGACGAGCTTCCTCCTGCTCGTCACCCAGTACGGAAGCGAAGGGACGGTCGGACTCTCCTGGATCTCGGCGCCCACCGCGTCGCCGCCGCTCGACATCGCGCTCCGCTTTCACGTCGACGGCTGGGCACTGCTGTTCGCGCTGCTCGCCTGCGGGATCGGCGCGCTCGTCTTCCTCTACTCGCCCGCGTACCTCCACGAGGGAGAGGGGCTCGCCAGGTACTATACCGCCTTACTCGCCTTCATGGGCTCGATCGTCGGCGTCGCGCTGGCCGCCGACCTGGTCGCCATCTTCCTCTTCTGGGAACTCACCAGCCTCTGTTCGTTCGTGCTGATCGGCTATCACACCGGCGACGACTCCTCGCAGTACGCCGCGCGGATGGCCATGCTCGTCACCGTCGGCGGCGGCCTCTTCCTGCTCGTCGGCTTCCTCCTGCTGGCGTCGGTCGCCGGCGACGTTCTCGGGACCGAATCGGCGTTCAACCTCGCCGCGATGCTCGAAAACTCCGACGCGATCGCCGGCGCGCTCCGCGATCGCGGGCTGTTCCTGCCGGTGCTCGGCCTGATCGCGATCGGCGCCGGAACCAAGTCCGCGCAGGTGCCACTGCACTTCTGGCTGCCGAACGCCATGGCGGCACCCACGCCCGTCTCGGCCTTCCTGCACTCGGCGACGATGGTGAAAGTCGGCGTCTACTTCGTCGGTCGCGTGCGGCCGCTGTTCGTCGGTCCCGAGTGGCTCCTCCTGTTCGCGACGCTCGGCCTGGTGACCATGACCGTCTGCGCGCTGCTGGCCGTCGCCGCGACCGACATCAAGGAACTGCTCGCGTACTCGACGGCGAGCCACCTCGGGCTGATGATCGCCGGCTTCGGCTTCACGTCGGTCTACGGCGCCGAGGCCGGCGTCTTCCACCTGTTCAACCACGCCCTGTTCAAGGCCGCGCTCTTCCTCGTGGCCGGAATTATCGCTCACGAAGCGGGCACGCGTCGGATCGCCGACCTCGGCGGCCTCCGGCACGACCTCCCGGTGACGGCGGCGATCACCGTCGTCGTCGGGCTCAGCATGGCCGGCATCCCGCCCTTCAGCGGCTTCTACTCCAAGGAACTGCTGTTCGAGGCGGCGGTCGAGGTCGGCCACCACCACGATATCGGCGCCCTCGCGTGGCTCTACCCCGCCGTCGCCGTTTTCGCGAGCATCTTCACGGTGCTGTACTCGCTGCGCTTTATCGCGCTCTTCTTCGGCGATCGACCCGACGAGCTGGGCCACGTCCACCACGCGCCGCTCACGATGCTTGTCCCGCCGGCGATCCTGGCCGCGCTCACCGCCGTCGTCAGCGTCGACCCCGACCTGGCGGTCCGCGCGATCGTCCAGTCGGCCCTCGACGCGACCGCGATCGATCCGCCCGAGATGCACGTCGAGATTCCCACCTCCTACTCCCCCGCAGTCGGCATGAGCGCCGTCGCGATCGGCGTCGGGGTCGCCGCGTACCCGTTCTACGATCGCATCCACGACGGGATCCGGGCGGTTCCGCGCGCGGTTCCGCCGATCGGCGCGAACTGGTGGTACGACGCGATCGTAGACTCCTTGACGGACGGCGGCGCGCGGCTCGGCTCGCGGGTCCACAACGGCCACCTCCGAACGTACGCGACGTGGACGCTCGGCGCGACCTGCGCGCTCGCGCTCGCCGGGTTCGCCGCCACGACCGCGGTCTTCCCGACCGACCTCGGCCTGGACGCGCCGCCCGCCGCCGCGCTCGTCCTCGTCGTCGCGATCGCCGCCGGGATCGCGGTCGTGCTCTCGTCGTCGCACATCGCCGGCGTCCTCACCCTCTCGATCCTCGGCTTCATGGTCGCGATCTTCTACATCCTCGCGAGCGCGCCCGACCTCGCGCTGACCCAGCTGGTCGTCGAGACGCTCGTGCTCCTGATCTTCCTGCTCGTGATCGAGGAGATCCCCGAGTACTACGAGGTCGGCATCGGAAAGGTCGCCCGCGACGCCGCCCTCTCGCTGATCGTCGGCGCCACCGCGTTCGTCACGGTCGTCCTCACGACCGACGCGCGCCCCGACGGGAGCACGTACATCGCTCGGACGTACACGGAGTGGGCCGTGCCACAGGGCGGCGGGACGAACGTCGTCAACGTGGTCCTCGTCGACTTCCGCGGGTTCGACACGCTCGGCGAACTCACCGTAATCGCGCTCGCCGCGCTCTCTATCATCACCTTGGTGGTGATGCGGTCCGGAGGTGGGAACCAGTGACCACGGTCATCATGCGAACGACCGCCCGCGTGGTCGTCCCGATCATCCTCGTCGTCTCGATCGCGCTGTTCGTGGAGGGCCACAACCTCCCCGGCGGCGGCTTCATCGCCGGCGTCCTGACGACGACCGCGTTCGCGATCGTCTACATGGCCTTCGGGCTCGACTTCCTGGAGCGGGGCGTCCTCGGGCGCGACGTCGAAGCCGGAAAAGAACCCTCGCGCGATCGGGTCGTCTCGGCGTACCGCCGCGTGTTCACGGTCGGACTCGCGATCGCCGTCGGCAGCGGGCTCGTCCCGCTCGCGTTCGATCTGCCCTTCCTCACGCAGACGTACGAGGAGTTCGAGGGGGTGCCGATCTACCACCACGTCGAACTGGCGAGCGCGATCGCGTTCGACTTCGGCGTCTACTGCGTCGTCGTCGGCGGCGTGCTGACGATCCTCTCGGTGGTGGGCGCCGAATGACGGCGTTCGGCCTCGCCGTCGCGGTCGGCGCGATGTTCGCGCTCGGGACGTTCCTGCTCCTGCAGCGGGATCTCATCCGCGTCGTCTGGGGCCTGGCGATCGTCAGCCAGGCCGCGAACGTCTACCTGCTGGCGATGGGGGGTATCACATCCGGCACCGCCGACTCGGTGCCGGTGTTGGCCGGGCACGCCGATCACGTTCCCGAAACCGCCGATCCGGTGGTCCAGGCGCTCGTCCTGACCGCGATCGTCATCGGCTTCGGGATGACCGCGTTCGCACTCGTGCTCTCCTACCGGGTGTACGAGGAACACGACACGCTCGACGTAACTGAGTTGGGTGATCGGGAATGACGACGCCGGACGCGACGATGGCGGCGACGGTACCGTCGGACGCCGCGATCGCCGCGCAACCGGCCGGCCCGGCCACGGAATCGCTCGTCATCGCGCCGATGCTGATCGTCCTCGTCGTCGCGGTCGGAACCTTGCTCGTCGGCGATCGGCCGCGGGCGCGAGCGATCGTCAGCCTCGCAGGCGGCGTCGGTTACGCCCTCGCCGTCGCGGCGATCGACTGGTACGTCGTCCTCGCGCCGAACGCGCCGGGAGTCGCGACCTACCAGGTCGGGGACCTGCCGGCGCCGTTCGGCATCACGCTCGTCGTCGACGGCCTGTCGGCGTTCATGCTGACGATGGTCGCCGTCATCGGGATCGCGTCGCTGGTCTTCTCGGTTCGAGTGCTGCCCGAACTCGATCGGCGCAGCTACTACTTCCCGTTGTTTCACTTCCTGGCGCTGGGCGTCACCGGCGCGTTTCTCACCGGGGACCTGTTCAATCTGTTCGTCTGGTTCGAGGTGATGCTGATGGCCAGTTACATCTTCGTGGCTTACTACGGCGGTCCGCAGCACACGCGGGCTGCGTTCTGGTACGTGGCGCTCAACCTGCTGGCCAGCGCGATCTTCCTGCTCGGCGTCGGCGGCATCTACGCGACGACCGGCACGCTCAATATGGCCGACCTCGCCCGCCGACTCGCGGCGCCGGCGGCGTACGGGATCGACCCGACGCCGGTCGTCGGCCTGCTGGCACTGCTCCTGTCGGTGTTCGCGATCAAGGCCGGACTCGTCCCCTTCCAGTTCTGGATTCCGACTGCCTACCGGGCCGCGCCGCCGCAGATCACCGCGCTGCTCGCGGGCGCGACGAAGAAGGTCGGTATCTACGCGATCATCCGCCTCTCCTTCACCGTCTTCGCGGGCGCGCAGATCGGCGTCGATCTGACGGTCCCGGGAACCGAACTCGGCGTCGCGGGCGACTCGCCGCTGGTCCTCGTCGGCGCCGCCCTGTTCGTCATGGCCGCCGCGAGCATCCTCGTCGGCGGTATCGGCGCCGTCGGGCGGTCGTCGTTGGAGGGCGTGTTCGCCTACTCGAGCATCGGCCAGGTCGGCTTCATCGCGCTGCCGGTCGCGATCGCGGCGACGACGACGAGTTCGGAGCTCCGACAGGCCGCGATCCTCGCCGCGCTCGTCTACGCGCTCAACCACTCGCTTGCGAAGGGGCTGCTCTTCCTCTCGGTCGGCACCGTCAGATCGGCGACCGGAACGAGTCGCTTCGACGACCTGGGCGGACTCGCCGGCCGATCGCCGCCGCTGGCGATCGCCGTCTTCGTCGGCTCGCTCGCCCTGGTCGGCATTCCGCCGCTTTCGGGTTTCTTCGGCAAGTTCCTCGTCTTCGACGCTGCGGTCGAAGCGGAGGCGTCCTCGGCGCTCGTCCTCCTGCTCGTCGGCTCGCTGCTGACGATCGCCTACGCGACCCGAACCTGGAACCGGAGTTTCTGGGGCGCGCGGACGGAGGCGGTCGAGGAGGCGGCGGTCGATCCCGTCCAGGTCGCCGTCCTGGTCGCGCTCGCGGCGGCGATCGTCGCCGTCGGCGTGGGCTTCGAACCCGTCTACGAGTTCGCCGACGCGGCGGCGGAGGCCGCGCTCGATTCCGACGGGTACGTCGAGGCCGTCGACCCCTGCGAACCGGGCGAGATGACCGAAGATTGCGCGCTCGAGGGTGCGACTGGGAACGGGGGTGAACACGCGTGAAGTGGCGCGCCTGGCCCGTCGCCGGCGTCGGTTTCGCCGTCCTGTGGATCTTCGTCCGCGGCGTCGCGCTCGAACCGGCGGCGCTGGTCGGCCAGTTCCTCTTCGGCCTCGCCGTCGGCCTGCCGGTCGCGTTCGTCTTCCGCCGGCTCTACGCCAAGCGGGTCGATCTCTCCCGCGGCGTTCGCGCGCTCCCCTACGTCGGCCTCTACCTCGCGGCGTTCTCATGGGAGATCGTCCGGGCGAACGTCGACGTTGCCTACCGAGTGCTCTCGCCCGGCATGCCGATCGAACCCGAGGTGATCCTCGTCCCGCTGCGGGTCGAGACCGACCTCGCGATCACGACGATCGCCAACAGCATCACCATCACGCCCGGAACCGTCACGCTCGACTACGACGAGGAGACGAACGCGCTGTACGTCCACGCGGTCGACGGCCGCGACCCCGAGGCGATCGTCGCCCCGATCCGGACGTGGGAGGACTACGCGCTCTCCGTGTTCGACGAGGAGCGATCGCCCGGCGATCCGGCGCGGGAGATCGTCGTCTCCGGGGGGGAGCACGACGCGGTGCGCGGCGGACGGGAGTCCGCCGGGAGCGACGGCGAATCGGACGGCGGAGAGCTCGGGGCCGCGCGCGACGGAGACAGAACGAAGAGTCGAGAGCCCGAACGGCGAGGTATCGACGATGAGTGAGGCGACTCCGGTGGTTCTCGAAACGACGATCGGCGCGGCGCTGATACTGGTCAGCGCCCTCTGCGTGCTCTGTAGCTACCGCGTCATCCGGGGGCCGACGAACCCCGATCGGGTCGTGGCGCTCGACGCCATCGCGACGAACGTGGTCGCGATCGCCACCCTGTACGCCCTGCAGACCGATCGCGGCCTCTTCGTCACCGTCAGTTTGGTGCTCGCGATCATCGGCTTCATCGCCACGGTCGCGGTCGCGAAGTTCGTCATCGAGGGAGAGGTGATATAGGTGCTGCACGCCTGGCTCGAAGTCGCGCTGATCGCCGTCGGCGTCTTCTTCCTGACCGTCGGCACGATCGGCCTGCTCCGCCTGCCGAACGTCTACAACCGGATGCACGCGACGAGCAAGCCCACGACCCTCGGGACGGCGGCGATCTTCCTCGCCGGCTTCGTCCGCTTCGGCCCCGGCAGCGAGGGGCTGACCGCGCTCGTCGGCATCCTCTTTCTGTTCCTGACGGTGCCGACGGGCGCGCACATGATCGCCCGATCGGCCGAGCGGATCGGCATCCCGTTCCTCGGCAGCGTCACCTGGCCGGACGCGTCGGCGCTGGCGCGAGATCGGCGGGACACCGCGGAGTCCGCCGAGGCGCCCGAAGACGAGTGAGGCGGCGATCAGGCGCGTCGCGGGACGATCGGGTCGCGGGCGCCGACGAACCCCGATCCCGCGACGAGTCCGGCGACGGCGAGCGCCGCGACCGCGCTGGCGAGCAGCAGCGGCGCGTAGCCCGTCGTCGCGGCGATCGCCGCGAAGGCGACGGGACCCAGCGTTCGCCCGAGGAACGTCGTACTGTTCCGGAGGCTCAGGGCGCCGGCCAGGTACCGACTCGCGACCAGGTCGCTCACCTCCGCGTCGACGGAGGGCAACACGAGGCCGACTCCGGCGCCGATGATCGCACAACCCGCCGTGATCCCGCCGACCGTCGGCGCGAGCCACGCGATCGCCAGCCCGGCGGCCAGACAGCCGAAGCCAGTCGCGACGATGGTCGGATTCGAGAAGCGACTCGCGAAGCGGCCGTTCGCGGCGGAGACGACAACCGAGACGCCCTCGGCCAGCATCAGGATCCCGCCGACGATCGCGGGTGCGAGCCCGTACGAGGCGGTCAGCAGGAAGGGCACGGCTGTCAGGATCGCCCCGAACAGCAGCAGTTCGGCGGCGAACGTCGCGACGAACATCGCCACGACGCCGGTCGTCCCGACGGCCGCGAGCACGCCCCGGACGTAGGCCGCGTCGAGCGTGACGGAACCGTCGGTGTCCGCGGTCGACTCTGTCGATCCGCCGGTCGACCCGGCGTCCCGATCGGCGTCGGACCGCGCCGGTTCGTCCAGAACGATCCAGGCGACCGCCCCGAGCGGGATCGCGAGCAGGTACAGCAGGTACGGCGCGTCCCACGAGATCGCGACGAGCGCGCCGCCGACGACGGGAAAAATCGCCGCGCCGACGGAGAGCACGGCGTTGTTGACCCCCAGAACCGCGTTCCGCTGGGTGTCTTCGAACGTCTCGCCGACGATCGTGATCGTCGCGACGAAGATCCCCGCCGAGGCCGTTCCCTGCACGACCCGGACCAGCAGCACCGCCGCGAACGAGGGCGCGAAGACGATCGCGCCGCCCGCGAGCCCGAAGACGACGAGGCTCGTGCCGAGCACGAGCCGCCGGCCGAGCCGATCGGCCAACGCGCCGATGAACGGCGAGAGGACGATCCCTGCGACGAAGTAGGCGCTGATCAGCAGGCTAGCCGTCGCGTCGGAGACGCCGAACGCGTCCCGGACGACGGGCAGCGTCGGACTGACCAGCGGCACCCCGAGCGGCGCCAGCAGCGTGCTCAGCAGGACGACCCGGACCGTCGGCGACCCCCAGGGGATGCGCGATCCTGCGGAGTCGGGCGTGGACGGGGTTGCGCCGGCGTCGGAGGGAGTGTCGGCTTCGGGGGCGCTCGCGGTCATCGGTGGAGCCGGTAGAACCGGAAGAAGAGGTTCTCGATCGGCAGCACCTCGACGCTATCGAATCCGGCTGCGGACGCGTACTCCGAGAGCGTGTCCGGGCGCATCACCGTCCCGGTGCCGGTCGCGGGTTCGTCCGCCGTGCCGACCGGCAGACAGTGCAGCACGCTGAAGCCGTATATCAGCGGCTCGATCTCGTTACCTTCCGGCGTGAACGACTCGCCCGCGCGTTCGTCGACAACCAGCACGGCGCCGTCGTCGCCCGCCAGCCGCCCCATCGTCTCGAGGACGCTGACCGGATCGGCGACGTCGTGGACGCACTCGAGGGCCATCACGAGGTCGTAGTCGCCCTCGATCGTCGGGTCGCCCGCGTCCCGGTGGTGGACCGTGACCCGATCGTCGACGCCGCGGGCTGCGGCGTTCTCGTTCGCCCGCGCGACCGACGCGGCGTCGAGGTCGTAGCCGTCGACGATCGCCTCGGGGTAGTGTTCCGCGACGCCGATCCCGGACCAGCCGTGGCCGCAGCCGATGTCGGCGACACGTCCGCCGTCGCGGAGCCGCGCGTCGACGTCGGGGATCGACGCGAGCCACTCCGGGCCGAGCTGGGCGAGGAACGCGGGCCGGTTCATCGCCGCGATCTCCTCGTGGCAAGCGTCGCCGTAGGCCGTGAAGGGGACGCCCTCGCCGGTTTTGAACGCCTCGAGCAGGTCCTCGAACGTCGCGGCGACGGTCGGGAGGAGGCTCGCGAGCGGCGCGAGGTACGACAGACTCTCGGCGTCACAGAGGACGGGAGCGTAACTCTCCGGCAGCGCGTAGCGCCGATCGGGCGCGTCGGCGTCCGGGTTCTCGACGGTCAGGACGCCGGTGACGGTCTGGTGTTCGAGCCACTCGCGCGCGTACCGCTCGTGGGTGTCCGTCGTCGACGCGAGTTCGGCCGAGGTGAGCCTCTCGGCCGCGGCCAGCGCGTCGTAGTAGCCGAGTCGATCGCCGATCGAGATTCCGAACAGCGACATCGCGCCGACGGCTCGCTCGAGCATCGAGTCGGCGAACGCCTCGGTCAGTTCGGGGTCGATTCGGTCGGAGTCGGTTTGTTCGCGGTCGGTTCGGTCGGGATCGGTCGTCGTTCCCATGGCTTACCCCAGGCGGCCGGCCGTCCTGTACTTATTTTCTGAGCGAATTATCCGGTGTTGAGACCCGTCTCAGTGCGTGAGACAGGGTTAAGCCGGCGAACGGTGTACGGCTAGTAACGGTCCGCCGGGCCGTGGTGAGCGCGCCGTGACACAGGACCTCCTCGACGAACTGTTCCAGTACGAACTCTCCCTGGGACGGGACCGATACCGCCGGGACCCGGACGCGGCTCCCGACGCCGAAGAGCTGCTCGACGTCGTCCGCCACGGCGAGCTGTTTCGGGCGTTGCTCGCGGGTCCGCTCGATCGGCGCGAGATCGAGGAGCGACTGGACGTGTCGCGGGCGACCAGCCACCGATTCGTCCGCTGGCTCGAAGAACACGGCTACGGCGAGCGCGTCGACAACCGGTACCAGTTGACCGGGTTCGGCGCGACGATCGCCTACGGCGTCTGCAAGTTCGAAACCTACCTGGGGACGGCGCGCCGGCTCGAGCCGCTGTTCGAGTACATCTGCGAGGACCACGAGGAGTTCGTGGTCGAGCCGTTCGTCGACGCGACCGTTACGATCGCCACGCCCGCCGACCCGTACGCGCCGATCGAGCGCTTCCTGTCGCTGTTGCGCGAGAGCGAGACGTTCCGCGGGTTCAACACGACGCACATGATTCCGCCCGGCGCCGACGCGGCCGACGACCCGCTCTTTACGGGTCGCACCGTCGAACTCGTCTACGTCCCGGACACCGTCGAGACGCTCCGAAACGACTCCGACGCCGCGCTCGAGGCGGCGATCGACGAGGGAACCGTCACCATCCGCGCTCGAGACGCGCTCCCGTACGGCCTCGCGCTGTTCGACGATCGGGTCGGGATCGGCGGCTACGACGAGGAAACCGGGGCGATGTGCGTGTTCGTCGACGCGGACGCGGCGATCGCGCGCGAGTGGGCGACCCGCGTGTTCGACTCGATCCGCGCCGATTCCAGGCCGGTGTCGGCCTGACGACCGACCTGCGCCGAACCGCCGGGTAGCTCGCGTCGACCCCGCTTTCAGCGTTCGTACTCGTAGTCGCGGTTTCGATCCGAATTTCGATCGCGATCGGCTCCCCGTTCCCCGTCGCGATTCCGGGCGCGATCCTGGACGTCCTCGATCGTCTCCGTCTCGATCAGTCGCTCGAGTTTTCGCTCGAACTGCTCGTCCGTCAGTTCGCCCGCGGCGTACCGTTCACGAAGCGTCTCGAGCGCCTCACGGGCGTTCTCCGAATCCGCGGCGGCTCCGATCGACGTCTCGGAGTCGGTCTTCGACTCCGCGTCGGTACTCGAATCGCTCGTCCACCCGTCCACCCACTCCTTTCGATCCTCCTCGTCGCCGTACACCAGCGCGACCAGCGGCACGACGACGATGTATCCCACGAGTAACGCGGCGAGCCACCACGACTGGCCGGTGAACATGGCCGCGAGCCAGAACCCGGTCACGAGCATCGACGCGATTCCGGTCGCGTTCTCGCGGAGCCGCGCCCGCGGATCGTCGCGTTTGCGATCGTTCGATCCCGCCGTTCCCATACCGATTGTATTCGGCTAGAAACGAATACGTGTTGTCATTCGATCGATCGCGGGTCGGACGAGCCGAAACGGCGTGGCTCTCGAGAGGCGACGGCGGGTGCTGTGGCTTATCAGGGATCGACGACGGAGAAGGGCGCGTGTTACGCGAGCGTTTCGACGAGCGCCTCGATAGCGGCCTCACGAACTGCGTCGCGTTCGCCGGGCAGGAATTCGACGTGGCCGTCCGCACCGCCGACGACGTGAACGCCGGCGTCGGGGACGCGATCGGCGATCGACTCGCCCAGGTCGCGGACGTTCACGGCGCCGGTCGTGCGGACGTGGAGTTCGTCCTCACCGACGCCGAGGGTGACGACGGGGGGCTCGGCGCGATCGCGTTCGCGCCGGTGGAGTTCGTCGAGCAGCAGGACCGTCGTCGGGAAGTTGTACCGGTGGGTGAAGGCGTCGGTGTCGAGCAGCGCGACCGTGACGCCGTCCCGGCCGCGGACCGTGGCGTTCTCCCGGGCCGTCTCGAGTTCCGTCTCGAGTTTCGCCCGGAACTGCTCGGAGACGTGGGCGGCGAGGTCGCCGTCTCGGGGCCGCGAGGCCTCACCGTCGCCGAACAGCAGGTCGATGACGAGTTCGCGCTTGTCCTTGTAGGACTGGTAGTAGGCCTCGAGCGCGACGGCTTCGCGGCGTTCGGAGACGGCCGTCTCGTCGTAGCCCGCGTCGGTCGCGAGGTCGACGTACGCGTCGGGCGCGTCCTCCCAGTAGCTGACCGCGGGGAGGTGTTCGAGGTCCGATCGGACGTCATCGTTGACGTGCGCGGCGACGTTGGCCCCCAGAGCCGTCGACGTGACGTCCGAGACGTCGACGTCGGCAAGCGACGGGGCGACGGCGGCGGAGACCGCGTCGACGATTCCCTCGTCGGCGCGGCTGTCGTCGATGACGATCGACTCGGCGTCGTACAGCGAGAGCAGGTCGTAGCCGTCGACGGATTCGACGGTCGAGCCGGCGTCGACCAGTACGACGAGCGGAAGCTGTTCGCCGTGACGGTCGCGGGCCTCGAGCATCGATGTGACGTCGCTGGTCGCGGCGTCCATGTCGTAGACGCGGCCGTCGAGCGGCCGGCGCTCGAAGTAGTGGTACACGGCGTCCTCGCGGGTGTGCTTCTCCCGGATCAGCGGGAGGACGGCGCGCTCGATCGCGGCGCCCGCGACGTAGCCGTCGGCGGTCGCGCCGTGGCGGACGACGACGGGACGGGCTTCCATCACGGCCCGCCGAATGGTCGTCGCGGCGTCGGCGATGTCGTCCTCGACGGCGCCCACCGCGTCGTGGTCGGCCAGCAACTCGATCTCGGCCGGCCGGGCCTCGCGCTCGATCGCGTTCTCGAGGCGGTCGACGACGGTTTCGCGGTCCTCGCCGTCGAGCACCTCGAGCGACTCGGTTTCGATCTGCAGGTCGCCGTAGTGGCGTTCGACCTCGCCCTCGAGGGCGACGATGTCGTCGACCTCGACGGCCGGGTAGGCGCGAACGCCGGCCTCCTCGAAGGCGGCGCACTCGACGGTACCGCTCTCGTCGCGCAGTTCGAAGACGGTCGGTCCGGAGGTCTGTCGAACGCCCGTGATCTCGCCCTCGAGGCGGACGACGCTGCCGACCTGGTTGCCGATCGCGTCGATCGTGGTGCGCTTGAGCGCGGGTTCGGCGTCCGGTTCGGCGTCGGTCGCGTCGTCGGCCGCAGGCTTCGAGGCGGCGGCGGTCTCCGTTGCGACCGAGCCGCTGCCGCCCGAGACGGTGTCGGACGCGTTCGGGCCGGTCGTTCCGGCGTCGTCGGCAGCCGCCTGAAGGTCGCCTGCCTCGTGCGTCTCGGCGGGCGCGTCGTTCGGTTCCGACGCCGTTCCGGTTCCGGCCCCGTCTTCGGTGCCGTCCTCGAACGCTTCGGGACGGACCTCGTCGTCGCCCGTGTCGATCAGTTTCCCGCGGAATTCGCGTTCGCGCTGGCGGATCGACCAGCCGAGATCGACGTTGCCGTTGTCCCGGACCTCGAGCACCTGGACGTAGACGTCGTCGGCGGGCTCCCAGTCGAGACTTTCGAGTCGTTGGTCGAGTTCGCTTCTGTGCAACAGGCCAGTAACGTGGTCTCCGATGTCGACGAAGACCCCGAAATCGGCATAACCGTCGACGGTCCCCCGGTAGTACCGGGAGGGGGTAAGCTGCGAGGGAGAAGAGCCGTGGAATTCGAACACCACGTCCTCCTCGTGACTCCCGCAGATTTCGCCGTCGACGGGCGTGCCGCAGATGATACAGGTACCCATCTACTCGGACCAAGCAGTTTCGCCCTAAAACGGTTGTCGGATTGTCCTCGAGAACGAACGACCGATCGGCACTCCGGATTCGACGGCGACTGACGCTACTCGAACGCGGGGGAGTCTTCCTCGAGCGCCTCGATCTCGTCTACGAGTTTTCGGACGTCGTCGGGGAACAGCGACACCTGAATTTCGTTGTCGTCCTCGTCTGCGAAAACGAGTTTGACGCGTTTGTCGCCGAACTCGCGCGCTTCGGCCGACTCGACGTCGAACAGTTTGACCGTCGCCGACTTGTTCTTCGGACCGACGTTTTTGATCGACCCCTCGTTCAACTCCACCATGAACTCATCGAGCGTCAGTGCGAGCATGGTCGTCGTACGAACCCGGGGTAAAAAACGATGTGGCATCGCCGGCGAGCGCCGACCGTGAGGAATCTCGGATCCCCCCGATTCCGTCGCGATCGCCAAGCGACCGGGAGGTTCGAGTAGACGGTCGCTGCGGCGGACCGACCTGCTCGACGCCTCGCTCTTATTTCCGGTCGCGGGGTGCGCGACCGACCGCATGCGTGGTGTGTCAGGATCCGCGTGCGGCTTGATATCGTTGCGATACGCGGCGTATAAACGTTGGTGATCGTTCGAGCCGATCGCGCCGCGCGATCGATCGCCGGACGGCCGCCGGATTCCGGCGTTCGACGGGCTCCCGCCCATTTTTAAGTTCGCCTGCGCCCAACGGTTCGAACGCTATGCAAGTCACCTGGCACGGCCACTCGACGTGGCACGTCACCGTCGGCGAGACGGACCTGTTGATCGATCCGTTCTTCGACAATCCGAAGACCGACCTGGAGCCGTCGGCCGTCGACGCGCCGGATTACGTGCTGTTGACCCACGGCCACGCCGACCACATCGCCCACGCCGGCGAGTTTTCGGACGCGACCCTGGTCGCCACGCCGGAACTCGTCTCCTACTGCCAGGAGGAGTTCGGCTTCGAGGACGCCGTCGGCGGCATGGGGATGAACCTCGGCGGGACCGTCGAGTGCGGCGACGCGTTCGTCACCATGGTTCGTGCCGATCACACGAACGGAATCATGACCGAGTACGACGTCGACGCCGGCGTTCCCGCGGGGTTCGTCGTCTCCGATACGAAGCCGACGCAGGTCGCCGACGAGGACGGCGCGGAACGGAGTTCCGCGGACAGTTCGAGCGGGCGGAGCCCGCGAGAAGACTCGGCGACGTTCTACCACGCCGGCGACACCGCGCTGATGACCGAGATGCGCGACGTCATCGGGCCCCACCTCGAGCCCGACGCGGCCGCCGTCCCGATTGGCGACCACTTCACCATGGGACCCCAGCAGGCCGCCATCGCGGTCGACTGGCTCGACGTCGACTACGCGTTCCCACAGCACTACGACACCTTCCCGCCGATCGAGCAGGACTCCGAGGACTTCGAGCGCGAGGTCGCCGCGACCGGCAGCGACGCCGAGGTAGTGACGTTGGAAGCCGACGAGCCGTACGATCTCGACGCCTAGGAATATCCCGTACGATTCGCGTCGATCGGCGGACGAACCCTCGAGTTTTTCGCATCTAGTCCTGCGCTGGAGGGACCGAGAGGCGGTGCCTGTATCTGAGCACGGTTCTCCGCTAGAATCGCCTCGGTTTCGAGAGCAACGTTTACAGCGACGGCTGTCGACGTCACGAGTGCTATGGCGAAGGAAGTCACCACCATCTCCGAGGAGGGATTCAGTTCGACGAACGAGATCCGCGACTTCGAGACGACGATCGACGCCACCGGCGAGGACGCGCCGGACACGCTCGAAGCGCTGCTCGCCGCGTACGCGTCCTGCTACGTGCCGGCGCTGCGCGTCGGCGGCCAGCAGCGCGGCGTCGACGACCTCGGACGCGTCGAGATCGGCGCGACGGGCGAACTCAACGACGACGACAAACTCGAATCGATCGCGTTCGACATCCGCGCCGAGGCCGAGTTCGACGACGAAACCGGCGAGCGGATCATCGAGCGAGCGAACGAACTCTGTAAGGTCCACGACGCGGTGAAGCCGGACCTGCACGCGGAGATGTCGATCGACGGCGGCGCCTTGTAGAACCGTCGCAAGAGGGTGCGATCGGCCGCCGGACGACGGCGATCGGTTCCGAATCGCCCATCAGTTACGCGGTTTTATTCTGAGACGACCTCCTGTGAACCAGTCACAACCCACATATTCGCCGATGGCTTCGACAGCGTATGCGCCGAGGGCTGGCGGTTCTCTCCGTCGCTGGGCTGCTCCTGATCGCGGGTTGTACCACCGGATTCGACGCGGGCATCGGCCCCGACGACGACGACCGTCGGAACCCCGACGATCCCGGCAGCACCCCGGACGGCGAACTGGAGATCCACCACATCGACGTCGGCCAGGCCGACGCGACGCTGCTGACCACCCCGGACGGAGAGACGGTCCTGATCGATACCGGCGACTGGCGCGACGACGGCGAGTCCGTCATCGCCGCCCTGGAGGACCGCGGCGTCGATCGCATCGACCACCTGATCGCGACCCACGCCCACGCCGACCACATCGGCGGTCACACGGCCGTCATCGAGCACTTCGAAGAACGCGGCGACGGCGTCGGCGCGGCCTACGACCCCGGGGTCGCCCACACGAGCGCGACCTACGAGCGCTACCTCGACGCCATCGAGGCCCACGACGTCGCGCTGTTCGAGGTCGCCGACGGCGACGAACTGCCGATCGCGGACGAGGCGGTCACCGCCGCCGTGTTGAACCCGCCCGCGGAGGGAGCCGATCGCGGGGGCGATATCGACGATGCTAGCGTCGCGCTCCGGATCACGTTCGGCGAGTTCGCGTACCTGACGACCGGCGACGCCGGACGCGACGCGGAACAGCGACTCGTTCGGGACCGCGAGGACGACCTCGCGGCCGACGTCTATCAGGCGGGTCACCACGGTTCGTCCACGTCCTCGCACGATCGATTCCTCGCCGCCGTCGATCCCGAGATCGCGATCGTCTCGAGCGCGGCAGACTCCCGGTACGGCCACCCGCACGACGAGGTGCTCGAGTCGTTCGCCGATCGAGGCGTCGAGACCTACTGGACCGGCGTCCACGGAGACATCGTCGTCGCGACGGACGGCGAAACCGCGTCCGTGACGACCGATCGAGATGCACCGACGGACGCGCGCGCCCTGCTCGAAGCGAAACGCGACGAGTCCGGTCGTGATCGAATCGGATCGAGCGGGGATCGAGTCGATCCGATCGCCGCACCGTCGACCGCGCCCGCGATCCCGACGATCGGAGCCGCCGATCCGTCGGCCGGCCGGCCGACGATTGATATCCCTGGGGCTCGGCCGCTTACACCATGAGCGAAATCGATACCGCGGTCGTCGATCGCATCGTCGACGGCCGGACGGCGGTGCTCCTCCTCGAAGCCGAGGGAACGACCGTCGACGACCTCGCCGTCTCCGTCGCCGCCTTGCCCGAGGCCGGCCGGCACGAGGGAGCGGTGTTCGCGGTCTCGATCGAGGACGGCGTCCTCCGCGAGCTGACCTATCGCCCCGACGAAGAGCGCGGTCGCCGAGAGCGGGCGCAGGAGCGATTCGATCGACTCTCCCGCCGACTGCCCGACGAGGATTCCTGACCGCTGATCGAACGCTCCGTCCGAGAGAGAACGAAGGGGGAACCGAATCCGGTCTGCGATTCGGGGGTGCCTGAATCGACGGCTCAGCGGGTTCTCCTCGACCGACCGCGTCGAACACCCGCTGCACCACGGCGGTTTCACCTCCGGGATAATATGGTTGATGCCAAGGTGTGTTGGTATCCGTGATTGTCACTAGATTTGATACCGGCGGACGAGGCGCGTGCGGCGACGGAACCCGCTGGGTTCAAGGCGATTCCGGGACAGCAACGATCCATGCGACGATCCTTCGACGGAACGGAACCGCAGGTCGCCGACTCCGCGTACGTCGACGCGGCCGCGGTCGTCATCGGCGACGTCCGGATCGAGGCCGACGCGAGCGTCTGGCCGAACGCGACCCTCCGCGGCGATCACGGGACGATCGTCGTCGGCGAGGGAGCGAACGTCCAGGACAACGCCGTCCTCCACGAGGATGCCGAACTGAAACCACACGCGACGGTCGGTCACGGCGCGATCGTCCACGACGCGACCGTCGCCGAGCGCGCGCTGGTCGGGATGAACGCGGTCGTCCTCGACGGTGCGCACGTCGGGGAGGGCGCCGTCGTCGCCGCCGGCAGCGTCGTCGCCGAGGGAACGGACGTCCCCCGGTCGACGCTGGTCGCCGGCGCGCCCGCCGAACCGAAAGCCGAGGTCGACGACCCGCGACTCGCGGCGACGGCCGATCGGTACGTCGACCTCTCGGCACGATACCGGGAGACGTCGGAGCGACTCGACTGATCGGGGACGATCGTCGATCCACGAGCGGGCGTTCGCCCCGACCGCGACGAGGGAAACCCTGATACAGGTACCGTTCCAATCGGCGGGCATGAGCGACAATTCGTGGACAGACCGGATCGTCGGCGCCCGAATGACCGTCGATCGGGAGTTCACTTCGCGGATCGCGAGTTCGAAGTTTTCGAACCAGCAGTGGAGCCTGATCATGACCGCCACCGAGTTCGAGATCGAACACGCGGACGATCCCGATCGGGCGCGAATCGTCGCCAACACCGAGAAAGTCGACCAGATCCTCCCGGAACTCGACAACATCCAGTCGCAGATGGGCGCGATGGGAGGCCAGGCCGGATCCGGCGGATCGAGTTCGGGCGCCTCGGGCGGATTCTTCGACTCGGTCAAGGGCGCACTCGGACTCGGCGGCGGTGGCGGCGACTCCCACGCCGAACAGCGCGAAGCGGCCGAGCAACTCACCCAGGAGTACGCCGATCGGCTACAATCGCACCTGGAATCGAACGGTCGGTGGGAGTCGGTGCGCGAGGTCGCGGCCGACGGCGAACGCTAACCGGACTCGACCGCGACACGGGAGAATCGGTCGAGTAGGGCTCTGGGCGCAGCTTCTCAGTCGCCGGCGTGAAACAGCGTGAACTCGCTGCTCTCGTAGATGTTGATGAGTTCGTTGACGAGTTCGTCGTAGGACTCGTCGTCGACGCGCAGTGCATCCAACCGCTCGATCGTCTCCTCCTCGAGTTCGACGGACGGCATGTCCTCGGCTTCACCGCCGGAGGGCAAAAACGCACGGGGCGCACGAGACGGCCCCGGGAACGGCCGCCGCAAGCCACAGCACCTTTAGGTACGGTTCCCGACCGTAGAGGTATGACAGACGAAGTTGACACGACGACCTTCTCGATCACGGCCGACGACGGCTCGACCGACGACGTAACGGTTCCGACCGGACTCGTCGAACTCGTCGCCGAGGGCGACCAGAACGGCGCCGAAACCGTCGCGGACGTCCTGCTGCTGTCGTTCGCCAGCCGCGCGCACCACCTCGTCCACCACGGCGAGGCGGGGGACGACGACCTGGAAGCCCAGGAGTCCCGCGTGATGGACCTGTTCGAAGAACGCTTCGGCGTCACCTTCGGCGAAGCGACCGGCCACCAGCACTGATCGGGGGCACTGGATCCGCGGGGGACGAGACGCCGAAGTGAGGCCTACGCGCCGCGGAACCAGAGCGCACCGAAGGGCTCGTCGAACGGATCGTTATCGGGTGATTCGTTGTCCGGCGGCACGTCATCGAACGGATCATCCTCGGGCGGTTCGTCGTCCGGCGGCCCGTCGGACGGAGCGCCGTCCTCGCCGTCGATCTCCGACGGCTCGGTGATCACGACGATCGTCTCGGCGTCGGCGTCCTCGCTCGAGATCGTGGCCGCGTACTGGCCGGGGGGAACGTCAGTCGTCTCGACCGCGAACGAGACCGTCTCGGTCGCCCCCGGTTCGAGCGAAAGCGAACTCGAATCGGTTATGACGCCGCCGACGTCGAGTTCGACGTCCTGCGTCCCCTCCTCCCCGCCCACGTTCTCGACGGCCGCTTCCACTTCGAGCGGTTCCCCCTGCTCGACGGGATCGTTCGTCCCGAGGATCTCGACGGCGAACTCGGCGGGCTCGGTCGGATCGATCTCGCCGGCGGTATCGGTCTCTGCGACGAGCACCTCCTCGTAATCGTACGCGGTCGGATCGACCTCCCAGACGAGGCGCTCGGCGTCGTCGTCGGGCGTCCATTCGACGGTAAACGTGTCCGTTCCGGGTTCGAGGTTCTCGACCGGCTCGTTCGGGGTCGTTCCCTCGACGAACGCGCTTTCGACGAGCATCGCGGCGTCGTTCGGGTTCTCGTACTCGAAGGTCACCTCGATCGCGCCCGACGGATCGCCCTCGATCGGGACCGCGTCGGCGACGGCTATCGACGGGAGTTCCGGCCGAACCTCGAGGAGACACTCCTGCTCGTCCGGGTTGGGGTAGTCGACCTCGCCGGGCGCCGCCTCGGGAGAGGTGAAGCCGACGATCGCGACGCCGAAGTCGCCGTCCGGAAGCGTCACGGTCGCGCCGTCTTCCGTCTCGGTGACGCTAAACTCGTCGCCGGGTTCGTAGGCGATCGTCCCGTCGAACGGCGCCGCGACGTCCTCGCCGACGGTGATCTCGTACTCCTCCTCGACGGGGCCGTCGGCGCCAGACTCGTAGAACGCGGTCGTGACGCCGATCACGTCACCCTCCTCGAACGTCCCGGACACCGCCGCGTTCGAACAGTCGAGGGACTCGACCTGAAACGGGTCGGCGGTTTCGTTGTCGTCAGTCTCGTTTCCGATCGGTTCGTCGCCGTCGGTTACGTCTTCGGTCGTTTCGTTTCCGGCCGTTTCGTTTCTGATCGCGTACTCGATGGTTTCGTTCTCGAGTTCGACGCCGTCGGAATCGACGAGCGAGACGTCGACCGTCGCGTTCTCTTCGATCGGCGGCTCGAGATCGATCGTCTCGTTCTCGACCGCCTCGTTCTCCTCGAAGAACTCGCTCTCGGTCCGCTCGCCGTCGTATTCGGCGGCGATCGCGTACTCGACGGACGCGTTCGCGTCGTCGATCGTCAGGTTCTCGCCGGTCCCCTCCTGATCCGCGACCGAGAGCGTCGCCTCGACGGTGTCGGTCTCGGCGGTCTCGTTCTCGTCCGTCTCGTTCTCGTCCGTCTCGTTCTCGTCCGTCTCGTTTCCGATCGGTTCGTCGTCGATCGTCTCGTTCGCGTCGTCGGCGCCGTCGACTTCGAGGAGGGCCGTGTCGAGCACCGGCGCGCCACCCGGAGCCACGTACGGCGGATCGTCCTCGCCGTCGCTGTCGGCGTAGTCGAACTCCCGGTCGCCGTTCGTGTCGGTGTGGGCGGCCGCGACGATCGGCTGATCCGATTCGATCGGTTCGTCGAGTTCGATCTCGACGCCCTCGTGCTCGCCGGGGTCGAGGTAATCCGAGACGCCGAGGACGGACTCAGGGTCGAGATCGGTGCCGTCGTAGACGGCGACGAAGCCGCCCTCCGAGAGGTTGACGGCGTCGACGACGACGCGATCGCCGTCGCTCTCCTGGTCCACGACGCTCGTCGACGCGGTTCCTTCGATTTCGTCGATCTCTTCGACTCCCTCTTCGGCGTCTCGTGCGGCGAATTGCTGGATCTGACTCGGATCGTCCGTCCCCTCCTCGGCGGCGAAGGCCGCCGTATCGGAGGCCGTTTCCTGGCTCAGCTGCTGGAGTTGCGTGACGCTGATGCGCTGGTACTGGACCGACCGCGCAGTCTCCTGACACGCCCCGATCGCGGCGATCTGGAGCTGTTCGATCGTCACCTCCTGGTGCTGGACGAGCACGCCGGCGGCGGCCCCCTGGGCGAGGTTCTGCACCTGCGTGACGTCGAGGACCTGCGTCTGGATCACTGTCCCCTGGCCCGCGCCGAAGGCCGCGGCCTGGATCTGTTCGACCTCGACGATCTGCTGCTGGATCGCCGCCACGGTCGCGCCTTCCGCGGCGCCGACCGCGGCGGACTGGACCTGTGCGATCGACACCAGCTGTTGTTGGACGACCCCCTGGGACGCGCCGTCGGCCGCGGCCTGGATCTGCTCGACGGAGGCCTCCTGACTCTGGGAGATCGACCCCTTCGCCGCGCCGAAGCAGGCTTCCTGGATCTGCGTGATCGAGATCCGCTGGATCTGCTCGACGCGAACCCGCTGGATCTGCTTCAGCGGCCCGGCTCCGGCACCGCGCGCGGCGGCCTGCGTCTGCTCGACCGAGACCTCCTGCTCCTGGACGATCGCGCCGGCGGCCGCGCCCATGGCCGCCTTCTGTATCTGCTTGATCGTCACCCGCTGGTACTGCTCGACCTCGACGCGCTGCTCCTGCTCGAGGGCGGCCCTGGTACTCCCCTCGAGCGCGCCGGCGGACGCGCCGGCGGCCGCGTGTTGCACGTGCTCCAGGGAGACCCGCTGGCGCTGCTCGACCGTGATCTTCTGGTACTGCTCGATCACGCCGTAGGCCGCTCCCTGCGCCGCCTCCTGGATCTTCGGCTGTTGCCGGACGTCCCTGGCGCCGGCCTCGCTCGCGGCTCCCGCCGCCGCTCCGCGGGTCGCGACCTGTATCTGTTCGACCTCGACGCGCTGGGTCTGTTCGATCTGCGCGATCGCGCCGTGGGTCGCGCCCCACGTCGCGCTCTGCATCTGTTCGGCCTCGACCGTCTGATGCTGGGAGAGCGCACCGTCGGTCGCCCCGCCGACCGCGTACTGCACCTGTTCGGCTTCCACGCGCTGTTCCTGGATCAACGCGCCGTGAACCGCCCCTGCGGTCGCCTGCTGAACCTGTTCGACGGAGGCCTCCTGGTGCTGGGCGACCGACTCGAGCGCCCCCTCGATCGCCGCCGCGCGCTGCTCCTGGGTCACCTCGACGCCCTGCGACTGGACGAGTTCGACGCCCTCCTCGACGCCCTCTTCGATCGCCGCCTCCTGGTCCTGCTGGAGCGCAGCGGTTCCCGTCGCCGCGCTCGTCGCGTCCATGTCGACCAGATCGAACTCGGCTCCGGGCGTGGGCGCGACAGTCTGTTGTGCCTCCCCGTCGTCGGCCGCCGTCACCCCGTCGGTCCCCCCGAACCCGCCGCCGAGAAGCGGCAGGGCGACGACGCTCGTCACCAGTGCGGCGACGATGACGACCGTCGCCGCGGCGCTCGTCGATCTCATTCGACGGGCTCCCCGGCGGCGATGACGCGATTCGATCGAGAACTCGACGTCTTGGCCCGCCGGCATCGTCCCGCGCGACGCCGCGATCGCCCTCTGGATATCGTCGGTCGGTTCCCCCCGGATTCGCCGCTCGTGCTAATCGATCCCATTCCTCCCGCAGTGCGCCGCGGAACGCGAGCATAAGCCGCCCGTCCGTTTCGGTTGGTCGGCGGACACAAATCGACCATTATGGCCGAGAACGCCCCGTCGCGAAGGACGAAAACCTCGGTATAGGGGTCGATTTCGGCGAGGACCGGCTCCCGCCGCCGTCCCGTCGACACCGTCATCCCCGGCGACAGGTAGCCGTCTGTTTCGGTCGCGCCGAGCGCGATCGCCGGACAGAACCGGATCGGTGCGGAGACCGGCGTTCGGCCCGGAAACCGAAGTGTTGAACTGCCCGAACGGGAGAAGCGAGAGCATGGAAACCGAACGATCCGAGGTCGACTTGGTGGGCGGCGAGACCGTCAAATCGATCGCGCGGGCCGCGCTTCTCGCGGCGCTGATGGGCGCCGCCGTCGTCGTAACGATCCCGTACCCGCTCTCTCCGGCCGCCAGTATAACGTTACAGGTCCTCGTCGTCTTCCTCGCCGGGCTGTATCTCGGTCCCCTCTGGGGAGCGATCTCGATGGTGCTCTACCTCGCCGCCGGCGCGGTGGGCGCGCCGGTGTTTTCCGGCCTCACCGGCGGTCCCGGCGTGCTGCTCTCGGAGCCGACCGCGGGCTTCCTCTGGTCGTTCCCGATCGCCGCGCTGGTGATCGGCTTTTTGGTCCACCGGCGGCTCTCGCCCCGAGATCCGGCCGCCGTTCCGGTTCCGATCGTCGCGGGGAGTTTGTTCGCCGGGCTCGTCCTGATTTACGCGGGCGGAACGGCCTGGTACGCTTGGCTCGCGCACCTGAGCGTCGTCGAGGCGGCCCTGGCCGTCGCGATCCCCTTCGTCCCGGCCGATCTCCTCAAACTGGTCGCCGCGATCGCCATCGTTCGAAGCGTGCGGATCACGCCGCCATGAACGCGCGGCTCACGATCGTCACGTCGGAATGATCGAGTTCGAGTCCGTCACCTTCGCGTTCGACGGCGTCACCGTCCTCGACGACGTCTCGCTCTCGATCGAGGACGGCGAGTTCGTCCTGCTCGCCGGCGCGAACGGCTCCGGCAAGACGACGCTGCTCCGCCACTGCAACGGCCTCCTCGAACCCGATTCGGGGACGGTCCGCGTCGACGGGACGCCCGTTCGAGACGACCTCGTCGGCGCCCGATCGAGCGTCGGAATGGTCTTCCAGCACCCCCGCGATCAGTTCGTCGCGGCGGCTGTCGGCGCCGACGTGGCCTTCGGCCCGGAGAACCTCGGCCTCCCGCGCGCGGAGATCGATCGCCGGGTCGCGTCGGCGCTCGACGCGGTCGAGATGACCGGCCGCGAGACGGATCGAATCGACGGGCTCTCGGGCGGCGAGCAGTCCCGCGTCGCGATCGCCGGCGCGCTCGCGATGGAGCCGGCCCACCTCGTCCTCGACGAACCGTTCACCGGCCTCGACGAACCGGCTCGACGGTCGGTGCTCGACCGACTCGAAGCGCTCTCGGCCGACGGTACCGGGATCCTGCTCGCGACCCACGATCTCCGCGACGTCCTCCCGCTCGCCGATCGGGTGATCGCCATGCGGGACGGCCGCGTCGCGGTCGACGACCCGCCGGCCGCGGCGCTCGATCGGCTCGGCGACCTTTCGGTTCGGATTCCCCGCGCCCGCCGTCCTCCCGAGTGACGATGATAGCGTACGAGCACGACGAGACGATCGCTCACCGCCTCGACCCCCGATCAAAGCTCGCGGTCCAGATCGGGTTCGCCGCGACCGCGCTGGCGCACACGTCTCCGCGGGCGCTGGTCGCCCTCTCCGCCGTGGCCGCGGTCTTCCTCGCGGCCGCGCGGCTGCCGGTGTGGCGGACGCTCGTCGCGTACCGGTTCGCGCTCGTCGTCGTCGCGATCGCGCCGCTGCTCTCGGCTGCGACGCTCGGCTCGCCGTGGATCGACGTCGACGCCGGCCTCGCGTCCGCCCGCGCCGGGTATCGCGTTCTGCTGGTGTTACTCGTCAGCGCCGCCTACGTGCGATCGACGCCGGTTCGCGACTCCCGCGCCGCGATTCAGCGGACGATCCCCGGCAAGCCCGGCCAGGTCCTCGGCGTCGGCGTCGCGCTCGTCTTCCGATTCCTCCCCGTTCTCCGGGCCGACTTCCGGACGATCCGAGATGCGATGGCCGCGCGGCTCGGAACCGAGCGAAGCGCCGTCGATCGGGCCGGAACGATCGGCGCGATCGGGCTCTCGCGAGCGTTCGATCGCGCCGATCGGCTCGCGCTCGCGCTGCAGGCGCGGTGTTTCGCGTGGAACCCGACCCTCCCGGCACTGTGGTTCGGTCCGCTCGATTACCTCGCGGTCGCGCTCGGGATCGCACTCGCGCTGTCCGCGCTGCTGTGAATCATCGGAAACAGTCACCCGCGGGCCACGCGGCCTCCCTCGCTACGCCCGAGCGCTCTCGACGTCGCCGATCGCTCGATCCGGATTCGCCGATCCCCGATTTTCGCTCGCCGATCGCTCGACCGGGCTCGCCGACCGGACACGTTCGAATCGAACCGAGGGCACCGAAAATCGTTTCGGTGCGCGTTAGCGCTCGGTTTTCTGATCCGAGTCGTCGACCGGGATGTCGTCCGCCTCGGTCGAGTCGACGAAGGTGAACACGTCGTCGCGGTCGGCGCCGGATTCGGACTGCGCGGGTCGGTCGTCGGTATCCGCGTTCGACTCGTCGCCCTCGGTCGCGTTGCGATCCTGCAACAGGTCGTCGAACGCCGATCCCTCGTCGCGGACGTCGATCGTGTCCGCGGAGAACGATCGGTCCAGGTCGATGTCCGCGTCCGTCTCGAACTCGTCGAGCTTCGACGACAGCTCCGACGCCTGCTGTGAGAGGGTGTTGGCCGAGTGGGTGATCTCGGTGAGGGCGGTCGTCTGCTCCTCCCCGGCGGCGGCGACGGTCTCGGCCTCGTTCGTGGTCTCCCTGGAGATGGTCGAAACCTCGTCGATCATGGAGACGACTTCCTGCGTCGACGCCGCCTGCTGTTCGGTCGCGGCCGAGATCTCCTGTACGCCGTCGTTCGTTTCGGCCGCGTACCTCGCGATTTCCTCAAGCGCCTCGACCGCCTCCGCGACCGCCTCGCGGTGGTCGGCGATCTGCTGGCTGGTTCGCTGTACCCCTTCTGCCGTGCGTCCGGTCTGGGTCTTGATCGCCTCGATGCGGTTCTCGATGTCCTCGGCGGTCACTTTGGTCTCTTCGGCGAGTTCTTTGACCTCGCTTGCGACGGCGGAGAACCCTTCGCCCGAGTTGGCCGAGCGGCTGGCCTCGATGTTGGCGTTCAGCGCCAGCATGTTCGTCTGCTCGGCCACCTCGCCGATACTCTCGACGAGCTCGTCGATCTGTTCGATCTCGGTTTCGAGCCGCTCGATCTCCGCGACGGCCCGCTCCGATTCGTCCGAAATATCTCCCATCCCCTCGATGGCGTTCTGTGCGGTCTCTCGACCCGTTCGGCCCGTCTCGGCGGTTCGCCTGGCGAGGGTCGCGACCTCGTTCGAGGAGGAAGCGATCTCTTCGGTCGTCGTCGACAACCCGTCCATCTCGGCGTCGATCGTCTGCAGGTTCTCGTTCTGGCGCTCGGCGCCGTCGGCGATCTCCTGGATGGATCCCGCGACCTGCTCGCTCGCGCTGTGGACTTCCTCCGTACCGGCGGTCACTTCCTCGCTCGCCGCCGCGACGGCGGTCGCGAACTGCGAGAGCTGCTCGGTGGTTTCCTCGAGTTCGGCGATCATCTCGTTGAACTCGACGGCGATGTCCGACATCGCCTCGCTCTCGCTTTCGGGGTCCAGCCGACGGGTGAGATCGCCCTCGGCGCACTCGCGCATCACGGTTCTGTACTCGTCGGCCTTCTGCTCTAAGTGACGGTTCAGACGGGTCGTCTCGTCCCGAGCCTGCTCGGCCCGCTGGCGCGCCCGTTCGACCTCCTCGATCTGCTCGCGCAGCGAGACGCGCATGCTGTCGAACGCGTCGTAGAGCCGGCCGATCTCGTCCGATCGACTGGTCTCGAGTTCGGCGTCGAGATCGCCGTCTTCGAGCTTTTCGGTCTGTTCGACCAGCCGGCCGATCGATCGGGACGTGTTGCGTCCGACGATCGCACCGATGAGCCCGAGCCCGAGCAGCGAGAACGCCACCAGCGCGAGCACCGACTGCGTGATATCGTCCTGGAGCGCGTACGCCGCTTCGGCGGGGATGTGCGTCATGACGACCCAGTTGGTCTCCGGGATCGGAGCGTATCCCATGGCCATCATGCCGTGGGCGTCCATCTCCATCTCGAGGTAGCCCGTCTCACCGCGGATGCCGCGTTTGACCGCCATCGACTCGACCGAGAGCTCGGCGTCGCCCCCCATATTCTGGGTGTTGATGTCCCCCTTGTCGTGGCTCATGACGACAGTTCCCCGGGAGTCGACAACGTGGGTGAACGCTCCCTCCGAGACGGACGGTCGCTCCAGTTGGTTCGTCTGCGTTTCGAGGTCGACGACGACCACGATCACTCGATCGGGGTCGTCCGGAACCGAACTGACGAACGCGACCGCCGGCACGTCGGCCACCGGATCGTGGTAGGGATGGGTCACGGTCACGTGTCCCGCCTCGTCGGTCGCGATCCCCTCGGTCACCCACTCGACGGACGCATCCGCGTACGCGCTCGTCGAGACGCCGTCCTCGCTGCTCCCGATCACGGTTCGATCGTTCGCGTCGAAGTAGTGGATCGCGGCGATGGAACCGGCGCTCTCAGCACGTTCCTCCCGGAGGAACGATTCGATCTCGGATTCGTCGCCGCGCAGAACGGGATCGGCCGCAGAAAGGTGTCGGGTCTTCTCTTCCGTCCGCTCGACCCATTCGCTGATCGTGTTCGCTTGCAACACCGTCGACCGTTCCATGTTGTCTTTCGTGCTCTTCTCGAGAGCGGCGCCAGTTTGCATGTAGATGAGCCCGCCAAACGTGGCGATGATCACGAGAACGATGCAGAACAGGACTGCCAGTTTGAGCGAAAAGCTCCCCCTGAGACGCCCTATCGGAGAGAATGTATTGCGTTTCCCCATGTTCGGATACATCGTGACACTCGCATACTAAAAGTGTATTTGTAGATGACGGCATTAAACAAAAGTAGGTTTCATTATATGTACCCGAAGAGATACTCGGAGGGCTGGGGCCGCTCGCATCGGGTCGTCCGTACTATCCAACAACTGTACGTCTCGTGATCCGCAACTGTGTCCCGCGTTTCTCGCGTCGATTCGTACATTAACCCCGTTCACCCTACACGCGGGAGTCGACGATCGGCGCGGTCGATCGCCGCGGATAACGCGCGGACATCGGAGACGAGCGCGCCGTTCGGATCGTCTTGCGGCCGATCGCGTTCCTGTGTGAGCTCGGCGGCCGCCCGCAACGACCGAATGCCCCCCGTTCGACGCCGGCGACCTCGTCCGCGATCGCCTCGAGTTGCAGGCGCGTTACGACAGTTTTCTCCCGCTCGGGCCGGAGATAAGTACATCCGACTCAGTGGGATACGGTGTCGTGAACCGTCGAAGAAGCTGTTCGACTTCGTTCTCTCGATGAAGCAGATCAGACGGGACGGATTTGTCATCAAAGACACGCGGATCTGCGATCATATCACCGATCACAATCACGTTCCATGAAAAGACTCCTTGTGTTTCCGAATAATCAAACAGGATGATATTTTGGTAGTATCGGTAGGGATTAGCACGGATTCTTTACCTAGAGAGGCCGTGAAACGCGTGTTCAGTATAAGTGGTAAAGTCATCGGGCTGGTAATCGACCTTTCCAGATGCTGTCAAAGGCAGCGTGCTGAATCCAGAGGATGTATTCAGCAAGCGGTCACGACGTACAATAGTCTAGTCAGTCACCGCTCTCAAGACGACTTTACGTCGATTACCTTTCCCATGCGTTCAGTCCTTTTCGAAACAGCCGCCCCATCCGTATTCTCCTCTGTCGCTGTGGGCGTCCCAAAGCCACGAGTCAGTACAGTAGGACGTGAGAACGACTACGTACACAACGTCTCCATATCGGATATAGAGACCCGAGATGTAGTCAGAGTCGTGTTCGAGTCGTGAGTACCACGGAAGGGCCGACAGAGCGTGAGCTACCGTATCGTACTCACGTTCAGTCACTTCGATATCCGCTTGACCGTTTTGACGCGCCTGTTGAAGTCCTCTTCGTATCGGCTCAACATCCGTAATACGTCCATCAGAGGCTTCAGTAACCGTCGTCTGAGGCGGCGTATCGGTGGACAACACTTGAAGCAATCCACCATTCATCCCCGGATCGCTAATACAACCGGAGAGAGCGGCGAGGGATACACCCGCGGTACGAGCGAGGAACCTTCGTCGATTCACGTGTTTCGTTCTCTACAGGTGGTTAATAGCTTATCTACACCGATGGAACCCTAGTCTGTGACTGATACGCTCCCTGTATTCAGCACGATGTTTTTGACAGCTATCGGTGAGATCGACTTCCGAACCGTCACCGACTTTGTCTGTGCTGAGCAGTCACTACCTCCGCAAATCAAGCCAGATCCGTGCAACATTCGCACTATGTGTTTTCACTGGTCCCAGTCATGTTCTCGAAGGTACGTCTCAAGCCGGGTAAGATCGATATTACGGTCACGTTCCAGTGCCTCAACATCGACACCGTATCCGTACTCGTTGATCCATTCGAACATCATTGCTAACACCTCCCCCATCTCCTCACGGGCGACCTCGATCGGGACGTGCTGGGCGTCAACCTTAGTCTCTGTCACGTCAGTGAAAACTTCAGCCGCACTTTCGAGCGTGTGCTCATCGCCGGCCACTTCAACGGTCTCACCAACGTATTCCTCGGGGGTCGCCAACGCAGTGACGGCGAGCGCGCCGATGTCGGAGGCATCGACCATCTGCATCGAGACGCCCTCAGCCAGGGGGGACACAAGGGTTCCGTTCAGGATCACTTCGCGCTGGCGCTCGTAGTTCTGCATGATCGTGACGGGGCGAAGGATCGTTGCAGGAAGCCCAAGGCCGTGAATTCGCTGTTCGATGTCGTACTTCGACTCGAAGTTAGGAATCCCGGTGTCGCGCTCGGCTCCGGCGACGGAGCTAAACACGAACTGCTCGATGCCGATTTCGGCCGCGACCTCTGCCATGTTCGTTCCTTGCTCGATCTCAGCCTCAATCCCTGCCTCAGTAGGTGTCGTACCGCTCTCAGCCTCAATCGTGACGCAGTATACCGCGTCAACGGTCTCAACCGCTGGCGTGAGACTGGCTTTATCCAGGAGGTTTCCCTCAACGAGCGTCGCGCCCCGATCGGCAAGCGCCTGCGCGCGATCGCTCTCGGGACTGCGCGTCAACGCGTGGACATCGAAGTCGCCGTACTCGCCGGATAATAGGTGGTTAGCAACCGCCCCACCCTGGCGGCCAGTCGCTCCGACGACTAAGACGCTGAACTGACTCATAGCGAATCCTCCGGGCCCCTGTTTAATTGTCGGATTCTGGCGGCACGTTCGTCGTGCTGCATTTGTCTCACCATGATATGTACTACGGGGGGATGCAGCTTGGTGATTACCGTAAACATGTTCAACACCATGCGGATAAGGCTGGGAGTCGAAAACAGTGGTATATGCCAAGTGCACAGGTTAAATTCAAATTCTCTGACGGGCCAGGCGCACTCTCAACCGAGCGCCCGGACGATGAGTTCCGGATTCTAGCGACCCTCCCGACAAGAGATGGCATTCAAGTAGTCCTCGAAGTTCAGACGTTTGACACCGCAGCCATCATTCGACACTTCGACGAAGCATCGTGGTTGCCGTCCTACGACGTGCTGCACGCCGATGAGCAGACGTTGCTCATTCAGTACTCCCACCAGTTCCTCCCCCCGCTGCATCGTGCACTTCTTTCCTCGGGGCCCCTCCTGCAGTATCCCCTGACCCTTCGAGATGGGTGGATGTTCAGTGACATAACTACTTCACACGAGCAGCTATCCCGACTCAAAGACGCATTCGAGGCCGAGGGGATCCCGTATGAAATCGGCTCGGTCACACAGTCAACCGACCCAACAGACCTACTGACGGATCGCCAACGGCGGTTCATTACCGCGGCGGTTGAGCACGGGTACTACGATAGCCCGCGCGAGTGCACGCTCACCGAGCTTGCGGCTGCGCTGGATGTCAGCAAAGGTGGAGCAAGTCGCATTCTCCACCGCGCTGAAGGCCGCATCATCAAGAACTTCCTCGGCGAACCAGCCGTGTGAACCGTTCACCAAGGTAACCTCTACTGATGAGGTAGGTCTCGATTGGTGTAAAAAAGGTTCAACTCCTGTCGCGACCTCTCTATGTATGCTATGGAACGATATGTCGATGGATTCGTCCTCCCGATCCCGAACGATAAGCTTGATGCGTACCGCGAAATAGCCGATGAGGCCGGACAGCTTTGGATCGAACACGGCGCCCTTGAGTATTTCGAAGGAGTGGGAGACGACATGGAGCCAGACATGGGCGACATGTCGATGCGGCTCTTCCCACAGCTCGCCGAAACCGGGGACGACGAAACGGTCGTGTTCTCATTTATTGTGTTCGAATCTCGAGAGCACCGAGACGAGGTGAACGCAAAGGTAATGGATGATCCCGCGATGGACCCGGAAAACTACGATGAGGAGATGCCCGTCGACCTCGAGCGCATGGCGTACGGCGGCTTCCGCTCCATCGTCAGCTACGAGGAGTGATGAAGTGACCTCTGCTGAGGTACGATGGCCCGATTTCGGTCAGGGGGAATCGGTCAATACGAATTCGTACCATCTGGGTCTTCGAACGACGCATAGGTTCCCAATGCTGGGAGAACATCCCTAAAAGTTACTTGGATATGGAATCGTGAACCGTCGAAGAAGCTGTTCAATTTCATTCTCCCGATGAAGCAGGTCGGGCGGAACAAATTTGTCATCGAAGACCCAGAGGATCCGCAACAATATCACCAATCGCAATCACATCTCGTAAAGAGACTTCTTGCTATTCCGAATAATCCAGCGAGATGAAAGAGTAACTGTGACCAGTAGATTGTAACATGTGTTTCACATATAAAAACCGTGGAAATAATGTTCAGTACAGGTGAAGCACGTATCACACAAAGAGAGGAGGTGAGCTGTGCTATTCATATACATAGCTTTAACCGTCTGGGGCATCTCTATTGTATACGGAATAACAATTCATATGGTGTGTCCCGGTGATAACGGGATTGCTTGAACCGGATCCTCGTTCTGTCGCGGAACGCACCTTGTTCTCTCTACGTCGCTGCCACGTGTGACACATTGTCTGGAGAATGATTCCTTAACCTACATATGACCGAAGACAGGAACACCCCGACAAATGGAGCTGGGCAAACCTCACGGAAAATCCGTATCGTGTGTACTGAATGCGCCTTCTCGAAGCTGATAACGAAAGAAGGAAAAAAGTCCTCAGAAGTAATTATTGAACACGGACAGGAAACTGGCCACAAACTCACTACTGAGGAACTTGATGACGATAAGTAAGCACACGTAGTTACCAACCGACCGATTCAGTTCAACTCTACTTTGAATATTGGAATCGTACTACCAACTACTGTTACTCCTCAACAAGGAACCGATCGCGCCAGTAGTCGGTCTTCACCCAGTGCTGCGGGCAGTCTTTGCAGTGGGGAGTTTCGTCGATATTCGGCGCTGAGCGCCTACAGCTGCAACACTCGATTTCGCCGGTCGGCTCGCCGATTTTGAGTCCGTCGTCCCAGACAGGCGTCTCGCTTCGGACGATCCGATACTCTGTACTGGGCGCAAGTGCGTCCTTCATCTCAGCGTCCCTCCAGATCTGCTCACCGCAGAGTACCGCTGCAGTGTTCGCCCAGCTGCTCGTCGAGGTCGTCGCGATCGATGATCGCCGGAATCTCCCGTTGGCCGGTAGCGTATGCGCCCCGCTTCAGGTGTTTGCACTCTCGACTACGAAACCGATAATCCGGACACTCGCAGACACCGAGTCGCGCGTCGACGAGATACTCCGACCCGGGCTGAGAGATAACGAGGTACTGGCCATCGCAGCCACGGACGCGACTGACGTCTTCGAGAACGGTCATATACTGGGTGAGCGCACGCCGATCGAGCTCATCGGTGGCCTCCTGGACGGACTCGGTGACCGCCATCACTACTCACCTCTGACATCGTGAACGGCAGTGACACGCTTGAGCCGTCCACGAGGGAACGCGTAGCGCTTCAGCGAGTCGATCGTCTTCGTAGTACGGTCCGGGTAGACAACCTCGACGACGTCGTCAGTCTCGTCAAATTCCGGGTTGACGTCCGCGACCGTCCTGTTCGCCCCCTCCAGCCGGTACTCGTTCGATTGGTGAGCAGTGACTTCGACGACGACCATCGTCTTCTCGTCATCGTCGTCGGTGACGTCCTGGACGTGGTCTCCGACGTACAGCGGATCGCGATCGGTCTCACTGTCCTGTCCACCACCGGGTAAAATATCTTCGGGTCCTGCAACCACTTCAGCCTCGTCAACCGTCGGTTCTGGACCTCTGTGCTGCCGGTAACTCTCCTCCCAATTCGGCTTTGGACGCGTGTTGACCTGCATTCAGACCCCCCCGTTTCGATGACGCGCTCGATCGTGTCGGACACTGCATGGCACGCCGTGTTGTAGGCGTCCCAGACCGGGAGCGCATCGATCGTCGACGTCATCTCGGCGCCGATCGAACTTAGGTCGATCTGGGTCGTTTCCGTTTCTTCCGATTCTTCCGAAATTGGTTCGTAGCTCACGACGACCACCCCAGTCGTCGAACGATGTCTGGCCGTTGACGTCCGAGCGCTCGGTGATCGCTTGGTAGGTGGCGTCTGGTAAATTGTCAGTAACCACATGACAGCTATGAGCGATAAAATTGCTTTTCCAAAGGGCGATTCTCGGAGGATATTCCGTGATAACAGCGCGAGGAAACCCGCTCCAGTCCCGGTAATAATCGCAAATAAGATACTCAACACATGGAACGCGGTATCGGGCATATTCGATGTTCGTTCACCGATTCAATAAAACCGCTTTACCCCTTCTGAGAGAACGTCCTCACTAATTAGCCGCTAACGTATTGCCACTCACTAACAAAGAGGGTCCCCGTAGGACAAGCATACGCGATGGCGCTAACTGAAATTACGCACGTCGGCGAGAACGATCGAATGGCAGAGTGTATCGATAACTGTCTTGAGGCGGCTCAAGCTTGCGAGTGGTGTGCTGACGAGTGCATTGGCATGGGAGAGGAGATGGCCCGCTGTGTTCGGCTCTGTCGGGACGTTGCTGATCTGACGACGTTGCATGCTCAGTTTATGGCTCGAAATTCAGGATACAGTAGCGATCTCGCGGAAACGTGTGCGGAGGCCTGCGAGGAGTGCGCCGACGAGTGCGAACAGCACGACGAGGAACATTGTCAGATTTGCGCCGATGTTCTCCGAGAGTGTGCTGACTCCTGTCGCGATATGGCCTCGGCGTAATCCCGTTTAATCCTTTCCCGGTATGATTCCTAAGAGAGCCATATGATCCTTGGTTATCTCATTTTGGGCGCTGTTTTGCTCACTATTGTCGTTATCGACGTTCTCTGGACGACACTCTGGATTGCAGGAGGGGCCGGTCCGATTACCTCCCGATTGATGGCATGGACATGGCGAGTACTGCGAAAAATCGGACGCAAGAACTCACTCTTCTTGAGTCTCTCAGGGCCGTTGATTCTCTCCTTCAGTCTTCTCGTTTGGATAGTCTTTCTCTGGGGTGGATGGACACTCATTTTTGCGAGTGCTGAAACCGCTCTTTCGGATACGCTCAATAGGGGGCCGATTTCCTGGAGTGATCGCGTTTACTTCACGGGCTATACAATATTCACCCTGGGTATCGGTGATCTTGTCCCGCGAGAAGGAGTTTGGCAACTACTCACCATACTCGCAACAGGGAGCGGCCTCCTCTTGCTCACGCTCAGTATCACCTATATGCTCTCACTGCTCGACGCGGTTACACAGAAACGGTCGCTCGCCAGCAATATCTATGGACTTGGGACGACAAGTACGGAGATTATCCGCCGTAGTTGGAACGAAGAAGAATTTCGTGAACTTGAACTCCCACTACATACCTTTACGACACAACTCAATACACTAACGACAAATCACAAGGCATACCCCATTCTTCACTATTTCCATAGTCAACAAGAAAGCACGACTCCTACAATTAGTATAATTGTGTTAGATGAGGCGTTAACGCTTCTTCGATTCGGAATTCCAGAGGCACATCAGCCGAACGAAATCATCTTACACAGTGCGCGGACAAGCGTCCAGAATTATCTCGGAACGCTCCATCACACGTTTGTTGATTCTGCGGATCGAACTCCCCCTGCCCCCGATCTCGCTTCCCTTCGTGAGGTTAATATTCCGACTGTTTCCGACGAAGAGTTCGCTTCGTCTCTGGACGAATTGAACGAACGACGGCGAACATTGCTTGGCATAGTTGAATCCGACGCGCGAGAATGGCCATCCCCAGAAGAGGACTAACCAGTCTTGTTATAGAATGTACAAAATTCGCAAATACAATTTTCGTCGCGCAAAGTATGCATGCCTATGTAACGAATCAGGCGACTCAGATCCATCCCTGTTGCCGGGTACGGGGAATGTAATGTCAGTCACTGTTATACTGTTTCAAAAACGTTGAACTCGACAGGCGCTTCTAGCTCTGGATCAACGACTTCGTACACTTTCAAATTCGTAGTCCCCGGGTTTCTAATCAGGTCGTAGTCGGCCATCTTACTCAGATAGTCCCACGCCCTCCGCCAAGTAACAGGATCGCGTCGCTCGCCCTCGAAGATCGCCTCTTTGTGCTCGCGGTAGGCCGTTTTCATCTCGGTCCCGTTGACCGGCCCAACCGCGCGCACCAGCTCGTACAGCCGAAGATGCTTCACGGCAGCGATCGCAGATTGGCCTTCCGAATCATGCGCTTGGCGCGATCGAACGAGTCTCGAACATCGTTTTCGCGGATCGTCCCATGGTCGCGATCCATCGCAATCTCGGCGGCGGCAAGCACGGATTTGATCGCGTACCGTGCAACCCACCAGTTTCGTCAGCGATCCACTCTAGCTGGTCGATTGAAACCGGGTTGCCGATCAGTCCGTGCTCGACCCGCGGTTCGAGGATATCGACGAGCTCCGGGACGCGGTACTTTCGATACTCGATCTGGCGGTCACCATGGAACTGTGACCGGAGATTCCGATCGACCCGATTGAGCCATTCAGTATCCGAATGCGTGATCGCGATCACCGAGACCTCGTCGATCGAGAAGAGATCGCCGAGGACGTCTAGGTCGGGAATGACGTCGGCCTCGTCGAGTGCGATGATGAATGGCTCGTCGGCGATTTTCTGGAACATCTTCAGGAGTTCCTCGTGGGGCTGGTTCCGATGGACGACTGTCCCCTTCGGATACTTCTCGATCGTCTCGTGGAGGATTCCGTTTCGAGTTCCACCAGAGCACTCGATCAGTGCGGAGTTAACCCCCTCACGCTGGCGGAGATCGCGGAGCATCCAGCGCGCCGAGGCCGTCTTCCCGACGCCGCTGGGGCCGTGGATAAGCGCGTTTTCGGCGGATCGACTGTACTGTGCGGGCTCGAGAAGCCGCGACAGCGCGTCCAACTCGGCGTTCCGATGGAGGATCTGCGTCGGATAGATGTCTTCGAACACGACGCGATTCTTAATCAGTACCGACGATTTCGATGACAGATATAAAAGGTGTAATGGACGTCGTTTCGGAACCGAAGACCAGACTCAATCTGTACCGGCCAGTTCGTTGTGTACAGACGCGAATTGACCGTAACATACGCACCAAGATGATAAATAAAATTCCATAACCGCCGGAATAGTCATAGTGGAGAAGAATCAGTGAATGGTATGGAGTACCGATTTTGGGACTGGCTCTCATGTCCTGCCTGTGAAGAGAGAGATGGTGTAAAGATGCTAGCGCACCGAACTGATATCGTCATTGAATGTTATGAGTGTGGTCAAACATCCGAGTATACAATCGGAAAAGATGTCCCCATTCGAAATCTCAACATAGATATGATTAAGGAAGTTTCCAGGAATGACCACTTGTAGGGCCAATCTATCCCTAAAAATTACTGTGATTTGGTGCGGACTGGTTCGATGAATCTTGTGTTCTATAGACGCGTTCACCCCATCAATGGGATCAATCTGTTACGCTGGGTTGCCCATGTAATAGAAGTTGGAAAAGAATTAGCTGGAGAATTTTAGATGATTGCATTCCATTTTCATTTTCTACTGTCCAAAGAATCATAGTTGCCTGCACCGCTACGTGGGGTATGGCCGCGGATGGACTTGACGAACTTGACTACGGTATCCTTCACCTGCTTCAGCAAAACGCACGTGATCAGACTCCGGTTGACATGGCTGACAACCTCCCCGTCTCTGATACAACTATCCGTAACCGGATAAAAAATCTAGAAGAACAAGGGGTTATCGAAGGCTACGTTCCTGTCATTAACTATGAAAAAGCTGGATTCCCGATTCGACTTCAATTTTCTTGCACCGCTCCAACGCAGGATCGGTCGGAGATCGCTGAAGAGGTCCTTCAACTTCCGCATATAGTCGCCGTTGACGAGATGTTAAGTGCGAAGGAGAATATCCGCCTCTTGGCAATAACGAATACTGCCGAAGAGATCAACGAAATCGCATCTGTACTAGACGATCTCCCCCTAACTATCGAGAGAGAAACCCTGCTTCGCAAATCTCATTTGCGCCCGTTCAACCATTTCGGTGAAGAAGTGGTGTCCAGCGAATAGCACTGCCGCTGCAGAACATATTTTCACTAAGTTAGATTCGAATTTTCAAATGCCTATATATGTATGTGTAGATTTAAACCACATTTGGGGCAAGTATTTTAGACCGGACGAAGTATTGGGTGAGTGATGGGGTTAATATCTGAATCGGAAGACGGGGCAGATAATACAATTGAGTCCGCAACAGGTCTTATTTACTGCGTAGCGGAGGAAAAAGATAAAAACCCAGCAGAGATGGAAAATCCCCTGCACGATGCGATTGACGCTGATGTCATCGACCGGTTTCTACAATCAGCCGATCACCAAGCATACATCAAATTCGAGTATGAGGGGTTGAGAATAAAGCTCACAGGCGGTGGAGACCTTATGATTACCAGGTTGGCAGACGAGGATTAGTATGTATCGCTGTGTCTGCTATACCTGTGATGAGGAAAAAACGCTTGAAGATTTCGTAAAAGCGCAGAAGCTATTCAGTGATCACGTTGAAAGCTATCATGAAGTGGAACTCTTCAAAATAGATGAAGTTAACGTGCTCACAGAGGGCAATTTAGAGCAAACAACATCCCAGGTCGAAGAGTCGGGTGCGGCTGATGAATAGGATTCCTTATTGTAAATAGTGGATGGATAGCTCTTGACAGTGCTATGTTCTTAACCTATACTGAACACGAGTTTCACGGCCAATTTTGAATAAAGAAACCATACTACTGCCAACTATCAACGATCGGCTCGACGTCGGCGTCGATCACCTAATAAAGACGGTCTCTTGTCGGCCCGTCGTAGTTTACGAGATCGTATTCTTTGAGTTTCGGGAATTTGTCGCGACGAGCTCGCTTCCCGAGTGGATAGACTGGTGTCCCTGCGTAGGCCTCATCGGCCACTTCTTCGTACCGCTGGTGGAGTTCCGGGCCGGTGATCTCTCCGGCCTCATGGACGATCGCGTATAGCACCTGGTGATGGCAGGGCAGCGACTCCAGGTTCAGCTTCCGAATCTCGTGTTTCGCTCGCTCGAAAGAATCGTCGACATCGCGATCGCGATCGCCGAATGGACTGGAGATCAGACGGAGGCGGGCCGGAGTACGGACAGAAAAGCCGTCGAGACCACCCTTCGTCACACGCACCTCCCAAAACTTGTCGATGGGGGTATCGTTTCGTTTGGCGCGAACACGGGCTTCATTGAACTGAGAGACACGGACAGGTTTGACCGGTTCCTCGCCGATATGGCACGTATCGACGGTTACATGCAAACCGCTGCTGGCGATTGTGCGCAAGAACACGCACATTCGCCCCACGACCTCACCGTCTCGTATTGACGACTCTTGGTGTCACTACAACTCTATTAATTGATTAACTGTATTTATTTACAGGTGGTTTCGAACTGGATGCCGCCTCACGAAGAGGAAAACTCGACTAATGCGGTCGTCGTGACCGCAGACTCATCTTGCTATCAGTAGATAGTATCGCGGTTTCTTTATCTAGAAATACTCACGAAATGCTTGTTACGGATAGGGCAACGGTGTAACAGGCCGACCAGAGATATTTCCAGTGCCTGTCAACACTGGCATGCTGAATACAGAGGATGTGTTCAGCACGACGGCTTTCTTTGTTTCATCTCGAAGCCAATGAACCAGCCGTTCAGTAGATATGCGTAATGCCCATGACTCTTAAAGCACTGAGTGCATCTAATGACGGACCCAGAGACGTCGAGTGAATACCCCGATCAAAGTTCTCCAGAAGAGGTCTTAGAGCGCGTAACCGACGCTGTCTTCGCGCTTGACGAAGACTGGCGGTTCACGTATTGCAACGACCAAGCTGAAACCCTGTTCCAGCGAGACCAAGCGGATCTCCGTGGGGAAGTTATCTGGAAGGAGTTTCCCATGTTGACCGACTCGCCGTTCCAGTGGGAGCATGAACGTGCGATGAAGACCCAAGAAGCTGTCACATTTGAGACGCACTATCCGCCACAGGACGGTTGGTTCGAAACCCATGCCTATCCCTCTGAAACCGGACTTTCAGTGTACGTACGCGACATCACTGACCCGGATGACCGTCAGCAAGAAGTCGAGAAACGGGAGCAAGCTCTCCGACGTGCCAATGAGGTGATGGCGGCCGCAGACCAGCCGTTCTCCCAGCAGATAAATTCGCTCCTTGAAGTAGTCCGGACGACAGTTGGAACCAAGTTTGCGACGCTCTCACGTGTCAATGAAGATGCTGGTGAATACATCTTTGAACACGTGGCCGCGCCGGAAACTGTGGACCTCGAATCGGGTGACACGACGCCGCTGGAGACTCTGCCCAACTGCTCACGCGTCGTCGAGACTGCGGAGACGCTTGTCCTGCAGGACGTAAAGTCCGAGGCTCCGGAACTGGTCGACCCCGAGTGGGGAATCGCCTGTTATCTCGGGACACCGGTCATCGTCCATGGAGAAGTGTACGGGACGTTCTGCTTCTACGGGATGGAGGCGCGGACCGAAGCCTTCTCCGATTGGGAAGTCTCGTTCATTGGTCTGCTCAGCAACTGGGTGAGCAATGAACTCGAGCACAAGGTGTATAAGCAGGAACTCAAGGAGTCCAACGAACGCTTGGAGCAGTTCGCCTACGCCGCCTCGCATGACCTCCAAGAGCCCCTGCGGATGGTGACGAGTTACCTCCAGTTGCTGGAGTCGCAGTATACCGACGACCTCGACGAGGACGGCCGGGAGTTCATCGAGTTTGCGGTCGATGGTGCTGACCGGATGCGCGACATGATAGATGGATTACTCGAGTATTCGCGGGTCGAAACGCGTGGAGACCCCTTAGAGCCGGTCGAGTTGGACGCTGTTCTCGAAGACGTTCACAAGGACCTCCAGTTGAAAATCAAGGAAACGGATGCGGAGATCGTCGTGGAGACGCTCCCCCGCGTCAAAGGCGACGCCGACCAACTCCGAGAGGTGTTCCAAAACCTGCTCGACAACGCCATCGAGTACAGCGGTGAAGAGCCACCACGAGTGCACGTCTCAGCCGAGCAAGCGGACGATAAGTGGACGATCTCGGTTCGCGATGAGGGCATCGGTATCGATCCTGCGGACGCCAACCGTATCTTCAAGGTGTTCCAGAGCCTCCACACGCAAGAGGAAGGCGCGGGGACGGGAATTGGGCTGGCGCTGTGTGAGCGCATCATCGAGCGCCACGGCGGCGACATCTGGGTCGAGCCCGACCCTCACGATGGAACAACGTTTGCTTTTACGCTTCCGGTAGCAGACGAGTCCGATAACTGAGCGCACTGTACTGAGTGATCACCACTTTCCAAATCAAGCCGGATCTCGTGCTACATTCGCATCTTTGATCCACACTGTGTCGCGGGCGCGGTGCTCGCCGGCGCCGACGAGGTCACGATCGAGCGTAAAAGGGGCGATCCTGATGAGCAGCCAGCAGTACGCTGACGGTGGATCACTACTGAACTGGCCGGAGGGGTTCGATCGGACGTCACCCGAGAAACGCGAATCCTATCCGCACGGGTTCCGCGTCTCTCAAACCGCCGCGTTCGACAACATCCTAGATGGGCTACAGAAGATGGACGCCCGGAACGTTCAGGTGCGGACCGCGGCGCCGCACACCGCGAAGGAACCACACCGGCCCTACGCCAATCGGAATCCCGACGACCCAGGGGTGGTCGTCTACTTCGAGAAGGACGGCCAGCAGTTCGCCGTCCCCTGCGATCGATGGGACAACCTGCGGGACAACGCGCAGGCGATCGCGTCAGCCCGATCGGCGTTGACCGCGAGATCACTGCGGACGAACTCGCCGTCCCAGTAATCGTTCTCGAGCTGGCCGAGACCGAGTTCCTCCGTGACACCGTCGTTCGACGAGAGAACCGGTTGACCGTCTGGGACGTCCTCATCGTACCAGTCGAGTTGATCGTTGAATGGGTTCATTGGCCTTCTGCATCAGTAGAAATTTTGGCGACTCACGATCTTTCATCGAATTCAATTCTGTAGAAATCATCAGTAAGTGATAGGAGTTGCTTGCTGAATATAGAGGATGAGCCTCTCATGACGGTCTGGTTAGATTCAGTTCAGTTGGGCTGAATCAGTGGTCACTACAGTTCGTATCTAACACCAACGGACGATAGCATTCCAAGAACCTGTATTGTCTGATCGCTCACGAGTTGGTTTCGTTGCTGGCGGAAATCGTAAAGAAGAACGTTGAGCCCTCTCCGGGTTCTGACTCGACCCAGATGTCGCCGTCGTGGTATTCGACGATTTTCTGACAGATGGACAGTCCGATTCCGGTTCCCGTGTCTTCCCCTATCTCACCGACTTGATTGAAAATCTCGAAAATCTCCTCGGCGTCGTCCGGATCGATTCCGATTCCCTGATCACGGACCGAAAACAGCCACTCGTTCTCTCGCTCCTCGGTAGAGACGTGGACACGAGGCGGTTCGTCGCCAGCGTACTCGATCGCGTTGCTAATCAGGTTCTGAAAGAGCTGGAGCAGTTGCGTTTTATCGCCGTTGATAGTCGGCAGCGAACCGACAGTGATCTCGGCGTCGCTCTCCTCGATCTCGATCTGGAGGTTCGTCAGCGATTGCTCGAAAACCGTGTTGCAGTCTATCGGTTGGATCTCCTTATTACGTGAGTTGACGCGTGAATATTCCAGCAGGTCTTCGATCATTTCGCGCATCCGGTCGGCACCGTCGACGGCGAAGTCGATGAATTCCTGAGCGTCGGCATCGAGATCGTCCGCATAGCGGTCTTCGAGGAGCTGCACATAGCTCGAGACCATCCGCAACGGTTCCTGTAAATCGTGGGAGGCGGCATATGCGAACTGCTCTAGGTCGGCGTTCGATCGCTCTAATTTCTCGATCGTGTCTTCGAGTTCGGCTTCGACACGCTTGCGCTTTGTAATGTCATAGTAGAGCTCGATGCGGCCACCGGCATAGCGTCCCGATTTGATCGGCTGGCTGCGGTGGTGAAGATAGCGTTCGTCACGATCGTCGGCAGGAGGGACGTGGCACTCGAACGTTTCGATGTCGGTCGTCTCGTCGTAGGGAGCCGTGACCATCTCGGCGAACGGCTCCGGATCCGCAACGATCTGCTTGAGATCACTCCGGACGAACGGTGCGTTATCCCGACCGATGGTGTCTGTCCGGTCGACCCCGAAGTACTGTTCGAACGCCTCGTTCAGCCACGCAATGGTACCCGACGAATCGAGAATACGGACGCCTACTTCCGAGGGACCGAAAATATCCTCAACGAACGAGCGGTACCGCTCTTTCGCGATGACCGTCTGCATCGCATACGGGATCGTACTGCCGAGTTCCTCGAGGAGGTCCTGTTCGTCCGAATCGAATGCATCCGCATGGTCAGCGTAGACGTTCAGGATACCGTACAATGTCTCGTCGTACACGAGTGGAATACTCACGACGGATCGGAGTCCAGCTTCTGTAAGGTGTTCTTTCCATGATTCGGAGTCCGGTTGTTCGGAGAGGTTCTGACTGACCTGCATCTCGCGTGTGTGTACCGCCGTTTCGCACGGCCCCTGTCCGGTTTCGCTCGTATCGAACGAGACGGTAACATCCTCCAGATCTCCGGTATCAGTTCCGGCCCACGCCAGTGGTTCGATCTCTTTGGTGTCCGAATTGGGCTCACCGATCCAGGCGAACCGGTACGGTTCGGCCTCGACGAGGCGATCACAGACGGTTTGCTCGATCTCCTCGCGCGTCGATGCTTGGACGAGTGCTCGCGTAATGTTTCGGATGACTGTGTTGATGTGATGTAACGTCTCCAGTTCCTCCGTTTGCTCATTCAGTTGCAGGGATTGCTGGCGCGCCCGTAACAGACTCTCGATCCGTCCTTGTAGCTCGGCCTTCTGTATCGGCGTCGTGATGAGTTCGTCAATACAGTCACCGACCACGGCGTCGATCCGTTTCCAGATATCCGAACCGAGCCGTTTCGAATCCCGCTGAGACACGACGAGGAGATAAGGAAGAAAGACTGGCCGCACGGCGTCTTTGCTTTCCAGTAATACATCGTCGTAGCGCTGCAGCGACGATTGATCGATGAGACACAGATCAATCGTTTCGTCGAGCACCTCTGAAGGATTCGCCTGCACAACTTGGTACTCAGACGACAGCCATTCCGCGAGCAGTCGGCGATTTTCCTCGTGATCGAGGAGAAGGAGGATGCGGCTCATCCCGCCGCTATCGCGTGTTGCTGGCGGTTCGGCGGCCGTTTGTCCGTTAGGTCCATGGGGCGTCATTTCTGTTTTGCTCGTTGGGTCGCTCTCCTCGGCGGTCGCACGCTTAAGCCGCTGTCGACGGTTGCCGGTTGGGTGATGGTCGCCTGTGGGAAGATATAGCGATGCAGGGCATCAGTTGTCACCGATGTTACCCTGTTCGGAGTCGTCCCATTCCGGGGTCCCGCTTAGGATGCCACGTAACTCCGTCAGCTGATCGCCGATCTGGACCCCGTACTCGGTGATCTGGAACTCGCGCATCGTCCGCTCGAAGTCGCTCGTTCGTTTTTTCAGCACCCCGATCGCTTTGTGCATCTGACCGTCAACCTCTATATGTTGCAGGAATAGGATCGTATCCCCGAGGTAGCTGAGGCCCTCTGCGGTGACCTGGAACGGCCCGGTGATATCTCTCGTCTCACTCACGAGAATAACGGTCACGCCCATGTTTTTCAGATATCGACACAGCGAATGGAGTTCGGTAGTGAGATTCTGGTCATCACCCTGCAAGGCGAGTTGGTAGCCCGTGACCCCGTCTATCATCACGATTTTCGCCTGTTCCTGTTCGACCTGCCTGCGCACTCGATAGGCAAATTCGTCGGAGGAAAGTTGCAATCCCTCTATCTCTTCGATCTGGAGTGCTTCCCGATCGAGCATTTCGCGAATCGGGATATTGATCGACTCACACCGATGCAAGATCGTTCCCTTTCCCTCCTCGAAGGAATAGATGACGGATCGTTCACCCCTCCCTGCAGCTTCCTTCATGAACTGTATCCCAGTCGTGGTCTTTCCGACGCCGGTCGGTCCCGTCAAGATAGAGACCGTTCCGCGCTCGATACCGCCGTCTAGTAGCTGGTCTAACTCCGGGACGCCAGAGGAGAGGGTTTCAGCGTCGAATTTCTGTTCGTGCTGACGGGGGACGAGGTTGGGATACACTGTCAGTCCGCCGTACTCGATTGTGAGTGAGTGCTCGCCGCTCTCGAAATCCGTGCCACGGAACTTGGGAACCTCAATTGTTCGGCCCTTCGACGACCGACCGAGATGGATGATACCGTCACTCATGAACTGCAGATCGTCATCGGGTTCCGACTCCGTGTCCTGAGAGGTAAACAGCACGGTCGTCTCCTGTTCTTTGAGAAACTGCATGAACGAGAGAACCTGTTTGCGGAACTGATAATCGTCGGACGACAGATAGCGTAGTTGCGTGAGCGGGTCAATGAAGATGATGTTGGGATCAACTTCCGTAACCCGCTCCGTAATTTTCTCGGTGATCGATTCTTCGGCTACCTCGTCCGAGGTGAAGATATCGTAGGAGAGATCGTTAACGAAGAACTCAGAATCGGGGCTCAGATCGAGGAACTCGATACCATCGAGATCAAATCCGAACGAGTTGGCGTTTTCACGAATATCGGCCTCCGATTCCTCCAGATTGATATACAGTGCCTCGTTGTCACCGGCGGTGGTGGCATCTGTGAGAAAATGCAACCCGAGAACGCTTTTGCCGGTCCCAGGCTGGCCACGGACCATATAAGTCCGTCCTGGAATAAGTCCTCCGTGTAGAATTCTGTCAAGCCCCCTGACCCCCGTCGAGAGACGATCCTCTCCCTTCACAGCCTCCGAAAGGCGACTTTCCGTATCTTCCATACCTCAAGGAGGTCCGGCTCATTGTTGTGCTTTTTCATCCGGGAACAGCGGTGGTGCAGAACTGTTCCCATACGAGGATGGCGCGAATGCTAGCTGTTTAGCGTTGAGCTTAGGCCAGTTTAAAGCAATCACACTGATAGACACGCGCCCTGTATACAGCACGCATCATAGGATCTGATCGAAAAATGTCAGAAGCTGGCTGCTGGATACAGAGTATGAATTCAGCATAGCGTTTTTCCCATGAGAACCTTTTTCCTTGAGCCAATCGTCCCAAGGTGATAATGGCTTATTGGGGAGACTCCCCGGGTGACTCAATGTCCCCTCAATCCCAGCACTCCAATTCCGAGTATGAGCAAACAGCACTCTAACAAACGTACGACGTTCGGCCTTGATGGCGCCCTCTCTGGCATCGAAGCACGGCAGAAGGCGAGTGCGATACACGATCACCAGTGCGGGGACGGATCAAATGATCATCTCGCTTCCATATACGATAATCAGGACGATCAGTTCGCCGCGGTCGTGCCGTTCATCAAACAGGGATTGGAACAGGGTGAGCAGTGCCTCTACGTCGCGGACGAGAATACGACGGAGGAAGTCCGCGACGCGCTCCGCGAAGGCGGTATCGACGTCGAAGCTGCCCAGGACTCCGGTGCGTTATCGATCCACACAAAAGCGGACACGTACCTCCGGACGGGTGAGTTCAAGCCGGAGACGATGGTCGAGTTTTGGGAGGAAACCCTCGCCGAGGCACGCGATCGCGAGGGATACGAAGGTGTTCGAGCCACCGCCGAGATGACGTGGGCACTCGAGGAGGACACCGGACTCGATCAATTAGTCCGGTATGAAGCACTGCTCAATACGATTTACGAGGGTGATGATTATGTCGTCCTCTGCCAGTATAATCGTGATCGATTTTCTACGGATGTGCTTTCGGACGTGATTCGGAGCCATCCGCTCGTCGTATACGACGGAACGGTCTGCCAGAACTTCTACTACCAGCCGCCGGACGAGTTCTTTGACACAGATCACCCACCACTCGACGTCGATCGGACGGTCGAGGGGTTACTTAGGCACGCGGAAACTCAACGTGAACTCACCGAACGCGATCGATTCCAGAGTGAACTCTACGAAATCACATCGGAACCTGAGCGATCGTTCGATGAAAAACTCCAAGCCCTGTTCGATCTCGGTTGTGAACGGTTCGATCTCGATCTCGGCGGGATGGCTCGGATCGATCCACAGTTGGATCTTTTCGAAGTCGAATACGTCAGTGATTCGCACGACCACTTACAACCCGGCGCCAAAGTGAGCCTCTCTGAGACGTACTGTCGCGTCCTGACCGACGGTGGTAACCCGATCGGCCTCACCGCTCCCGCGGAAGAAGGATTTGAGGGAACGCTAGCCTACGAGGAGTTCGGCGTGAGATCGTATTTGGGAACGCGGCTCCGAGTGGAACACGGACTCGATCGATCGTTCTTTTTCGTGTCCCACGACTCCCGGAGCGCGTCGTTTTCGGAAGCCGAGCGTATGTTCCTGAAATCGATGGGGCAGTGGGTCCAGCAAGAACTCGAACGCCGTGAATACGAGCAGCGCCTCGAGGAATCCAATGAGCGCCTCGAACAGTTCGCGTACGCCACCTCCCACGATCTACAAGAGCCCCTGCGGATGGTTTCGAGTTACTTGCAGTTGCTCGAAAGCCAGTATACCGACGATCTGGACGCAGATGCGGAAGAGTTCATCGAGTTCGCTGTCGATGGGGCTGACCGAATGCGGGAGATGATCGGTGGACTCCTCGAATACTCGCGGATCGAAACCGAAGGGGAGTCGTTCGAATCCGTCGATCTCGATGCCCTCATTGACGAGGTACTGGCTGACTTGCAGCTTCGCATCAAGGAGACTGATGCCGACGTAACGGTCGAGGACCTTCCCCACGTTAAGGGGGATGCGAATCAACTACGGCAACTGTTGCAGAACTTGATCGACAATGCAATCGAGTACAGTGACGATGAGCCGCCACGAGTGATGATATCCGCAGGCCGTGCCGGCAAGATGTGGCGCATCTCCGTGCGCGACGAAGGAATTGGCATCTCTCCCGACGATCAGGAACGAATTTTCGAGGTCTTCGAGCGCCTCCACGCACGCAACGATCACGAAGGGACGGGCATTGGACTGGCACTTTGCGAGCGAATCGTTGAGCGCCACGGTGGCAAGATCTGGGTTGACTCTGAGCCCGGAGTCGGATCGACGTTTTCGTTGACGCTCTCGACCGCCGACACATAATTTTCTGTATTGCAACTCGCTATCATTCTTCCTGTGCAACGCTACGTTCTGCATACGCGCTATGTATTCAGCATGACCTCCTGAAATTATCATCAGTTAGGGGTTTCAACAGAGCTACTCGAACAAAACGGAGGTCTCCCTCGCTATCGCGATCGCGACGAATGACGTCCGCGTTCTCGAGTCGGGTGAGTGCTCGGTCGAGTGTTCGCGAGGGCATCTCGGTTCGGTCTTGGAGTTCGTCGCGTCGTATCGATCCGCCGGCGTCCTCGAGCACCCAGAGTAGGTGTTTCGCGCTCCAGGGGAGGTCGTCGGAGACGTTCATGGGCTTTGTTTTTCAGAGAGTGCCGCGGCTGGTCGAGAGCGGGCGAGCAAGGCCGCGAGACGCCTGTCGACGAGGTCAGTCACAGGTATCAGGCGGTGACCGCCAGTCCCAGACCTCCGTAGATGTGTCACTGGACCGGCTACTCATCCCCTGATCGACGTTTCCGCGCTCGTCTGGGTCGCAAATCGCCAACGCCCACCTACTAGAGTCCCCGTAGGGGTTAGTTGGCGATTCCTGAAGGTCAACATATCCAACGGAAGGGAGGCCAGAGTCGCTATAGAGCGTCGCTCCGTGGGTTCCCGCGCCCTCCGAAACGTGGACCGACGGTTCTCCGAACTCAGTATCGACGAGACGATCGAGTGTTTGACGAACGTGCTCTTTCGAGCATCCAACCGCCTCGGAGATCTCCCGGACCGTCTTCGAGCGCTTACTCGATCGGAGTTCCTCGACGATCTCCTCCTGGAGGTCAGTGAAGACACACTCCACACCCGGCACCTGGACGTCGGCGAATCCTGGCGGCATCGCGTCGGTCCGGACAAACACTGTGGCGGTGACGTCGGGATCGGTCGGGTCACGAGCGTAGCGACCGGCGGCCTGAGCGATGTGGTTCTCGCGGACGCTCGCGAGGATCTCCTGGGCAGTCTCAGCATCTTCGCCTTCGAACCCACGTCCGCGGGCCCGGTACTCCTCGCCTGCGTCGTCGACAGCCGTTTCCACCTCCGCCTCAAGGTCGAGTTCGGCGAGCAGATCGAGGACGTAGTCGTCGCCAGGATCCATGTAGCCGTTGACGAGCCCGACACGTTCGTGTTCGAAGTCGTTGCGCGACTTCTCCTCGCCGAAGTGCATCAACTCCGGCCGGTGGACGCCAGCTTCCTCCATGAGCTCCTCGAGACGATCCTCGACCTGACTCGTCGTGATCGCAGTTCGGAACTGGGTCCCGTACTCGTCGACGAGGTGCTCAAGCAGCGCCTCGAGCTTGTCTTCGTTCAGCCACTCGAGGGCCTTGTCGCCGGAAAGCGGACGCGTCGCATCGCCGACCTGGACAACGCGAAGGCCACGCTCGTAACGGCGCCACAGCTGACGCTCTTCAGGCTCGAGGACATCGGTAGTTTTGATCCAGGGGACGGTATTTGCCTGCCACAGCGGCACCGCGGGGTGGGCGTCGAGCCCGACAAGCGATCGAGCAGAGCCGAAGTCGGGGACCACACGAACGGATCGGACGTCGTTGCTCTCGTCGAGAACGATCGAGACCCACTCGCGGTTCCAGTCGTCGTCATCGCGAACGCCGGCCTCAAGACGCGGTGGTTCATGCATGGTTTTCCCGAATCGCCGACCGTTCGCACGGTCTTCAGCTCGGAAGATCGCCCTCGCGAGCGCCGGCGCGAGGGTGTGCGAATCCGGGTTCTCGAAGTACCACTCCCGATCGGGCTCGGTCCAGAGAACATCCTCGAGGGCATCGCGTTCCTTCGCCGCGTCGCCCTGGTAATCGTCGTGCAGGGAGAGCTGAACGAACGCCTCCCATGTCTTCACCGGCGCATCGATCTCACGGAGGTACGCGCCGATCCCCCTCCTACAAAGTGAATTTCACGGCGTTGAAGACTGATCTCCCCGCCAGCGCTGACGGTGAGACAGTCGAAGCACTTCGCCGAGTGTGGATGATCGTGATTGTCCGTGCCGTCGTAACGTTCGCGCTCAACCTCTTCGGGGGCGAATGTCCGGCCGCAGAGCGTCGTAAATTTGAGACCGGATTCGAGGTGACAGCCTAGCCGTCGCCAGCGATCAGAACGTGGGCCGTCACGCCGCGACACCTCCCGTTGACCCAGCCAATGTAACGGCTTTGAACCCAGGGTTCTGCTCATTCGGGACTGGGTTGTTTCCGAAAACTCTGATACCTGGAGGTAGAGGCTTTGAACCTAAGGATTCAAGCCGGTGGAGGGATTTGAACCCTCGACCTAATCCTTACGAAGGATTCGCTCTGCCAGCTGAGCTACACCGGCACACTCACTCCGTTCGTGTCCCGTGCATCGGTGACGTCGTCACCTCAACACCGGCACTGGGTGCGATCTGTGCACTTCAACGTACGATCGATACCAGCCATAAGGGTTGCGAATCGGACCGATCGTGCGACGCTATCGCGTAACCCGCTCCAGCCGGACGTCCAGACAGACGTTCACCTCGTGGGGCGCGTACGAGCGGACGATCCGCCGGGTTTCGACGGTGACGTCGTACTCGGCGCCCGCGGCCGCGCGGATCGCCCGCTCCCCCGGATCGAACGGCGCGTCCTCGTGTTGGATGTCGTAGTAGTGGAGGACGCAATCGTCGCCCGCCAGTTCGATCGCGGTGTCCAGGAACTCGTCGGCGCTGTGGGGAAGGTTCATCACCAGCCTGGTCGCCCAGTCTTCGTACTCGCCCGCAACCTCGCGGACGTCGCCGTGGACGGCGGTGATCCGATCGGCGACCCCGTTTCGTCGCGCGTTCTCGCGCAGGTACTCGATCGCCGTTCCGTTGATGTCCACGCCGACGCACTCCGCGCTGCGTTTCGCGAACGGGACGACGAATGGGCCGACGCCGGCGAACATGTCGAACGCCCGATCGTCGGCGGCGACCTGTTCGGCGACGCGGTAGCGCTCGGTCGCCAGCCGGGGCGAGAAGTACACCGCGTCGAGGTCAAGCAAGAACTCGCAACCGTACTCCCGGTGGACCGTCTCGGTGCTCTCGCCCGCGAGGAGTTCCCAGTCGCGTACCCGCGTTTCGCCTTTCACCTTCGACTGCTTGTTCAGGACCGTCTCGACGGGCAGGTCCGAGTCGACGATCGCCTGGGCGAGCTGTAGCGCTCGCTCCTCGGAGTCCTCGTCGAGCAGGACCACGTCGCCGAGCCGCTCGTAGGACGGTTCGAACCCCAGCAGGTCCGCCGGCCGCGTCTGCGTCTCGCGTTCGGGAACGTCGCGGGAGACCACGTCGAGGTCGTCCGGCGCGGCGTCGGGGTCGGTAACGGGGATGTAGAGGACGCCCTCCTCGTCCGCGACGGTGATGTCGTAGTCGTCGTCGATCAGGTCCGCGTCGGCGAGTCGCGATCGGGTCGCTTCGCCCTGCTCGCGCGGGACGCGGACGCACGGCACCTCCATACTCGGGAGTCCGCACCCGGAGGCCGTAGTAGTGACGCTTCGCGGCCCGCGAAAACTCGTCGCAACGCACCGATCGCGGCGGTGGCAGAGTCCCGCAAGTATAACCGCAAACGGTTTTCGGATCGGCGACCGAACTCCCCGGAGATGACCAATCGAACGGAGTTGACGACCGTGGAGACCGTCCGCGACAATCGATCGTGGCTGTTCACGATCCGCAACCGTCACGGCGACCGGGACGAGGTCATCCTCGTTCCCTGCGACGACGGGGTCGAGGCGTGGATCAACCGCTGCACGCACGAAGCCCAGCGGCTCGACACCGGCCGCGGCGTGGCGATGCGCGACGGCGAGATCATCTGCCCGAAACACGGCTCGATGTTCGACTCCTGCAGCGGCTACTGCGACAACGGCGAGGCCGCCGACACGACGCTCCCGTCGATCGGGATCGAAATCGAAGACGGCACGGTCTACCTCGCCGACGACGAGGCGACCTTCCTCCACGAGGGCGGCGTCGACGCTGGCGAGGACGACGGGGACGACGGGCCGGCGTCGACGTCTCATCTCTCGTTCTGACGCCGCGAAGCGGACCGGTGACGATTCCGTCACCCGTCCTATTAGATATTTGTAATTACGGAGAAGGGTTTCGACCGATCGTGATCGTCGTTCACACCAGCATTCCGTTCGATCCCGACCGGTACGACGAGGCGATCGAATTCGTGAGAGATCTGGCGGACCAGTCGCGGCGAGAAGACGGAACCGTTCGGTACCGGGCGACGGTCGACTTCGAAGACGAGCACACGGTACGATTCTTCGAGCAGTACGAAGACGAAGCGGCGATGGTCGCGCACACGAAAACGGACTACTATCAACGGTTTAACGATCCACTTTCCGACCTGGTCGACGGACCGATGGAGACGATCGCCCTGATGGAAGACGACCTAGACGTATACACCTTCACTGCGGACGATCTCGACCGGGACTCGTCCTGAGACGCGACACCGCCGCGACGGCTGACGGATCGGTCGGGGGTTTTCAGGTAGCGTTTTCACCGTCCGGTATGAGGGTCTCGCATGGACCGAACGATCGTCTCCACCGGCACCGAGTGGGAAGCAACGGTCGGATACTCGCGAGCCGTCCGGACCGGGTCGCGGGTCGAGGTCTCCGGGACGACGGCGACCGACGAGAACGGCGACGTCGTGGGGGCGGACGACCCGTACGCACAGACCGTTCGCGCGCTCGAAATCGTCGACGACGCCCTCGACGAGGTCGGCGCGTCGATCGCGGACGTCGTCCGAACCCGAATCTACGTGACCGACATCGACGACTGGGAGGCGATCGGCGAGGCCCACGGCGAGGTCTTTGCAGACGTTCGGCCGGCGACGAGCATGGTCGAGGTGTCGCGGTTAATCGACCCCGAACACCTGGTCGAGATCGAGGCGGTCGCGATCGTCGACGACGAGTGATCCCGAGAGAGTTCGTACCCCCGCGGCGAGCGTCAGGGTTTCGGACCCGTCAGCCGCCCGCAGACAACCGTTATCCCCGCCGTCGACCACTTGTCTAGCGGCACACATCATGAGCATCGAGGACAACAAGGCGCTCGCGCGCCGCGTGCAGGAGGAGGTCTGGAACGAGGGCGACGTGGACGCGATCGACGACCTCTTCGCCGAGGGCTTCGTCCAGCACTCCCCGTGGAAGCCCTCGGAACTGCACGGGCGAGACGAGTTCAAGCAGCAGATCAGGGACTTTCACGCCGCCTTTCCTGATCTGCACGGGACGATCGACGACGTGATCGCCGAGGGGGACACGGTCGCGAACCGGTTCACCATGCGCGCGACTCATCAGGGCGAATTCATGGGCGTCGAACCGACCGGCGACGAGGTCGAACTGGTCGGGACGATCTTCGCCCGGGTCGAGGACGGCCGGATCGCGGAACGGTGGGTCGTCGACGACGTGCTCGGCTTCCTCGAGCAACTCGGAGCGGTCTCGGAGCGATACTGATCGATCGCGGTCTCGGGTACCGTTACCGCCCCGAACGATCCGTATATCCGGAAGAGACGACCGCTCGAGACCGTCGACGAAGACGCGCGAGGTGGACCCGGTCCGAGCAAACGTCAGCGCAGTCCGGTACGGTTCGTTCGAGACGGGTACCCCGTGTACGCGAATACTATATCGAACGACCACCGTGATGGACGTATGGTCGATCGATACGAACCCGTCGAGTCGCCCGACGAGACGACGGTCTTTCCGTACCACGATTTGACACCGACGACGACGGCCGACGTCTATCGCGCTCGGTCGCTCGTCGCGGCGCACCTGCCGAAGACGCCGCTGGTTCGCTGCGAGTGGTTGTCGGCGGAACTCGACGCCGACGTCTACCTCAAACGCGAGGATACGCTGCCGACCGGCGCGTTCAAGGTCCGCGGCGGGATCCACCTCGTCGCGACGCTCGAGCAGGAGTTTCGGGACCGGGGGCTCGTCGCCGCCAGCACGGGCAACCACGGTCAGTCGATCGCCTACGCCGGCCGGGAGTTCGACGTTCCGGTCGTGATCTGCGTCCCCGAGGACGCGAATCCGGGAAAAGTGCGCGCGATAGAACGGCTGGGTGCCCGCGTCGAACATCACGGTTCCGATTTCGACGAGGCGCGCGAGTACGCCGAACGGCTCGCTATCGAAGACGGGTACCGGTACGTTCACTCGGCCAACGAGCCGGCGCTGATCGCGGGCGTCGCCACCGCCGGACTGGAAGTCGTCGAGGAGCGTCCCGACGTGGACGTGTTCTTCTCGCCGATCGGCGGCGGCAGTAGCGCGGCGGGATACTGCCTGACGATCGGCGAACTCACCGACGCGGACGTGATCGGCGTGCAATCGGCGGCCGCACCCGCGATGCATCGCGCGTGGAAGGAGGGGACGCTCGAACCCCACGAGACGATGGAGACGATCGCGGAGGGGGTCGCAACCCGCGTGCCGTTCGCGCTGACCCTCGAGATACTGCGCGAACGGCTGGACGAGTTCGTCCTCGTCGAGGACGATGCGCTTCGAAACGCGGTCGGACGAATGCTCGAGGAAGAACACATCCTGACGGAAGCAGCGAGTGCAACCGGCGTCGCGGCCGCACTGGAACGCAGGGAGGAGCTCGCCGGAAAGACCGTCGCGTTCCCGGTTTCCGGCCGCAACCTCGCGATGGAGAAGCTTCGATCGATACTCGAGGAGTGAGAGAAGCCGCGCGCTACCGCCCGGTCCCGGGCGCCCCGTCGCGACGGACGGACTCGAAACCTTATAACGGCGTCTGCGACTACGACCGGCTATGCTCACGTTCATCGGGCTCGGCCTCTACGACGAGCGATCGATCACCGTCGAGGGCCGAGACGCGCTCCGCGGGGCCGATCGCGCCTACGCCGAGTGCTACACCAGCAGGCTGATCGGCGCGTCGATCGACGACTTGGAGGAGTACCACGACGTCTCGATCGAGGTTCGGGATCGAGCGGGCGTCGAACAGCACCCCGACGACGTTCTCACCGCGGCCGAGGACGAGGACGTCGCGTTCCTGACGGCGGGCGATACGATGATCTCGACGACCCACGTCGATCTCCGCTTGCGGGCGAACGATCGCGGGATCGAGACGCGGGTGATCCACGGCGTGACGGCGCAAACGGCCACCAGCGCGCTGACCGGCCTGCAGAACTACCGGTTCGGGAAGGCGACAACCCTCCCGTTTCCCTACGCCCACGGGGCCGACGGGCTGCCGGCCAGCGTGACGAACACGATCGATGACAACCGCGCCGACGGGCTTCACACGGTCGTCTACCTCGATATTAAAGCCGATCGAAAGGATCGCGAGGAGTACATGACCGCCGACGTCGGCGCCGACCTCCTGGCCGAGGAGTACCCGGACCTCGTCGGCGTCGTCGTCGCCCGCGCGGGCAGCCCCGACCCCCTCGTCGAAGCGGGGACGATGACCGACCTCGCCGATCGGGAGTTCGGCGATCCGCTGCACCTGCTCGTGATTCCGGGCGAGTGTCACCTGCTCGAAGCGGACGCGCTGGTCGAACTCGCTGGCGCCGATCGGGACGCGCTCGACGTGGCCTGAGGCGGGATCGTCCGCCCGAGTGCCGTCGCGTCACTCCAGTACGCTTTCGAGCCTGTCCATGAAGTCGCCGGGGACCTCGACGTGGGGCGTGTGTCCGACGTTTCCGAAGACGACCTCCTCGTACGCTCCGCCCCGATCGGCGTAGTCGTCGAAGACCGCGCGGGTCTGGTCAACCATCGGCTGGGGCGGGAAGACGTCCTCGCCGGGCCAATCGGGAACCGCACCCATCTTCCCGAGCGCCCCGAGGTCGAACATCGACTCGTTGGAGACGATCTGGTCCGAATCGCCGCGGAGCCACAGGATCGGCGGCTTCTCGTCGGAGTCGATATCCGCGATCGCCGAGAGGTCGCAGTACTTCGGCGAGATGGCGTTGTTCACGCCGGTTTTTCCCGGGGCGACGCCCGGCCAGTTCTCGCTCGACGTCGCCGATCCGGGGTAGTTCTCGTCGCCCGTCGCGGTGTCGAGCATCCCCGTCAGGTACGACTCCTCGCGCTCCGGATCGAACGCGTGCGAAGGGGCGACGTAGAACGTCCGGAGGATTCGTCGCGGCGATCCCTGTCCGTCACCCTCCCGATCGCGCGCCGCGAGCGCCGTCACGAACTCATCGCTGCTGGTGCCGCCGCCGGAGCCCGCGTAGTCGTCGAAACACGGCGTCCCCTCGACGTCTTTCGTCCCGCCGAAGCCGTACGGCGAGACCGGATTGACGAGCACGAGCGAGTCGACCGCCTCCGGGTGGTCGATCGCGTACCGCATCGCCGCGCCGCCGCCGTTCGACCACCCGACGAGGGTCACGGGATCGTCGACCTCGATCGCCGCGAGGAACGTACGGAGATCGGCGGCGAAGTCGCCGAGTCCGTTCGTCGCGTCGACGGGTTTCGTCTCGGAGTCGCCGTACCCACGCATATCCGGTGCGATGCCCCGGTGCGTTTCGGGGAGATCGACGAGCGTGTCCTCGAAGAACCGTGAGGAGGAGACGTTGCCGTGCAGGAAGACGACCGGCGGCCCGTCGTCGGTCCCGGCTTCCAGGTAGTGCGTTTCGAGCCGATCGGTCTCGACGAGCCGCGAGTCGACGCCGGCGCGGGTATCGTCCCGAGTCATGTGCGGGGCGTATCACGGCGACCGGGATAGCTGTCGTGGTGATTCTCGAAATCTCGATGATCGCTCGCGCGTGCGGTGCAACACGTCCCGAACGAGCGCACACTGGCGATCTGTTCGGCGGCCGGTGACGGTCGGTGCACACGACCCCACTAATTTCGAATGTTTCGATCACAAACAATCATATTCGAAAGTAATTCTTCACAGCGGTCGAAAGGAGGACGCGTATGCAACCGTTCGACGACTCCCCGATCGACAGGGACGGGAAATCGCTCATCCTCGCCCACGATCACGGGCTCGAACACGGCCCGTCGGCGTTCGACGGCGTCGAGGATCGGCTCGACCCCGAGACCGTCTTCGAGATGGCGACTCACGACGCCGTGACCGCGCTCGCGGTCCAGAAGGGCCTCGCGGAGACGTACTACCCCTCCTACGAGGACGACGTGTCGCTGCTCGCAAAGTGCAACGGAACGTCGAGCCTTTGGATGGGCGAACCGTACTCGCCCCAGACCTGGTCGGTCGAGAACGCGGTCACGGTCGGCGCGGACGCGATCGGCTACACCGTCTACCCCGGCACGAACCGCGAACCGGAGATGACCGAGGAGTTCCGAGCCGTCCAGGAGGACGCCCGAGAGCACGACCTGCCGGTCGCGATGTGGTCCTACCCGCGCGGGCAGGCGATCAAGGAACACCGCAGTCCCGAAGTCATCGCCTACGCCGCCCGGATCGGCCTCGAACTCGGCGCCGACCTCGTGAAGGTCAAGTACCCGCGCAGTCCGGCGGCGCTGGCCCGCGCCGTCGACGCCGCCGACGCGACCCGGGTGGTTCTGAGCGGCGGTTCGAAGACCAGCGACTACGAGTTCCTCTCGATGGTCGAGGCCGCGATGAACGCCGGCGCGGGCGGACTCGCCGTCGGCCGCAACGTCTGGCAGCGCGAGGATCCGACCCGAATCCTCGACGCGCTCGAAGCGGTCGTCTTCGAGGGCGAAACGGCCGATAGCGCGCTTCGATGACCGACCTAGATCCGATCGTCGACGCCGTCGCGACGGTCGCCGCCGACGTGCCCGAACGACTTCCGGAGCTGCGCGCCGAGCGATCGAATGCCGATCGGAACCCGTCCGGCGACGCGCAGTCGGCGGCCGATCGGTGGTTCGAAGACCGGTTCCGCGAGGCGCTCGCGCCGCTCGACGTCGTCGGCGAGTACGCGAGCGAGGAGCGCGCGGCCGTCCTCGACTGCGGCGAAGGGTACGGCGTCGCGATCGATCCGCTCGACGGCTCGTCGAATCTGGCGTCGAACGCGCCGATCGGGACCGTCCTCGGAATCTACGACGCGCCGCTGCCGGCCCGCGGGACCGACCTGGTCGGGAGCGCGATAATCGTCTTCGGGCCGTGGACGACGATGTTCGTCGCCGAGGGCGGCGCAGTGACGCGGTATCGACTCGACGACGGTGCCGCCGTCGATCCGCGTCCCGTCTCGATTCCGAACCTCGGCGCGAACGGATCCGAAGCCGGTATCTGCGGCTACTCCGGTCGGCGATCCGATCTCCCCGTCGACGTTCGCGGCTGTCTCGATCGGTTCCTCGACGAGCGAACGCTCCGATACACCGGCGCGGCCGTCGCCGACGTCCAGAACCTGCTGGTCGACGGCGGCGTCCTCTGTTACCCGCGAACGGACGCCTGCCCCGACGGCGTCCTACGGCTGCAGTACGAGGCGAATCCGATCGCACACCTCGTCGAAGCCGCGGGCGGGCGGGCGAGCGACGGGCGCGGCCGCCTGCTCGATCGATCGCCCGACGGCGTGCACGAACGCGTCCCCGTCTTCGTCGGCTCGAACCCGGACATCGAGCGCGTCGAGTCGGCGATCGGTTCGACCCGCGACGCGTAGTGCGACCGCCCGTTCGGCGGATCGGCTCGCGAATCGAGTCGAGTTTTCTGACGCGATCGTGGTACGGAGCGGACGCGCCGAAACGGATCGGCTGCGGAGAACCGAATTCCGTTGGAACCGGATCAGGAGAACAGTCGCTTGAGCCTGGCGAACAGGCCCTTCGATCGATCGCCGCCCCGACTCGAGGAGGCGGTCGTGCCGGTCGATTCGGCGGCAGCGGTGTCTGCGCCCGCGTCGGAATCGGCGTCCGCGCTCGCGACGTCGGCGTCGCCGCCGGCGTCCTCGATCGCCCGTTCGAGGAGCCCCTCGGCGTCGTTGACGGCGTCTTTCACGGTCCCCTCGACGATCGTCTTCCCGTCGAATCGGTCCGTGCTGATCGAGGTGTCGGTCGCGAGAATCACGGCGTCGGCCGCCGCGATCGCCTCGCTCGAGAGTTCGTTCTCCTGGCCCATCGCCCCCTGGACCTCGACGTCGATCTCGTGGCCGTTCGCCTCCGCGACTTGCTGGAGGTTCTCGGCGGCCATCTGGCTGTGTGCGATACCCGTCGGACAGGACGTGACTGCGACGAATTTCATGGTTCTCGGTTGTCGATGTGGTCGCGAACCGCGGACTTCGCGGTCGCGTCGGTTGCTCGGTCGGCGAGCGATTCCGCGTCGGCCGTCTCGATCCCAGTGACGGTCTCCTTCACCGCCGGGATCGTGACGGCGCTCATGCTGAGTTCGTCGAGCCCGAGCCCGACGAGCAGTTCGGTCAGTTCGGGATCGCCGGCCATCTCGCCGCACATCCCGACCCACGCGTCGCTGGCGTGGCCCGCGCTGACGGTGCGATCGATCGCCCGGAGGACGGCCGGTTCGGTCGGATCGTGCAAGTGCGCGACGCGATCGTTCTCGCGGGCGGCGGCCATCACGTACTGGGTGAGGTCGTTCGTCCCGATGCTGAGGAAGTCGACGCGCTCGGCGAGCGCCTCCGCGAGCAAGGCCGCGCTCGGCGTCTCGATCATGACGCCCAGTTCGGGCATCGCGCGGTCGATTCCCGCGTCGTCGAGTGCGTCGGCCACCGAGTCGACCGTCTCCAGCGCCGCCTCGAGTTCGGTCACCGTCGCGACCATCGGGAACATCACCGACAGCGTGCCGTCGCCGGCGGCAGCCGCCCTGAGTAGGGCCCTGAGCTGGGTTTCGAACAGGCCGGAATCGGGGCCGAGCGATCGGCGGATCCCCCGCTCGCCGAGGAACGGGTTCTCCTCCTCGGGCAGGTCGAGGTACGGGACCGGCTTGTCGCCGCCGACGTCGAGCGTCCGGACGACCACCCGGCCGTCCGGGAAGGCGTCCAGCGCCTCGACGTACGTCTCGACCTGTTCGTCCTCGTCCGGCGGCGCCTCCCGATCGAGGAAGAGGAACTCGGTCCGGAAGAGGCCGATCCCGTCTGCGCCCTGGCGAACCGCGCCCTCGAGTTCCGCGAGGGTGCCGACGTTGGCCGCGACCTCGATCGATCGGCCGTCGGCCGTGGCCACCGGCTCCGTGCGGATCTCGACGTCGCGACCCGCGCTGGCGCGCTCGCGCTGTTCAGAGGTCGGATCGACGATCACCGACCCCTCGATGCCGTCGACCAGCACGTCCGCGTCGGCGTCGATCGTCAGCAGGTCCTCGCCGACGCCGACCACCGCGGGAATGCCGAGCGATCGAGCGAAGATCGCCGCGTGGGAGGTTCGGCCGCCCTCGGCGGTGGCGAAGCCGGCCACCCGATCGGGGTCGAGCTGTGCGGTGTCGCTCGGCGTGAGCCGTTCCGCGAGCACCACCGACCCTTCGGGGAGCGCGCCGAGGTCGACGCGATCGACGTCGGTCAGCAGCCGCAACAGCCGATCGCGGACGTCCCGGAGGTCGTCGGCGCGCTCGGCCATCATACCGTCCATGGCGGCGAACTGCTCGATCGGTCCCTCGAACGCCCGGTGGACCGCGTGTTCGGCGGGCAGTCCGTCGTCGAGCGCGTCCGCGACGCCATCGGTGATCTGCGGATCGTCGAGGAACTGCCGGTGGGCGTCGAACACCGCGGCCTCCTCTTCGCCGACCCGTTCCGCCGTCTGCTCGCGCTCGCGATCGAGTTCGTCGCGTGCACGTTCGCGGGCGTCGTCGAACCGATCGCGCTCCGCCTCGGGATCGACGGCGTCCGATTCCGGCGGCTCGTCGAGATCGACGTCGACGCTGAGGTCGTACCACACCGCGGTCCCGACCCCCGCGAGGGGAGTGACGCCCGTGCCGTCGATCGTCCGGCTCGGTTGCTCGTCTGTGGACATGATCAGGTCTCGGATTCCGCTTCGGGCGTCGAAAGGACTCCTTCGAGCGCGTCGAGCGCCGCCTCGGCGTCGTCGCCCTCGGCGACGATGCGAACGTCGTCGCCGCTGGCGACGCCGAGGCTCGTGACCGCGAGCATGCTCGCGGCGTCGACCAGGTCGCCGTCGGCGGGGCCGACCTGCACGTCCGCGTCGTACCCGTTTGCGGTCTCGACGAACTTCGCGGCGGGTCGCGCGTGGAGCCCGTCCTCGGGGACCACGGTGACGACGCGCTCCATCAGCGGATCGCCTCCGCGAGGGTCTCCTCGATCGCCGCCTTCGACTTCGCCTCGTGGAGCCGCTCGCGGACGTCGTCGTGCATCAGGGATCGCGAGAGCGAGCTCAGGATCTGCAGGTGCTCCTCGCCGCCCTCGGCGGGGACGAGCAGCATGAACAGCAGCGTCGCCGGCTCGCCGTCCATAGCGTCGAAGTCGACGCCCTCCGACGAGCGGGCAAAGACGACCGTCGGCTTCGAGACGGCGTCGGTCTTCGCGTGCGGGATGCCGATCCCCTTGCCGACGCCCGTCGTCGTCTCTTCCTCGCGCGCGAGGAGGGCGTCGAGCGCGGCGTCGCGATCGGTGACCCGCCCGGCCTCGACGGCCCGATCGAGCAGGAACTCGATGCAGGCCTCTTTCTCCGCCGGCGGTTCCTCGAGAGAGATCAGTTCCGGCGTCAGTACCGTGTCAACAGTGGGTTCGTCCATCGACATTGATTGCTATATGTGTTCAGTAGTGGTGAGCTATTAGGCTAATCGCTGACCTGGGCCGTCTCGGCGTCGGCCGTCGCGACCCGTTCGTCGTAGTCGGGCTTGAGCAGCGTCACGACCGCTGCGGTGACGAGCGTCCCCAGCGCGAGACAAGCCACGAACAGCAGGAAGCTGTTCGAGAGGAGCGCGACGAAGATGCCGCCGTGCGGCGCCGGCATCGTGACGCCGAGCCAGAGCGACGTCGCCGCCGCTATCGCGCTCCCGATCATGATCGAGGGGATGACCCGCAGCGGATCGGCCGCGGCATAGGGGATCGCACCCTCCGTGATGAACGAGAGGCCGAGTGGCACGGCCGCCTTCGCGTTCTCGTACATCTCCTCGGAGTACTTGTGCGGCGCGATGAAGTTCGACAGCGCGAGGCCGAGCGGCGGGACCATCCCCGCGATCATGACCGCCGCCATCGGCTCCGTGATTCCCTCGCCGATCAACGCGAAGCCGAAAATATACGCCACCTTGTTGACGGGACCGCCCATGTCGAAGGCCATCATCGCCCCCAGAATGAACCCAAGCAGAACGGCGTTCGCCCCCTGCATCCCCTCGAGCGCCGAGGTGAGCGCGGAATCGACGATCGCGATCGGAACGCCGAGACCGACGATGACCAGGGGCGCGAGCAGCGCCGTCGTGAAGACCGGGATGACGAGTACCGGCATCATCGGCCTGATGAACGACGGCACGGACCAGCGTTTCATCCAGCGGGCGACGTACCCCGCGAGCAGGCCGGCGACGATCGCACCGAGGAAGCCGGCGACGGCACCGTTGGACTCGAAGCCCACGAGGAGGCCGGCCGCTTCGATGATCTGCTCTTGTTGAATCGCGTACGAGAGGATGAATCCCGGCGCGAGTCCGGGCTTGTCCGCGATCGCGTACGCGATGTACGCCCCCAGAATGGGAATCATGATCGTCAACCCGAGATCGCCGATCTGGGCGACGAACCAGGCGAGCGTCCCGGTGTCTTCGAACACGGTCTCGGTCGTCGTAGCCGCACCGGGCGTCCGAATGCCCAGGATCGTATCGGGAAGTTCCGCGATCAGGAACGCGAACGCGAGGAAGATCCCGCCGATCGTCACAAACGGAATCATGAACGACACGCCCGTCATCAGGTCCTCCTTCACCGACACGACGTGCGACCGAAGGTGGTGTTCTACATTTTCTTTCATCTGTGTCTACCTCTGCCAGCATCTATCACAGTAGAGCGCCAAAGTGTTTTCGAACATGTTTGTTTCAGATCGTTTGTGAATACTATATATCTGCGGGCCGAAATCCGGATCAGCGGCCCGAAACGGAGATCCGCTCCCGATCGTCGAGCACGTTCGTCAGCGAGGGCGCGCGCGTCCCCGAGACGGAGACGACGCGGGACGCGACCGCGATGCCGGAACGCAGCGCCGCCGCGTCGGACTCGCCCGCGGCGCGGGACGCGAGGACGCCTGCCAGGAGGGCGTCGCCCGCGCCGACGGTGTCGACCACCTCGACGTCGCGCGCAGGGGCGTGCAGCTCCTGCTCCGGCGTCGCCATCACCGCGCCGTCGCCCCCGAGCGACGCGACGACGCGATCGAATCCCGCCCGGCGAAGTTCCCGCGCGGCGACCGTCGCAGATCGCGGATCGTCGACCTCCCGGTCGGTCGCCGCCGCGAGTTCGTCGGCATTCGGCTTGCAGAGCGCGTAGTCGCCGTCGAGCGCCGACAAAGTTTCACCGTCGACGTCGACGACCGTCTCCCAGGAGCCAGCGTCGGCGAGCAAATCGATCATCTCGGTGCCGAGTCCGGTCGGCAGGCTCCCCGCGACGACGACCGTCTCCGGATCGTGCTCGCGGAGGACGTCCACGACCTCGTCGATCGCGAACGCCGGAACCCGCCGCCCGTTCTGGTTGATCTTGTACTCGCCTTCGCCGTCGAGGATCGTCGTGTTGAGCCGCGTTCCGCCGTCGATCTCGACGAAATCGGCGGCGATCCCCTGCCCGGAGAGCTGATCGAGGAGGTACCGGCCGAGGAAGCCGCCGGCGATGCCGGTCGCGACGGTCTCGACGCCGAGTTCGACCAGGTACTTCGAGACGTTGATCCCCTTCCCGCCCGCGTCGTACCGGTGCTCGGCCGTCCTGGCAACCTGGCCCGCCGCGAGCGGTTCCGAGAGTTCGACCGTGTAATCGACCGCCGGGTTGAGGGTCACGCTAGCGATCATCCGGCACCTCCACACCGACGGTCACGTCCGCCGCCGTGCACGCTTCGGCGAGATCGCCGGTCGGCTCCTCGTCGGTCGCGAGGACGTCGACGTCGTCCAGCGACGCGAACTCGACGAAGCTTCGCTCGCCGAACTTGGTGCGATCGGCCACGAGCACGACGCGCTCCGCGCGATCGACCATGAGCGACTTCACGCTCGCCTCGTCCTCGTTCGGCGTCGTCAGCGCGCCCGAGCCGTCGATCGCGTTCGTCCCCAGAAAGAGGAGATCGAAGTTCGTCCGCTCCATGAACGCCTCCGCGCTCGGTCCGACGAGCGCCCGCGTCCGGTGGCGGAGCGTCCCGCCGGTGAGTTTCACGTCCGTCGCCTCCTTGCCGAGTTCCAGCGCGATCAGCGGCGAGTTCGTCACCGGGATGAACGACGCGTCGGTCGGCGCCTGTCTCGCGACCTGCATCGTCGTCGTCCCGGAGTCGAAAAAGATCACCTGCCCGTCGTGGATCTCCGTCGCCGCCCGGGAGCCGATCGCGACTTTCGCGTCGAGGTTTTGGACTTCCTTCTGGACGTACGTCTGCTCGCGGCCGACGGCGGTCACCGGCACCGCGCCGCCGTGGGATCGTTCGATGAGTCGGTCCGCCTCCAAGTCGTCGAGATCTCGTCGGATCGTCGCCTTCGAGACGTCGAGTCCGTCGGCGAGTTCCTCGACCGAGCAGCCGTCCCGATCCGAGACGAGTTCGACGATCGTGCGTTTCCGCTGTTCGGGTAACATTGGCTTGGGAGTCTTCGTTACAGCGTGCGTTCTGCTCGCTTTTATTTGTTTACCCTGTTTGAACCGATCGTTTCTGATCGATAAAACAGAATAATTCTTATGGGCGTTCAGCGACGGAATCGACCCCATCGATCGACGCCGTGAGACGCCCTGCAGTCGGTTTTCCGGTCCGCTCAACGGCTGAAAACTCGTCGGCACCGTCGTCGGTTCCGTGATCGATCGGCGAACGCGACGTGCACGAACGCGCGCAAGTTGCGTTACACCCGATCGACGATCGCGTTCGTGACGTCCTCGGTCGAGGCGTCGCCGCCGAGGTCCGGCGTCCGCGGTCCCTCGACGAGCGTCGTCTCGACGGCCTCGGTGACCGCGGCGGCCTCGTCGTGGTGGCCGAGGTACTCGAGCAGCATCGCCGCGGAGATGATCGTCGCGGCCGGGTTCGCCACGCCCTCGCCGGCGATATCCGGCGCCGTGCCGTGGACCGGTTCGAACAGCGCCCGATCGGGGCCGACGTTCGCGCTGGGGAGCAGCCCGAGCCCGCCGACGAGACCGGCCGCGAGGTCCGAGAGAACGTCGCCGGCGAGGTTCGGACAGACGACGACGTCGAACTGGGTTGGGTCGAGACAGACCCGCGTCGCGAAGGCGTCCATCAGCACCTCGTCCGCCTTGACGCCGCGATCGTCGGCGACCTCGGCGACGGTGTCCCGGAAGAGACCGTCCGTCTCGCGCATCACGTTGGCCTTGTGGGCGATCGTGAATCCGTCGCGATCGCTATCCTCGACGTAGTCGCAGGCGAACTCGGCGAGCCGTCGCGAGGCCGACCGGGTCGTGAGCCGCGTCAGCGTTGCGACGTCCTCGGTCAGCCGATCCTCGAGACCGGCGTAGACGCCCTCGGTGTTCTCGCGGAGAAAGACCAGATCCGTCTCGGGTCGAACGGCGTCGATCCCCGGGTACGCCGTCGCGGGGCGGATGTTGACGAACGAATCCACAGCACTCCGGAGGGGAAGAATCACGTCGGCGGCCGTTTCGCCGGCCGCGCCGAACAGCGTCGCGTCCGCCGACGCGGCCAGCTCGTACGTTTCCTGCGGGAGCGCCTCGCCCGTTTCTTCCTTCACCGCGTCGCCCGCGTCGGCCTCGACGAACTCGAAGTCGATATCGAGCGCCTCGAGGACCGCGACCGCTGCCGGCGTCACTTCCCGTCCGATTCCGTCGCCCGGAATGACGGCGATCTCGTGCGTCATACGTTACCTCGATGCGGCGCCGAAAAGAGCGTATCGATACCGTCATCTATCGACTCCGGCGTGGCTGCCGTCATTCCGGCGTCACGGTCGCAATCCTCTCCAGCGAGTGCTCGGTCGCCGCCGCGGGGCGCGATCGGGGAACTGGTCAGGTCGCCGCGAGAATCTCGTCCAGCAACTCGAGTTCTCGACCCAGATCGGCGTCGTCGATCGCGTCCATCTCCGCGTCGAGGTACTCCCGGTAGGCGCCAAGCCGAGATTCGTACCGATCGGAGACCGAAAGCGGATCGGACTCCAGTTCCCACTCGCCGAGTCGATCGGCGGCGGGCGGCCGATCGATTCCCTCGCGCTCGTCGACGAGCGTCTCGTCGCGCTCGTAGACGGTCCAATTCGTCAGCAGGTCGGCGTACCGCGCGAGCAGAATCGCCTTTCGAACCGCACCGTTGCCGTACTCCTCGTTGCCGGACGGGATCGAGACGTCCTCGGTCGTCGACTCGCGATCGCCCGATCGGGTCTCCCAGCTCGCTTCGAGGGTCAGATTCCTTCCCTCGCTCGATTCCGCGTCGTCCGTTCGTTCGATCCGCACGAGGACAACGCCGCCTTTCGCCTCCCCGTCAGTCCGCTCCGACGGGAACAGCGTGTTCACGCGCATGAGTTCCCCGGTCGACGGCTCCGCGGCGTCCGATCCGTACACCCCCGCGATCTCGTACCCCTCCGCGTCGAGTTCCAGCGAGAGGCCGTACACCAGCGGCGTCACCATGTACTCGAACCCGTCATCCACGCGGCGCTCGAACTCCTCGGCCGAGTAGACGCTATAGTAGTTCGCGCCGCGGACGGCGGTGATCTGATCGATCAGATCGGCGTTGAAGTCGACGCCGACGCCGATCACCGTCGTGTGGTGGCCTCGGTCGGCGTTCGCCTCCAAACTTCCGCGCAGTTCGTCGGCGTCGGTCTCGCCCACGTTGATCTGGGCGTCGGTGATCAGGATCGATCGGTTCTCGTACTCGCCGCGATCGGCGCCGCCGTACTCGGCTATCACCTCCTCGCTGCGCTCCATCGCGGCCGAGACGTTGGTCCCGCCGGTGGCGCGAATATCGTCCTGAATGTGTCCCCGGATCGCGTCCATGTCGGTCTCTTCGACGGCGCGAAGGGGTTTCGCCAGGTGGGCCTCGTGGTTGAAGAGGACGACCCCGAGCCGATCGTCGGGCCGGAGGTGGCGGGTCAACGAGACGAGCGCGTCCTTCGCGACGTCGATCTTCGGTTGACTCGTGTCCCCCTCCGCTTCCCGTTCGTTCCCGTAGGCGTCGTAGTAGTAGTCGCTGAAACTCGCGCTCATCGATCCCGAAATATCGAGGACGATCACGAGGTTCAGCGGCGGACGCTCGAAGTCGGACTGCGAGAGACCGGAGTCCATCCCCACCGAGAGGTACCGCTCCGTCTCGCCCGAGAGTGGATCCGGCGAGACGGCGGGCGTGTAGGTCGGACAGAACAGCGACCCGCAGGAGCCATCGCCGGCGGTATCGAAGTAGTACTCGTGAAACAACCCCTCGGAGGCCATGCTCTCGGGGATCGGCAGGTACCCCTCGTAGACGTTGCGCCTGAACGTTCCCACGTCCGCGGCGCCGCCCGCGGCCAGGCCGATCGGTTCGCCGCCGGCACTGGCGGCGTCCGCTTCGAATGCGGCGTCGGTTCCGCCGAAGTGCCAGCCGCCGTCGTCCTCGTCGGGGGGCGAATACTGCCAGTCGTCGACGCCGTCCGATTCGTCGCTCCACGGGCTCCGATCCGCCAGCGTCGAACACCCCGCGATCGTGCTCCCGGTGCAGGCCCCACACAGCGCCAGAAATCGTCGCCGTTCCGAAGGCATACCCGATACGTCTCGACCCGGGCGATAATCCGTTACGCAAGCTGAAACGACGATTGTAGCTACGACGGGACCGACGAGCGCGGTACGATCGTCGAGAAGAAGGGAGTCCGAACGCGAAACCGTAACCGAGCGCGCGGCAGCTACTCGGCTTCGGGAATCGCCGCGTCCTCGACGTACGGCAGTTCCTCGGCCTTCCGCCGCACTTCGCCGGCGTTGGACTTCATCAGCGCCGTCGTGTCCCAGACGCCCTCGACGAGCGCCTTCCGCTGGGCGTCGTCGACGGTGACGTCGATCGTCTCGCCCCCGTAGGTGACGGTCTCGGCCTCGACGTCGACCTCTATCTCGCCGTCGGGATTCGCGTCGACCCACTCCTGCAGTTCCTGGACGGTCTCGCTGTCGGCGGTGACTGTCGGAATGCCGAGCGCGAGGCAGTTGCCGGCGAAGATCTCGGCGAAGCCTTCGCCGACGATCGCGTCGATTCCCCAGCGCATCAGCGCCTGCGGGGCGTGCTCGCGCGAAGAGCCGCAGCCGAAGTTGTTGTTGACGACCATGATCGAGGAGTTCCGGAACCGCTCCTCGTTCATCGGGTGCGCTTTGGGGTCGTCGTTCTCGTCGAAGCGCACGTCGAAGAACGCGAACTCGCCGAGGCCGTCGAAGGTGACGACCTTCATGAACCGCGCCGGGATGATCTGATCGGTGTCGATGTCGTTGCCCCGGATCGGGATGCCCGTGCCGGAAACGTAGTCGACTTCGGGGATCTCGACCCCATCAGCGTCCGTCATACGGCGGTCACCTCCTTCAGTTCGCGCACGTCAGTGACGTTCCCTTCGATCGCCGCCGCGGCGACCATCTGCGGGTTCATCAGGACGGTGCGGCCGTCCTTCGACCCCTGACGGCCGACGAAGTTCCGGTTCGACGACGACGCGGAGGCTTCGTCGCCTTCCAGTTGGTCCTCGTTCATGCCGAGACACATCGAACAGCCGGCGTTGCGCCAGTCGAAGCCGGCGGCCTCGAAGACGTCCTTCAGCCCCTCCTCCTCGGCGGTCCGCTGGACGCGCTGGCTGCCGGGGACGACCATCGCGCGGACGTCGTCGTGAACCTGCCGCCCCTCGACGATCGCCGCCGCGCGGCGCAGGTCGGGCAGGCGGGCGTTCGTACAGGACCCGAGGAAGGCCACGTCGATCTCGTAGCCCTCCATCGTGTCGCCCGGTTCGACGCGCATGTGTTCCTGGGCGCGTCGCGCGGTGTCCCGCTTGTCCTCGGGGAGCTCTTCCGGCGTCGGGATCGGATCGGAGATACCGACGCCCTGTCCCGGAGTCGTCCCCCAGGTGACGACCGGGTCGAGTGCGTTCGCGTCGATCGTCACGACGTCGTCGTACTCCGCGTCGTCCTCGCTGGCAATCGACTCCCAGTAGGGCTCGAGTTCGTCGAACTTGGAGGGGTTGTCCTGGAAGTAATCCGTCTCTTTCAGCCACTCGAAGGTGGTCTCGTCGGGGTTGACGTACCCCGCGCGGGCGCCGCCCTCGATCGACATGTTGCAGATCGACATCCGCCCCTCCATCCCGAGGTTCTCGATCGCCTCGCCGGCGTACTCGTAGACGTAGCCGACGCCGCCCTCGGTGCCGAGTCGGCGGATGATCTCCAGAATGACGTCCTTCGCCTCGACGCCCTCGCCGAGTTCGCCGTCGATCTGGATCTTGCGTACCTTCTGTTTCTCCATGGCGACGGTGCCCGTCGCGAGCACGTCCCGGATCTGGCTGGTGCCGATCCCGAACGCCAGCGCGCCGAACGCGCCGTGGGTCGAAGTGTGGCTGTCGCCGCAGACGATCGTCTTCCCCGGCTGCGTGAGGCCCTGCTCCGGGCCGACGACGTGGACGATCCCCTGGTCGCCGCTGGTGGGGTCCGAGAAGTCGATGCCCGCCTCGCGGACGTTCTCCTCGAGTTCGGCCATCATCTCCTCGGCCGCGTCGTCGCCGTAGGGTCGGGTCTGGTCCGCCGTCGGGACGATGTGGTCGACCGTCGCGTGGGTCAGGTCGGGATAGGCGACTTCGAGGTCGCGCTCGCGGAGCATCCCGAACGCCTGCGGGCTGGTCACCTCGTGGATGAGGTGGAGTCCGACGAACAGCTGATCCTGTCCCGTCGGCAGCGTCGTCACCTTGTGGCGATCCCACACCTTGTCGTACAGCGTTCCCTCGCTCATTCTGCGTCCTCTACGGGGCGTTTGCGGCCGCGCTCGAAGACGCGGTTGGCGTCGTCCGCGCCCTTCGGCGGCGTGTGGTCGACGTCTCGCATGGAGTCGTTCGATTCCGGGTCTGTGCGTCCGTCGGGGTCCGTCGCAGCCGGCTGGCCCACCGGCTCACCAGCGTCGGAGCCACGCTCCGACGAGGATCGCGAAGCGTTGCTTCGCTCACCGCCGTCGGTGACGACGGTCGGGCCGCGGCTGAACAGGCGGCCGGCCGTTTCCCCGGTGTAGGGGTTCGTGTGGCTGACGCCGGCCATCGTGTCCGTGGTGTCGGTCTCGTTCTCGCTCATTGGTGAATCTGCAGTCGTCGATCAGTCGTCCGCCGGCACTTCGGCGGCGTCCGTTTCGTCCTCCTCGCCGTCGTCGGCCCAGGCGAACAGCTCGCGCAGTCGGCCGCCGACATCCTCGATCTCGTGTTCCTGCTCGGCCTGTCGGAGCTGGGTGTAGCTCGGGCGGCCGGCCTGGTTCTCGAGGATCCACTCGCGGGCGAACTCGCCGTTCTGGACCTCCTCGAGGACCTCCTCCATGTTCTCGCGAACCGTCTCGTCGACGATCCGATCGCCGCGGGTGAGACCGCCGTACTCGGCGGTGTCGGAGACGGAGTTCCACATCTCCATGTTCCCGCCTTCGTACATCAGATCGACGATGAGTTTGAGCTCGTTCAGGCACTCGAAGTAGGCGATCTCGGGCGAGTAGCCGGCGTCGACGAGCGTCTCGTAGCCGTGCTTGACGAGCGCGGTGACGCCGCCACAGAGGACGGCCTGCTCGCCGAAGAGGTCGGACTCGACTTCCTCCTGGAACGTCGTCTCGATGACGCCCGCTCGGGTACAGCCGATCCCCTTCGCGTACGAGAGCGCGCGTTCCTGAGCGTCGCCGGTCGTGTCCTGGTAGATCGCTAACAGACCGGGCGTCCCCTCGTCGTTCTCGAAGTTGCGACGGACGAGGTGGCCCGGGCTCTTCGGCGCGACCATCGTCACGTCGACGCCCTCCGGCGGCTGGATCTGGTTGTAGTGGATATTCAGCCCGTGGGCGAACTGGAGCGTGTCGCCGGGTTCGAGGTTGGGCCGGATCGCGTTCTCGTAGACGTCCGCCTGGACCGTGTCGGGGACCAGCACGGAGACGTAGGTCGCCTTCGAGACGGCCTCGGCCGGCGTCGTGACGGTGAGTCCGTCGGCTTCCGCGGCCGATCGCGACGAGGAGTTCTCGCGCAGGCCGACGACCACGTCAACCCCGCTCTCGTGAAGGTTGAGCGCGTGGGCGTGGCCCTGGCTGCCGTAGCCGAGGACGGCTACGGTGTCGTCGTCGAGCGTCGATACGTCCGCGTCGTCGTCGTAGTAGATGTCGGTGGTGAATTCGTCAGTCATCGTCTGCTGTGTATTGGTCTTGTTGGGTGGGTTGGTCGGTTGCCGATTCCGTCGCGCTCACCGGCGCCGCAGTCTCCGCGGTGCCGCGGGCGAGTGCCGTCGTTCCGGTCCGAGAGATCTCGCGGATTCCGAACTGGCCGAACGTCTCGATCGCGGCCTCGATCTTCTGGCGGGCGCCCGTGATCTCGAAGGTCGCCGTCTCCGGGCTGGAGTCGACAGTCGTGGCGTCGTACATGTCCGCGACCGCGGCTACCTGGTCCGGTCGCTCGGCGTCGACCTTCACGAGCGCCAGCTCTCGGCGCATCGCGTCGGGCGCGAGCTCGCGCACCGAGATGACCGGCACCAGCTTGCGCAGTTGCTTCTTGACCTGGTCGATGCCGGGGTCGGGTTCCTCGACCACCAGCGTGATCCGAGCGCGGTCCTCGTCGTCGGTCGGGCCGACGGTGAGGCTCTCGATGTTGAACTGCCGCCTCGAGAACAGGCCCGAGACTTCGGCGAGTACGCCGGGTTCGTGTTGGACCAGCGTCGAGATGACGGTGCGCCGCGGCAGGTGCGTCGCCTCGACTTCGGGGTCGATGCGAATGCCCTGGTCGTTGCGCCGCCCCTCGGGGGTCGGCCGCTCCTCCGGAGCCGGTCCGTCGAGTCCCCGCCTCATGTGGAACACCTCCCGTTGGTGTTTCGCGTGCAGTTGGCCGGTGTTCGTCCGACGGTCATAGCTGCTCCTCCGTCAGTGCGAACTGGCCGTTGTCGCCGCCGCTCGGAACCATCGGGTAGACGTTCGCCTCGGGATCGATATGGACGTCGATCACCGAGGGGCCGTCGTAGGCCAGCGCGGCCTCGATCGTCTCGGCGACCTCGTCGTAGTCGTCGATCCGGAACCCTCTCGCGCCGAAGGCTTCGGCGAGTTTGTCGAACTCGGGACACCAGTGGTACTCCGAGGCAGAGTGGCGGCCCTCGAAGAAGGCGTCCTGCCACTGTCGAACCATCCCGATGTACTCGTTGTTGAGCACGGCGACCGTGATGTCCAGGTTCTCGCGGACGGCCACGGACAGCTCCTGTAAGGTCATCAGGAACGAGCCGTCGCCGTCGATGCAGACGACCTCCTGGTCGTCGTCGGCCGCGAGACGGGCGCCGATCGCCGCCGGGAGGCCGTAGCCCATCGTGCCGAGCCCGTGGCTGGAGACCCACGTCCGGGGTTCGGTGTAGGTCCAGTACTGGCAGGCCCACATCTGGTGCTGGCCGACGCCCGTGGTGACGATCGCGCGATCGCTCGTCGCCTCGTCCAAGGCCTCGACGACGAACTCCGGTTGCACGGGTTCGTCCTCGGGGGCCTCGTAGGCCATCGAGTAGTCGGACTTCCACTGCTGGCACTGGGCGCGCCACTTCGCCACCTTGGGCGAGGCGTCGATCGCCTCGCACAGCTGTTCGACGACGGTCGCGGCGTCGCCGACCAGCGGGTAGTCCGCCCTGATGTTCTTCGAGATCTCGGCGGGATCGATGTCGACGTGGATGAGCTCCGCGTCGGGTGCGAAGGTCTCGATGCCGCCGGTCAGGCGATCGTCGAACCGAGTGCCGATACCGATCAGCGCGTCGCAGTGGGTGATCGCCATGTTGGCGTACCCGGTGCCGTGCATGCCGGCCATCTCGAGCGAGAGTTCGTGATCCTCGGGGAACGCCCCGATGCCGGGCATCGTGGTGATGACCGGGATCTCGTGTTCGATCGCGAACTCCCGGCAGACGTCGCTGGCCTCGCCCTTGATGACGCCGCCGCCGAGCAGCATCACGGGCTTCGCCGCGTTCTCGATGCGCTCTGCGGCCGCCGCGACGATCTCCTCGTCGGCCCGCTCTTGGACCTCGTACGTGTCGGGCACGCGGGGGTCGTCGGGCTCGCGATCGGTCTCGGACTTGGTGACGTCCTTCGGGAGGTCGACCAGCGTCGGGCCGGGCCGGCCGTCGCGGGCGAGGGCGAACGCCTCGCTGACGTCGGTGCCGACGCGATCCGGGTCGCTCGAGAAGGTGTTCTCCTTCGTGATCGGCGTCGTGACGCCGGTCGTGTCGGTCTCCTGAAAGGCGTCGTTGCCGACGAACGCCGTCGGGACCTGGCCGGTCAGCGCGACCATCGGATCCGAGTCCATGTCGGCGTCGGCGATGCCGGTGACGAGGTTCGTCGCGCCCGGTCCCGACGTGGCCAGACAGATGCCCGGCTCGCCCGAGACGATGCCGTAGGCGTCGGCCGCGTGGGCCGCGCCCTGTTCGTGGGCCATCGTTACGTGGTAGATGTCCGAGTCGTACAGCGCGTCGTAGACGGGCATGATCGCGCCGCCCTGGACGCCGAACGCGTACTCGACGCCCGCGTTCTCGAGCGCGCGGACGACGGCCTCGGCGCCCGTCGTGACCGGCTCGGGCGTCGTCTCGGACTCCTCCGTGGCGTCGGGCGCCGCGCCGTCGGCGATCTGGGCGTCCGCGTCCGGCTGTTCGTCGTCCTGTTCCTCCGCTGGCGTAACGGATGCTGCGCGTTCGCTCATCGAGTACCTCCCGCCGTCGATCGGCGAGTCGTGGGTCTGGGTGTACGGTACGGTGTCATCTGGTGGATTGCTGATCGCTGTGGAAACGGTGCGGGCTCGGATCGAGGGCGAGTGTAGTGAGGGGCGGTTACGCCCCTACAATACGAATAAGAGCGAGCGCGCTGCTGTCGACCGTGCGAGCCGACACTGACGCGCGGAACCTCATTATCGACCACATACGTGACTCGACGGTCATAACTGTTGCGAGTCGATCGCGTCCGCGTCGATCGAGCCGTTCGCGATAGCCGGTGCTCGCGGACGGTGGCAAACGAGGGGGACATCCCTCAGACGCGCACCTCCTCTTGCTCCTGTTGACGGTCGACGTCGGCTTCTTCGGCGAAGCGCTCCAGATCGTCGACCGTGACCCGACGTTTCTCCGCACCGTAGTCCTTGACGCGACGGGTGACTGCGCGCACCTGTTCGCCGCTGGGCTCGAAGCCCAGTTCGTGCAGGCGCTCGCGTACCGAGTGCGTCCCGGTGTGTTTCCCCATGACCAGGCGGCGCTTCGCGCCGACCATCTCGGGAGTCATCACGCCGGGCTCGAACGTGTCCGAGTTCTCGATGACGCCGGCGGCGTGGATGCCGCTCTCGTGGGAGAAGGCGTTGTCGCCGACGACCGGCTTGTTGCCGGGCGTCTCGATCGTGCTCTTCTCCTCGACGATCTCGGAGAGCTCCATGATGCGCGTCGTGTCGATCCCCGTCTCGCACTGGTAGAGCGACTCGACGGACATCACGAACTCCTCGTAGGCGGCGTTGCCGGCGCGCTCGCCGATCGAGTTGACCGACACTTGAGCCTGGTCGGCGCCGGCCTCGATGCCGGCCAGCGCGTTCGCGGTCGCCAGCCCGAAGTCGTCGTGGGTGTGGACGTCGATCCGCGCGTCGGTGCGGGCCGAGATCTTCTCGATCATGGCCCGGAACCGGGTCGGCGTGGCGACGCCGCAGGTGTCCGGAATGTTGATCCAGTCGGTTCCCGCGTCGGTGACCGCCTCGATCACGTCCATCAGGAACGCCTCGTCGGTTCGCGTCGCGTCCATCGGCGAGAACATGCAGATCGCGCCCGCCGCTTTGATGCGTTCGACCGACTCGACCGCGCGCTGTACTACTTCGTCCCGGGTCGCGTGCATCGAATCCTCGATCTGGACGTCGCTGGTGCTGACGAACGTGTGCACCATCTCGACGCCGGAAGAAAGCGCCGCTTCGATGTCCTTGTCGACGACGCGGGCTAGCCCGCAGGTGGTCGTCGACGTCGAAGACGCGATATCACGAACGGCCTCGAACTCGGCGTCGGAGTTGACGGGGAATCCGGCCTCGATGACGTGGGTTCCCATCTCGTCTAAGATCGACGCGATCTGCCGTTTGTCGTCGTACGAGAACGAAGTTCCGGGCGACTGTTCACCATCCCGGAGGGTGGTATCGAAGACACGTGCTGACTCAATTTCGTCAGTGGAATCTAACGTGCCCTGGAAGAACTCGACCCCCCTGACTGGTATCAGAGGACGGGTTGCCTTGTGAAGACATTGTATCAGAACCCGACGGGCGACGTGCTATATAAACCTACCGCTGTTTCGAGAATCGAATGCCGCGTTACCGCGGTGCACGGTTTCGAGGACGGCGGAAAACCGCACGACATCGACGGCCTAATATCGAATCCAATGACCTATTACGATATTGATCTCGTCGTTCCGATCGCGCGATCGAGCCGATTGAAATCGGTTCGACGGGCGGAATTTCGCCGGCCGATCGCTCGCGCGCGCTCGCCACTGGACGTTCGGGCACCGAATCGGGGAACCGACGGTCTGGCGTTCGGAATCGTCGACGTACTCGCAAAATTGTGACCGATCGTCCACTCGATGTCGGAGCGGGCGGCTTCACTGGCGGCAGCGGTCGGAATCGTCCGATAGCCGGCCGGTTCGGTCGTCGCCCCCTGTGGCGTCGGCTAGTCGATCGCTTCCCGGCGCGACTCGTACTCGGTGAGGTAGCGGTCCTCGCAGGACGGACAGCAGAAGGTCTTGATCTCGCCGTCTACGGTCGCCGTCACGCCGTCCCCGGTGACCGTCTGGCCGCAGACGACGCACTCGAGGGAGAAGTCCGTCGCCGAGATGCCGACCCGCCGATCGGTCCGCGTGAGCAGGGTGACGTCGTAGCCGCGCAGCGCGTCGAGGTCGACGCCCGACTCGAGCCACGATCGCGTGTTCGCGTCGGGTAGCGTCGCGTGGACGAGGACCCGCCCGTCCATCCCCTCGAAGACGTGTTCGACGCCGTCGAGTTCGAGCGCAGCGGTGTAGACGTCGTCGACGGCACCGGGTTTCGCCTCCAGTTCCGCGACGATCGCCACGTCGCGCTGGAGCTTCTCCCGGTCGATGTCGAGCGTAAAGCCGCGGATGATCCCCTGCTCTTCGAGGCGGGCGATCCGGTCGGAAACGGCCGGCGGCGTCAGGTCCACGTGGTCCGCGATCTCCCGGTACGGGCGGCGAGCGTCCTGGCTGAGCAACTGGAGGATCTCGAGATCGATATCGTCGAGGTCGCGCATATTCTCACATTCGCTCCCGATTGCAATTAATGTACGCCGTTCGGCGCTCGATTCCGCTCCGTCTCCGACGACCGCGTCGACGACGATCGGTGTCGTCGACCCGGTGGTACTGGGTTCGGTATGCGCGTGTCAGAACTTTACGCCCCCTCGTGGTAGGAACGCGAGGAATGACGTCAGACGAAGTCACCGACCTGTTGACGAAAGCGTACATCGACGAGCTCGAGACCGTCATGAACTATCTCACGAACGCGATCGTGCTGGACGGCGTCCACGCCGAGGAGGTCAAAGAGAGCCTCGACGCCGACGTTCAGGAGGAACTGGAGCACGCGCGGATGCTGGGCAACCGGCTGAAGCAACTCGATCAGTCGCCGCCCGGTTCGGAGTCGTTCGAGGCGCGCCAGTCGAGTCTCCAGCCCCCCGAAGACACGACGGACGTCCAGTCGGTCATCGAGGGCGTGATCGAGGCCGAAAACGACGCGATCGAGACCTACCGCGCGCTCCACGAAGCCGCTTCGGAGGCGAACGATCCCGTCACCGAGGACGTGGCGGTCACGATCCTCGCCGACGAGGAAGCCCACCACACCGAGTTCCGCGGATTCCAGAAGGAGTTCCCGCAGGATTGATGGCTCGCTGGCGACGCGTCGGAATCGGGCGCGTTCCCGATTTCTCTCGAGTCCGCCACTCGATCCGGGTACCGCACGCCGCAGCCGCTCCGGAGATGGACGGAGTCACCGATCGCTCGTGCGCCGTCGGAGGCGACTCCTGCGATAGACGTACCACAGCGGAACGACGACGCCGACGCCGACGAGCGGAAAGAGCGCGGTCAGGAGGGGAAGACCCGTTCCTACCGAACGGTCGGGATCCGACTGCGTGGCCGGACGCAGTTCCAGAATAGAGGCGAACGTTTTTCTCGCCCCGGTTCGACCCACCCCGTATGAGCGATTTCGACCTCGACCTTCGGGCCGTCGAGGAGCACATCGACGACGAACTCGAACTAGAGGGCGAACTCGTCCTCGGCATTCTCGACGGGACGACGACGCCCGAGGAGTGGCTCGAAGCGATATCCAGCGGCAACGTCCTCGTCCTCCGCGTCGACGGCGACGTCAACGACCTGGCCTCCGGCTTCGCCCGCGACGTCAAGGAGTCGGGCGGCAATCTCGTCCACTTCCGGGGCTTCCTGATCGTGACGCCGCCCGGCGTGGGCGTCAACACCGATCGGCTCTGAGCGCTGCGAACGGAGCGGCGACCGCGGCGAACCTCGTCGCCCCGAGCGCTCACTCCGAAACCGTGAGTTCGCCGTAGTCGAACTCCTCGCCCATCTTCGAGAGGGTCTCGAGTTCGTCCTGTTCCTCCCGGAGCGTCTCCTCCAGCGTGTCGGCGGCGTCGTCCATCCCGATCTGGTCGGCCATCGGGATGAGGTTGCCGTAGGTCGCGATCTCGTAGTGTTCGGCCTTCTGGCCGGCCGCGATGTTGAACCGATCGATGGCCTCCGGGCTAGGGTCCATGCTCATGAACTCCTCGTGGGCCTCGATCATCCCCTCGATGACGGGGTCTTCCTCCGCCTCGGCGCTCGCGTCGAGCTGTTCGAACACCTGCTCGATGCGATCGACGTGGTGTCGGGTTTCCTCGCGGTGTTCGGCGAAGCCGCCCTTGAGTTCCTCGTTCGACGAGGTTCGTTCGAGTTCGTCGAGGGCGTCGACGAGTCGCTGTTCGGTGTAGTACGCGTGCTTCAGACCGGACACGAAGAGGTCTTCGGTTGAATCAATGCTCATGGGTGATCCAGGTGATGGAACGCCGCTGCGGTCGAAAAGCGGCGGGCCTGCACCTGAGAGCAGTTCGGGCGAGCGCCGCCGGATCAGCACGTGGCGCAGGGTCTACGCCGAAAACGTGAGGAAGTGACCGTCCGGGTCACGAACGACGACTTCGTCGTCGCGCTCCCGATCGATCGACCGGACCCGATCGCGCACTGCATCGAGCGCCGCCGGCGGATCGGCGGTCGCGAACCCCAGGTCGACGTGGACCCCGCCGCGGGCGTCGGCGATTCCGAGGTGGGGCTCCCAGAGTTCGAGCGCCATCGGTCCCTGGAGTCGAACGCGCTTTCTGTCGTCGCCCACGTCGACGGTCTCGAATCCCAAATCCTCGTAGAACGAGCTCGCGCGATCGAGATCTTCGACCTCGAGGACCACCTCGAAGATGCCGTCGATCCCGGGGCCGTCGACACCCTGCTGGCCGAGTTCGACGCAGTTGCCGTCGGGGTCGTACAGGTACAGCGATCGAGCGGAGCCGAACCGCGCCTCCTCGAGGTCGTAGTCTTCGCCCAGGCGGTCCCACCAGTCGTCGTACTCGGCGTCGGGGATCGAGAACGCGAAGTGCGTGTGGAGGCCGCCGCGGGGGACGGCGGTGGGACGGCGAAGGACGAACTCGCTCTCGCCGGCGGCGAAGACGAGTTCATCCGCGCGTTCCTCGCGGACGGGCAGTCCCAGCGTCTCCTCGTAGAACGATCGCGCCGGCTCGAGGTACTTGACCTCGAGGGCGAGCCGCGAGAGCCGGCGTAGCATAGCCAACCCTACTCGACCGGCGAGCAAAGAACCGTCGGCGATCGGCGCGATTCGAGACCGGAGGGCTCGGATCGGCGATCGGCCGCCCAGCGCGGGCGAGGTCGATCGGTTCGCCGGTGTTTATGCGTCCGACGCGTCTATGATTCGTCATGACCTTCCGTACGGACGAGCGCGCGACCGACCTCGCGGAGATCGATCGCTTCGAAGGCGGCGTCGGCTGGATCGCCCATCCCGACGAGACGATGCAGCGGGCGAGCCACGCCCTCGAAGTGGACGGCGAAGTCTGGCTCTTCGATCCCGTCGACACGGAGGGGTTGGACGACCTGCTCGCCGAGTTCGGCGAGGTGGCCGGCGTCGTCATCACCCTCGATCGCCACAAACGCGACGCGGCCGAGATCGCCGATCGGCACGGCGTCCACGTCTACCTCCCCGAGTTCTTCGAGGGCGTTTCCGAGGAGCTCGAGGCGCCGATCGTTCGGTTCGACGACGAACTCGCGGACACCGGCCTCGAAGCCCGGACGGTCGTCGACAGCCGGTTCTGGCAGGAAGTCGCGCTGTACGATCCCGCCGAAGGAACGCTCATCGTTCCCGAGTCCGTCGGAACGGCCGAGTACTTCCTCGCCGGGAGCGAGCGTCTGGGCGTCCACCCGATGCGACGGCTCGTTCCCCCGCGGGACGCCCTCGGCGACCTGGATCCCGAACGCGTACTCGTCGGACACGGCCCCGGGGTGATGGACGGCGCGTCGGCAGCGCTCGACAACGCGCTGGCGGGCGCTCGAAAACGATCGCCGATTCTCTACGCGAAGGCGGCGCGGAACCTGCTGCCGTTTTGAGCCGGAGGGCCGCGGCGCGGGTTCCGGCCCTCCGACCCGCGACGATCGCTGCCCCCGCTTAGCGCTCGCGGGGAACACATCTAACTACGCACCGCCCGTATCGGGTCCGTGGTCTACGTCACGCAAGCGCTCGTCGACGTCCTCCTCGATCTGGCCAGCGGCGCCGATCCCGATCGCGTGACGACCGGCGTCTCCGTCACCCCCGCGGGCGATCTCGACGGCACCGACGCCGACGCGCTCCCGCCGGAGACGCCGGTGTTCACCGACTTCTTCCTCCCGGATCCCGGAAATTCGGTTAACGCCGTCTTCGGCGTCGACCTCACGACGCCCGTCCGGCAGGCCCAGGGGCAATTCGTCTCCCATCCGCTGCGAGAACTCGAGGTAACGAAACGGGACGACCTCGCAGAGGTGATCTTCGTCGCCGTGCCGCCGTGGGAACTCGACGAGAACTCCTTCGGCGCGTTCGATCGAACGGGCGCGCGCCAGCCCCTCGATGTCGTCGACGCCCGCGCGCCGGACCAGTCGTTGACGGACTGAAAAAACGCGATCGCGATCGCGGACGTCGCGATCGAAAGCGGAGGGACGTTACCCGCCGGTCGGCGTCGGTCCGTCGCCGCCGCCGATGATTCGGTCGATGATGCTCCGGTTCGGATCTCGCTGCTCCTCGTCGGGATCGTCCGACGGTGTCGGGAAATCCGGGATGTGGGGCATGCGGTTCGACCTCCGCGACTAACTAGGACCGTCGGCCCTGAAAAGGTTCGGACTTATCAATCGAGGTAGCCCAGGCCGCGAAGCTGTTCGGTGATCTCCTCGAACTCCGCTTCGGTAAGCTTCCCCTCCTTCTGGTGCTGGATGACGATGCTACGCAACAGAAACCGGACGAGGTCGCTCGTGCTCTGGAAACTGGTGCCTTCGATCGTCTCTTCGACCCGATCGGCGAGATCCTTCGGGATGGAAACCGTCGTGTACTCGGTCATATCCGTTACTCCGTCGCCGCCGTGAAATGAGTGTCGACCGGCGCGGGATCACCGACAGCGCGCCGTCGGCGCGGGCGAGCCTGTTTCCGGCCGGCGATACGATCGGCGGCTCCCCTTGGCGCCGACCGGCGACCGGCGTCGATCGTCTCCGTAGCGGTTTTTTGTATCTACCTGACTAGCGATCCAGTATGGGAGTTCGACCACCATCGAGCGAGGACAACGACGATCCCGAGAGCGTCGAGTTCGGTATCGCCGCCGTCGACGCCGAACTCAGAGACGCCGATCTCTCGTTTCCGGCGACCAGGACCGACGTCGAAGCCGAACTCGGACACGAGCGCATCCCCTACGACGTTCACGGGAACGACGTTTCGCTGGGGGAGATACTCGCCGAAGTCGACGCGGAGGAGTTCGGCTCGCGACAGGAGCTGTTGAACGCCCTGCACGACCCCTTCGAAGCGTACCGGAAGCGTCACTCGGGGAGCGTCGTCCAGCAGGTCCGATCGCTCCTCCCGTTTTGACCCGCTCACGAGGTTCGCGGAATCGGCTCTCGCTACTCCTCGTCCGTCTCTCGCGCGATCTGTTCGAGTCGCCGGCGCTGCTCGCGGTGCAGCGTCACGAGCATGTCCGAGAGGACGCCGAACATGAGCAACTGCACGCCGAGTAAGATCGCGGCCGCGGAGACGATCGCCATGATCTCGTGGCCCTGGCGGTACTGGATCCACTCCCAGATGACGTACGACGCGATGACGGCGCCGGAGCCGATCCCGGTGACGCCGAGGCTCCCGAAGTAAAAGAGCGGATTGTTCGTCTTCGCGAGCGTGTACAGCGCCAGGATGATCGTCCCGCCGTCTCTGACGGGATGGAGGTTCGTTTCCGACTCCTCCGGGCGCGCGCGGTAGCTGACCGGGACGACCGTCGTGTCGATCCCGTGTTTGACGCACTCGACGGCGAGTTCGGTCTCGATCGTAAACCCGTCCGAGTCGAGCGAGAGCCGCTTCATCGAGTCGACGGTGAACGCCCGGTATCCCGAGAGGATATCGTCGTAGTCGGCTCCGTGGATGAACCGGAACGATCGGTTGATCAGCCGGTTTCCGAACCCGTTCAGCGCGCGCATCGCGTCGTCGTCCATGTCGGCGAACCGGTTGCCGATCACGTGTTCGTACCCGTGTGCGAGCGGTTCGAGCATCTTCTCCGCGTCCGCCGGATCGTAGGTCCCGTCGCCGTCGACCATCAGCACGTATGGAACGGAGATGTACCGGAGCGCTTCGCGGACGGCCTGGCCCTTCCCGTCCCCGGACTGGACGATGACGTGGGCGCCGTACTCGCGAGCGACCTCGCGCGTGTCGTCGTCCGAGTCGCCGTCCACGACGACGACGTTCGTGTAGCCCTGCTCGCGGAACCCGTCGATCACCTCGCCGATCGTCGCTTCTTCGTTGAGCGTCGGGACGAGGATGCAGACGTCCTCGGGCGAAACCTCGCGCGCCGTCTCGCTCATCCCGATGACCTCCCGGCCGGTGGTGGCGTTGGCGTCGACCGCGTCCACGAGAGTGCCGTCATCCTCCATCGGCAGGCAATCTCGTGTCGGAGTGCAAAAGGGTGCTGATAAACTGGCGGTTCGCTTATATACGCAGCCGTCGCGGGACGCCGCCCGCAGATCGCAGCGTCGATCGGCGCACCCGACACCCCAACCTGCGCCCCCGGCGTATCGGTCGACGGCGCTGCGATCGGTACGTCGCCCGCACCGCGCCGGCGTTTTGACCGTCTCCGTTTCGTGCGTCGGCCCATCGATCACCACGTCAGGCCTTCGTAGACCGCCAGTTCGTCCTCGTCGACGTCGATCCGGCGACCGTCGACGACGATCCGCCGGCGCATGTCCGCGAACGAGAGGTCGTCGAACTCGGGCCAGTCGGTCGCGATCACGGCGCCGTCCGCGTGCGCGAGCGCCCCCGCGACCGAGTCCGCGTACTCGACGTCGAGGTCGGGATACTCCTCGCGGACGTTCGCCGTCGCGACTGGATCGTACGCGACGACGTCCGCACCGCGATCGACCAGTTCGCCGATCACGTCGAGTGCGCGCGACTTTCGGATGTCGTCGGTGCCCGGCTTGAACGAGAGCCCGAGGACGGCGATCCGCGCGCCGTCGAGCGCGACGTGGTCGGCGAGGAGCGCGACGAGCCGGCGGGGCTGTTCGTCGTTGACCGCGACGACCGCGTCGAGCAGCGCGGGCTCGTACCCCCGTTCGCGAGCGCCGGCGCGCAGGGCGTTGACGTCCTTCGGAAAACACGAGCCGCCCCAGCCGAGGCCCGACCGGAGGAACCGCTCGGAAACCCGATCGTCGAGGCCGACGGCGTCGAGCACCTCGTAGGCGTCCGCGCCGTACTCCTTCGCGACGTTGCCGAGTTCGTTGACCAGCGAGACCTTCGCCGCGAGGAAGGCGTTGTTGGCGTATTTGATCAGTTCGGCCTCGCGGACGTCGGTTTCGACGAGCGCGGTCTCGGGTCGATCGAGGATCGGCGCGTACAGTTCCCGGAGGGCCGCGGCCCCGGGCTCGCTCGACGCGCCGACGACGACCTTGTCCGGTTCGAGGAAGTCCGAGACCGCGGTTCCCATCCGGAGGAACTCGGGGTTCATCACGAGGTGGAGGTCCTCGCCGACGCGCTTCCCCGATCGGTCTTCGAGGATCGACCCGACGACGTCCTCGGTCGTGCCCGGCAACACGGTGCTCTTGACGACGACGACGTGCTCGCCGTCTTTCGCGGCGAGCGCGTCGCCGAGCGATTCCGCGCCCGCCTTCACGATCGCGAGATCCAGACTGCCGTCATCGGCCTGCGGCGTCGGGAGACAGAACACGGTGAGGTCCGTCTCCGCGGTGGCGCCGTAGTCGGTCGTCGCCCGCAGGCGGGTTCCGGCGTGCTCGGCGATCCGTTCCGCGAGGCCGTCCTCGTGGATGGGGGACTCGCCGGCGGTTATCGTCTCGACGATCCCCTCGTCGATTTCGACGTTGACGACCTCGTGTCCGAGATCCGCGAGGCAGGCGGCGACGGTGGTTCCGACGTAGCCGCTGCCGACGATCGAGACGTGCATATCAGGAGCAATGCGGGGTGGTCGTTAGACGTTTTTGGGTTTCCGATCGGCAGGGCCGATCGCAACCGCTCGGCGCTCGTCGATTCCGCGAGACGCGAGTCGCGGGCGAGACCGCACGAGATCAGGAGTCGAGGATCCCCGCGATGTGCTGGCGCACCCGCACGTCGATCGCGATCTTCGCCTGGATCGGACAGCCCCGGATGAGATCCTGGATGCGGGTGACCTCCGCGTCGTCGTTGGCCACGCGGACGCGCTCCTCCCGAACCCGATCGGCGTACTTGAGGTCGTTTCTGATCCCGACAGTGATGCTCGCCTCGACGTCGTTCTCCTCGCCCGCCCGGGAGAGTCACATGAGGAGCTTGCTGTCGTCGGCCTGCTCGGGCGGGACGGTAGACGACCGCGAGCGCGCTTTTCGCAGTATCCGTCGACTACGAGCGTTCCGTAACAGTAATTGTTATACTAATGCGAAGGGATCCGCGACCGTCCGCGAATCGCCTCCGGCGTGGACGTCCCGTGCGACGACGGCGTCCGCGGGTAGTGACCAGAAGACACTTTTCCGCGATCGGTGACTGTCGCGTATGGAGCTACACGACGCTCGCGTTCTCGTCACCGGGGGTGCAGGGTTTATCGGGTCGAACCTCGCGAACGAACTGGCCGATCGAAACGAGGTGATCGCCGTCGACGACTGCTACCTCGGCACGCCGTCGAACCTCTCCGACGACGTCGACTTCGTGGAAGCGAGCGTGTTGGACGACGAGTTACCGACGGACGTGGACGCCGTGGTTCACCTCGCCGCGCTCTCCTCGTACGCGATGCACGAAGAGAACCCCCGACGGGGCGCCCGTGTGAACGTCGAGGGGTTCGTCAACGTCGTCGAACAGGCGCGCGAGGACGGCTGCGAGACCGTGGTGTACGCCTCGACATCGTCGATCTACGGCAGCCGGACGGATCCCTCGCCGGAGGGACTGGACGTGACGGTGAACACCGGCTACGAGGCCTCGAAACTCGCCCGCGAGCGTTACGGCGAATACTTCTCGAACCACTACGGCATGTCGGCGTGTGGAATGCGCTTCTTCTCGGTCTACCAGGGCTACGGCGGCGCCGAGGACCACAAGGGCGAGTACGCCAATGTGATCGCCCAGTTCGCCGACGACATCGCCAGCGGCGAGTCGCCGGTGCTCTACGGCGACGGCTCGCAAACCCGGGACTTCACTCACGTCTCCGACATCGTTCGCGGACTCGAACTGGCCGCGGCCCACGAGCTCGACGGGGTCTACAACCTCGGGACCGGCGAGTCGTACGACTTCAATACGGTCGTCGAGCTGATCAACGACGAACTCGGGACCGACGTGGAACCCGAGTACGTCGAGAACCCGATCCCCGAGTCGGTGTACGTCCACGATACCTGCGCCGATTCCTCGAAGATTCGCGACGAAACCGGCTGGGAACCCCGAATCGACTTCGAAGAGGGAATCCGGCGGGTCTGTGCGCAGTATACGGACGAGTGAGGACGCTGACGAGGAACCGATAATCAGTACTGACTTCGACGACCACCGATCGTCGCGCTCGCAGCGGTTAGAGACACCCTTTCTCCGATCGGCCCGTCGACGGCCGCCGCTCCCCACCGATCGCGAGCCACCGGCACTGTGCCCCGACCGGGCCGCCGTTCTAGCCGCGTCGTTCGTGTAAGTCGCACATTATTATGGCCCAGTCGGTGATTCGAACCGGTACGAATGACCGTCCCGACTACGGATTTGGGTGCTGGCGAACTCGTTATCGCAACCGGCATCCTGCTCGTCGTTGGCCTCCTCGCGGTCGCGTTCGCCCTGAACGCGAAACGGACGTTCGACGGCGCCGACGGTGACGGCGAGGTGGGAGCAGCCGTGGCTCCGGCGATCCCGACCGACGACGCGGTGGAGGACTCCCGGATCGCACTCGCACAGGACGAGAACGGCGACTGGACGTGGTCCGTCCTGCATCTCGAGACCCGTGCGGAGAGCGCGGCCCGAAGCCCCTCCCGAGCGGCGGCGACCGAGCGGATCGAACGGCTGCAAGACACGATCGACGACGCCGGGCTGCTGGAAGTGTCCGAATCGGCGTTCCGGCTGTCCGAGACGCGGGACGGAACCTGGCAGTGGACGCTGGTGCGCGGCGACGGTAGTCGCGTCTGCGCCGCGTCCCGCGAGTTCGACGACCGCGACGGCGCCGAAACGGCGGTGAGTTTCCTGAAAGAACACGGCCCTGACGCCGAGATGATCGACGTCGAAGGCGGAGCGTTCACGGTCGTCGAGCGCCACGGACGGTGGCACTGGCAGCTGGTCGCCGACGATCGAACCACGCTGGCCGCGGGCGAAGTCGGGTACGCGAGCCAGGAACGCGCCGTCGCCGCCGCTCGAACGTTCGCAGAACGGTTCATCCAGGCGCGGGTACTCGACGTCGATCGCGTCGGCGTCGAACTGTACGACCGCGACGACGGCTGGGCGTGGCGGATCGTCGACGACGAGGATACCGTCGTCGCGGACTCGACCGACGCGTTCGCCGCGCGCCCCGACGCCGAACGCGCCGCGGACGAGGTGCTCACGGCGCTGGAGTCGGCGGCGGTTCTCGTCGCCGACGAGCCGACTTTCGAGCGGTACCGGTCCGACGAAGAGTGGCACTGGCGGCTCGTCGACGGGACCGACCGGGTCGTGGCCCGGTCGACCGCCGGCGCGCCGGCGCGCGACGACGCGGATCCGGCCATCGAACGATTCGGCGAGACCGCCCGCGAGGCGGACGTCGTCGAGATCGAAACCGCGGAGTACGAGGTCTATCCGGTGCGCGACGCCGGGGAGAGCCGGCCCGCGTCGGCGACCGCAACCAGTCAGCGGCCCGAAGCCATCGCGGACGGGGCGGGCGCGTCGGTCGCCGAGACGTCCGCGGACGCCTCGGCCGCGGAGGCGACCGACGCCCGGGACTGGGGCTGGCGACTCGTGACCGACGATCGCGAGATCATCGCCGCGAGCACCGACTCCGCCGCCGACGTCGAGACGGCCGAGGCGGCGATCGAGCGGGTTCGCGAACAGGCTCGCGACGCCGAACTCATCGAGTTCGACAACGCTGCGTTCCGCGTCTACGAGACCGACGCGGGCGAGTGGCGTTGGCGGCTGATCGACGAGAACGGAACCGTGCTCGCGGACAGCGGCGCGGAACACGACTCCCGAGACGAGGCCGCGGAGGCGATGCTGACGCTGAAAGAGCAGGCGCCCGACGCCGAGGTGCTGGAGATCGAGACGGCGGCGTTCGAACTGTTCGTCACCGCGGACGACGAGTGGGGCTGGCGACTGATCGACGGCGCCGGCAGCCTCGTCGCCGAGGGACCCACCACCCACCCGACCAGGGAGGCCGCCCGCGACGCGATGGGGCGCCTGCTCGACCACCTCGAGGCCGACGTTCGCACGATGGACCGGCCGATATTCCAGGTCTCCGGGACGGACGACTGGGGCTGGCGGTTCGTGCTCCCGACGGGGGAAATCGTCGCGACCGGTGCCGCCGAGTACCCGACACGGGACGACCTCGCAGAGGGCGTGACGACCGTCCGCGAAGCCGCGGCCACCGCCGACGACGCGACGATCGACGACGTCGCGATCGAACTCTACGACAGCGGCGACTGGCACTGGCGGGTACTTGATCGCGACCGCGAGGAACTCGCTACTGGGACGGGGTCCTACCCCGATCGCAAGGCGGCGCTCGACGCCGTCGAGACGCTCACGAGCCGCGTCGACGACGTCCCCGTCTTCACGATCGACGACGCGGCGATCCGCCTCGACGGCGACGACGGCTGGCGCTGGGAACTCGTCGACCGCGATCGAGCGGTACTCGCCAGCGCGGGCGCCGCCACCGAGACCAAGACGGCGCTCATGGGGGCCATCGCCGACGTCCGTCGGCTCGCACCGCTGGCGCAGCCGGTCGAATTCGGGGTTGCGTCGTTCGACCTCGTCACGACGGCGGACGATCGGTGGCAGTGGCAACTTCGGGACGAACACGGGCAGGCCGTCGCGACCGGCGCGGACCGCTACGAGTCGAGGGCGGCTGCCCGCGAGGCCGTCTCGGACGGCCGCCAGCTACTCGATCGGGCGAGCATCTTCGCGATCGACAGCGCCGCGTTCGAACTGTACGCCGACGAGGACGGCTGGGTGTGGCGGCTGGTCGACGAGTATGGCACCACGGTGATCGAGAGCACGCAGACGTACGGGACGCGCACCGCGGCTCGCGAAGCGATCTCCGACCTCAAAACCACCGTTCCCGACGGCGGAATCATCGTTGCCGAGTAACGAACGAGCCGGCTACTCTCGGATCGCGGCCACCGCTTCGGTCAGCCGTTCTTCCGCCCGATCGCGGTCGTCGGGATAGCCGACGTCGATCCGCCAGCCGTCCATCCGGATCGCGTCGATCGTCCGCCCGGACTGGATGAGGAGATCGATCGCGTCGGGGAGTTCGTACTCGCCGCGATCGCTCGGCTGGACGAGGTGACACGCGTGGAAGATCTCGGGCGTGAACGTGTAGAAGCCGGTCATGACGAGGTTCGACGGCGGGTTGTCGGGTTTTTCGGTCACCTCGACGATCTCGCCGTACTCGTTGGTATCGAGGACGCCGTACCGCGAGGCCTCCTCGTAGGGAACTTCCTCGACGAGGAACGCGGCGTCCGCGCGCTCCTCTCGCTGTCGGTTGATCACGTCCCCGAGGTTCGCCCGGAAGACGTTGTCGCCGAGCATGAGCATGAAGTCGTCGTCGACGTGGGGCTCCGCCTGCAGGATGGCGTGTGCGAGTCCGAGCTGCTCTCGCTGGTGGGCATAGGTGATCGGAACGCCCTCGTACTCGTCGCCGTACCGTTCGATGATCTTCTCTTTCATGTAGCCGACGACGACGACGAACTCGGTCGCGCCGATCTCGATGAGATTGTCGAAGACGTCCTCGATGAGCGGTTTGCCGTCGACCTCGACGAGGACCTTGGGTTTGTCTTCGGTGAGCGGCCGAAGGCGGGTACCCTTGCCCGCGGCCAGGACAACTGCTTGCATGGGAAAGCAATTGAAATAGCAGGACAAATACTTTGGGTGACGGTGAGCAGTCGCGTTCGACGTCGATCGTCGGGTTTCAGGCTATAGCCTAACGGAGGCTCGACAATCAACGATCGCCGTTTCGGGCGATAATTCGATCATTCGCTCGAGAGAAGGGTGAGATCGAACGGCACGTTCTGATCGACGACCGTCCTGAACTGCCTCGAAATTATCAACAGGACGGCAAAATACGTGCCAGCGCCGATTACGACGAGAATACCAACCGTCGCAACGTTGTGATTGAGCAGGCCGTACGTGGTTTCAGCCCAGAGACTGACGTATACCAGCCCACCCATAAGGACAGCGGCGATCCACTGGTTTACGATTTCTCCCGCTGGAACCTCGAAGTCGATAACTGCGTCGACGTGGTGATAGGCGAGCACGAGGCTAATCGCAACCGAAATCGTCGTTGCTATCGCTGCCCCGATCCATCCGTACAGATAAATCAACGCGATGTTGAGCGCGACGTTAGATCCCACGAACACGACGTTGACCCTAAAGGCGAGTTCCGGACGATCGATCGCGTTGAGTGCGTTCAACAGCTGATTCTGGTACCCCATGAGGAGATTCGCAACGATCAGGATCGTCAGCACGGTCGCCCCTCTCGGGAATTCGGGACCGTAGATACGGAGAATACGTTCGCCGAGTAACATCCCTCCAAACAGACCGGGAATGAGGAAGAGCCCACAAAACGAAAGGGATTGTTCGACGATTCGTGCGACCGCTCGAGAATTGTCCTTCGACGAAAGCGAGCTCATTTCGGGAAACAGCGTCGAACTGAGAGCGCCGCTGAACAGGATCAGAAATTCGGCGATATTCCATGCCGCCGAATAGACGCCGATGAGTCCGGACGAGACGAAAAAACCGAGTACGATGATGTCGGTATAGCTAAACATCTGAGACTGGAGGTTGCCGAGCCAAGAGAACTTCGCGAAATCGACGAGTCGGTCGAAGTGGTATCGCCGTGGCCGAGAGAGTCCCGGCAGTGCTCGTGCAGTGAAGTAGGTACCGATACCGATAACGACGATATATCCCGCGATGTGCCCGATGAACAGTGCGGCCGTGCTGGCCCCGGCAACGATAAGGGCGATCTGGACCAGCGCTCGACCACCCGTTCGCACCGGCGACAGAAACCCGTTTACGTGGACGAGGTGTAACCCGACGAGAAGCGAATTTACGAGTCCGTTGACGAGCACGACCAGCAGAATCGCGATGACGTACCCCGTGGCAGGATAGCCGACGTAGTTGACCAGCCGCTCTCGAAAGAGAAGGAGTCCACAGGTACTAAGGACGAACAGACCGACGATGATCGTCGTTCCGGCGAGAACGTATTCGGCCTGATCCTCTCCCTCGGAGATCCGCTTCGATATCGCACGCGAAATGCCGACTTCCCCCACGATAGCCAGCCACGAGACAAGTCCGACGACGAGGTGATACACCCCAAGCGGTCCCGCTCCGAGCATGCGAGCGATGTAGATCGTCGCCAGAAATCCCAGGGCCGAAGAGACGAGGTTCGACAAGAAATAGACTAAAGAGGTTTGCCCGAGGCGCATCTGTGTATTAAGGAGTATCGACTCGACCTACTCTCGCAAATATTCTTGATTCCATCGATTTGCGCCGGAAATGCCGAAGGCGCATTACACGGGAGCTGTCTTTCGGGCCGGCTTCGAACGCGCCTCGCGCCCGCTTGTCTTTGGCGCGACACGACGTTTCGAGGAGAGACGGCTAGTGACCCGCATCGCCTACAGACAGTTGGGAGATCCCTAACTACTTTTCCTGCCCCTTCCAGTCGTCCGCGAACATCCATCGTAGGACGCGTGATACCCTCCGTTCAATCAGCATATCCGAGCGCTTCCAAGCGCTCCGCTATCTCGTCGTCGTCTAGGTTCTTCTCGGATTGGATGGGATCCGAACGAGTGATCTCGCGGCGTTCGTCCGCATCGATTACTAACCAGGGAACTTCACGAAGGGTAGGGGTACTGAACCCTTCCATGTGTCCCCATACACGAGTCGTAAACGGGAATACACGCTCACCGAGCATCTCTCCGTGATCGGCGGTTATGACGGATTTTCCGGGCACGTCGTCGAGCAACGCTTCAGTGTGTTCTAGCGCGATCTCGAGACTCTCGGTATACGCGTCACGTATCTCTCGAAACGTCACATCTCGCTGTTTGACCGCCCCCCAGATCTGGATCCCCTCGTCGTGTTCTCCGTATCCTCGTAGATCCAGCCGGCGCCGTAGCTCGTCAGCCGTCTCTCCGAGGTAAGGACGATGAGGCTGCATAAAGTGAACGATAAGTCGCTTGTCCGGATACTGCTCGTGAGCCTCTCTCGCTGCGCTGACGACCTCGGCCGGTTGGACCGTTCCAATGTCGTCGTCCCACCGATCGACGTGTAAGTGTTTGATGTGATAGAACGTGTCCTCATCGAGATCTGTCGAAAACGGGTTCGCCGTCACGTAAACGGTGTCGTGAAACTCACCAGTTGCAAAGTTCTTCCGTAAGAACTCCCAGCTTTTCTTTCCTTTCGAAACCGCTTTGTAGAGGGTTCCGTCGATCGAATTGAGACGCTGGAAATAGTCGTATCGACACGCGTCGAGAATGATCAAGTTATCCCAATCCTCGTCCATTACGTCGAGTCCTGCGCCGTATTTTCGATCGGTGTACCTCCCGTATCCCTTATGAAGTGGCCAACTGGCCAATCGAAGCGCCTCTCGACCGAACAAAACCGGATTTCGTATCGCCCGTTTCAAATTCTCGAGTGTATAATGGTTATTCATGGATTCCACGTAGCTATTTGGAGGGGGATAGAATGATTCTCGGTTCTAAATACTTTCGTCATTCGAATCTTCGTTGCATCGGTGAATCCGCTATCGGTCGGTGTTGTAACGACACGAGGTCAGGCGATTAATTCGCGAATCGTTTCCGCCAACGCCTCGGTGTCGACGACGATGTCCGTCGATTCCGCCCGACAGTACATCGGTTCGTACGACAGGCCGAGCGTCGACGCTAACTCTCGATAGTGCGGTTTGATCTTGTCGCCGAACAGTTCGACGAGGATACAGTCATCGGCAAAGACGACGTCGGTGAGACCTGCCCCGTGCGGCCCGACTACAACGTCGGCATCAGCAAATAGACGCACGTTCTGTTCGAGCGACCGTTCCTCCAATCGATAGCACGAAAATCCGAACTGCGACAGGACGTCCATCACGTCGTCCTCGTTCACCACGCGCCGTTCGACGGCGTTCGCTCGCGAGACGTAGACGTTGTCGCCGCTCTCCGGCGTCGTTTCGAGCACCTGGTCAAGTACCTCACGGCGAAGCCACTCGAAGTCTGCCGCCCGTCGTTCCGGGAACGAGGGGAGAACGAGCCTCGAGATGTCGTACACCGGCTCAGTGGCGTACTCGACTTTAGACCGCGGCCACCCGAGTACGTCGAGCGTCTCGCCGACGAACGACGGCGCGTCCGGCGGCAGGAGCAACGTCACGCGCTCACCAGTATTCTCTTCGAACGCTCGAATATAGCGTATTTGCGGGACCGTCTCGACCATCCAGTGGTAGTAGTTCGGATACCTAGGGATGAGCGGTGCAGCAGTTTCAAGTGACCCCGCGGCTTCGCGAAAGTGTCCGCGGCGCGGCTCCGACAGGAAGCCACGGAGCGGGGCATCCCCGTAAAAGAACTCTCTGGAAAGCATCGCCATCATAGCTTGCTGGGCTTGGTCCGGGACGGCGGCGCTCTCCTCGAGTATTTCGAAGTCCGGAGTCAGCGCTAATCCCGTTTCTGAGAGGACGCATCCCTCTTCCAAGAGTGCAACGAAGGGAGCGGAACTATCGTCTGCATCCGCCGGGATCGCGACGGTCTCGTTCGCGATCGTCTCAAGAGCGGGCCGCGAAACGGTCCGAACGACGCCACGTTCGACGAGCGGGTCGAAGATCGGCCGCCCGAGGCGTTTTCGGACCAGCAGGTCGCCGGCCGCGACGATCGACTCACTGATCCCGTCAGCCTCGAGCTTTCGCTCTAGCTTTCGGTACGCAAACTCCGTCGAGATCATGTTTCTGTGGGTAAACATGCTATCTATTTCGATGTTGTCACTCGGGGTGGCTCCGGGCTGAGCTTTCGGTCATCGATACCCCAGCGCCTTCAGTTGCTCGTCGAGTTTCTCTCGAGGCACGCGCTCGCTGCTCGGCTCGTCGATCGACGGCTCGTATGATCCCTCATCAGTAGCGGTCGTCTCTACCCATGGAACCTTTCGAACTTTCGGGTGGAGACTTCCGAGCGTGTGACCAAGAATTCCGTATTCGCCGAACGCTTCGCCGTGGTCCGACGAGATGGCGACGGTTTCCGCATCGATATTGCGAAGCAAGAGTTCGATATCATCTAGCACGTACCGGAGATCGCTCATATAGGCGTCCCAGATGGTGTCGACGTCACCAGTTTCCATATAGTAGTTCCACCAGTCGCGTTCGTGGTACTTCAGGTCGCGATCCTCCTCGAGAGCGGTCGAAAACCAGGGAGTGTGGGGCTGGTGATACTGGAGAATGAGTCGATCGTACTCCTCACGTCTCCCGACCTGAATCCCGCGATCAGTGACATATCGGGGCGGTGTACTTCCTTCGGGATGCCCGTACGGCCCCTCCTCTCCGACCGGTTCATACCGAAAGATATACTCAACCTTTCCGACATCTTCGAGATCGACTGACGGCATGAATCGGAGCGCTTTGAACGGGAGCGGTTTATCGGAGTCGCGCTCCGGCAGGTTGGTGTCGAGGATCTGCTGGACATGGTTCTGTGCCGATAAGAACGCGGTATCCGCGATTTCGTCGCGGTGCTGTTCATCAAACGTTCGTGCTAGCCACTCCGCAGATGCGCCGCCTGTCGACAAGATACTCTCGACGGACGGGATAAATTCATATTCAGGGGCGACCTCCCGCAGCGCGTCGACGCGGCAGGTATCGAGCAAGATTAACACGTCCCATTCGCGGTCAAAGACGTTGGTCCCGATGGTCCGTCGGCTGTTGGCGACGATCGCGGGGGTTCGGTAGACGTAATCGAGAACGATATTATCGAGAACGCGGGACGGATTTCGTAACCCTTTCCAGATGTTTTCGAGACTCAACTCGTACCCGTTCATTACCGGACTGTAGCCACGTATCCCTATAAATATTGACTGATTGGTAGATGGCCCGTCTAAAATGACGATCGCCGACAGTCGCGCTTATTTGTATCCCAGCGCCTCCAACCGCTTTTCGATCTCCGAATCGGACGCTCGTTCGCTTTCGACGGGCGGGTCCGACCGAATGTCACGTCGCTCCGATCCCTCGCAAATGAACCACGGGACGCGGACGAGTTCGGGGGTGTGGACTCCGTACGGATGCCCGTACTTTCGACGCGACGGTATCGGTGACAGGCGTTCGCCTAAGAGGTTCCCGTGATCTGCCGTTATCACCGTCTTTCCCTCGAGATCCTCGAGAAGGGACTCGACTTCCGCGAGGACGATATCCAGGTTTTCCTTATAAGCTGCCCAGACCGTCTCGAGGCTGGCGTCAGCGTCACCGGACTCGAGATATTCCCAGATAACGGTGTCCCGTTCGCCGTCGGAATCGATGGAAAGTCCGGTCCCGGTCAGGTCGCGTCCCGTCTCTCCGATGAACGGGTGGTGTGGCTGCATGAAGTGGGCAACGAGCCGCTTGTTCGAAAACGACTCGTGTGCGTCCCGCGCTGCGTCCGCGACTGTTTCGGGGCGAACTGTTTCCAGATCCGGATCCCAGTCTTCGAGACAATTAATGACGGCGTGAAACGTCCCCCTGTCGAGATCGAGTCGCGGAATGTACGGGTTCGCGTTGACGTAGACCGTATCGTGACAGGCGCGCGAGTCGAAATTGCGTTCGAGGAACTCCTCGCTGCTCGAACCGAGCGAAATCCGCGGCTCGAGCGCCCCGTCGAGATCAATCTGGTCGGCGAACATGTCGTACCGACAGGCGTCGAGGATAAGGAGATTGTCCCAGTCCTCGTCCATCACGTACGTGCCACTGCCGTGTCGCAGCCGAAAGATGTAGTTGTTTACCTCGATTGGGACGAACCTGATCGCGCTTTTGGCCGTCTCGAGGGGCCCCTCGTTCGAGAGGATCTCTCGAGCTTTTCGGAGGTGGTGGCGCAGGGCCATAGTGGGTCAGAGACAGGTCGACACTAATAACGTACTGGTTGCTGGGGACGTCGATCTGGCGCCGTCGACGGGATGCGATCCGCCGCCCGTTCGTGAGCGGGGCGATTCACCGGCTAGCGTACGACGGTCTCGACTCCGGATTTCGGAATAGGAGAATCCTTAAGAACGACTGATACAGTCTCACCACTACGCGCCGATCTCATGCTGAAACACAACGTAACGCTCGAAAACGTCAAGAAAGCCTTCAAATACCCGAGGCAGGCGGTCGACGAGACGCTCTACGAGGTCTGCTATCGGATCCCCGCTACCTACGCGAACACGAAACGAACGATCGGGACAAACGTTTTTTCCCGAGAGTGGGACCTACTGATTATTCTGGATACTTGCCGGGTCGATGCACTCGAGGCCGTCGCTCCCGAGTACGACTTCATCCCCGATGTTGGCTCGATCCGTTCGGTCGGCGGTCGATCACCCGAGTGGATCGCCAAAACCTTCGTCGAGAAGTACGAGGACGAGATTCGGCGAACGGGGTATCTGTCGGCGAACGTGTTTCCGGAGCGGATCCTGCGAAACAGACATCACGAGTCAGCCTCAATCAGCGACGAACAGTTGACCTATAGACTCCTCAGGCGAATTCCGACGGTCGATGTCGACGCTCTCGGCCACTTCGAATATCTCTACCGGTACGAACCCGTTGGGGAACCGGGACCCCTAGGTCATGAGGGCGGCGGGACGCCGCCCCGGTACGTAACCGACCGCGGCATTCAGGTCGGGAGACGCGACGACCTCGACCGCGTGATCCTCCACTACCTCCAGCCGCATCCGCCGTACGTGGTGAATGCCCTCCGCGAAGGCCGCGACGAGCTCTACCGGTACGAGTACGACTGGTGGGGATACCTCGGCGAGACGGGCGACTACGAAACGATTTGGGAGACGTACCTCGACGAACTTCGATACGTGCTCGACGACGTGGAACTGTTACTGGAGAACGTCGACGCAGAGACCGTCGCGATCTCCGCGGACCACGGCGAGGCCTTCGGCGAGTACTGGGAGTACGGTCACAAAACGGGGAGTCTCCACCCGAAGGTTCGGACCGTCCCATGGGTCGAGACCACGGCAACAGACGAAGGTACCTACTCTCCCTCCTTCGATCCGCCATCCGAAACCGAGACGGATCCCGCCATTGAGGAGCAACTTGAGGCGCTCGGCTATCGGATGTGAACCGGATACACTGCCGGTTGACGCTTCGCTCATCGGCGCACTTGAGTCGTGAACGATTTGTCCCTGGCACTGAACCACTGGAGCAATGACAGACGAGCCTGAAGCGAATCGAACATCGTCAGCCGCTGACCTCGTCGTCGCCCACTGGGGCGAACACGCCAACGGCGGTGGCGATCGGCTCGCGTGGGAGCTCGCACGGGTGTTCGACGACGCGCCGTTCTACGCGGGGTGGCGGGACGAATCGATCGAACCGGACGACGTCGAGGCGAGACAACTGATCGCGGGGGACTGGCTGAACCGCGCGCTGGAACGCGGCGGGCCGTTCCGAAAGGTAGCCCACTTGCTCGGCTGGCAGCTCGCCTCGCCGTTGCGAGAGTACGACGTCCTCGTTACGAGCGGCAACGAGCCGCTGTTTTACGTTCCGCCCGACGATCAGACCTGGGTCGCCTACATCCACCACACGAACCGGCGCCAGTCGGACCAGCTCGCGGAGGTCGAATCGAAGCCGTTCGAGAAGGCGCGACTGCTGGCCCACTACGCGATCCGCGTCGCGTTCGATCACAACACGCACAAACCGGACCTGTTCGTCGTCAATTCCGAGATCGTGAAGCGACGCGTCGTCCGGTACTGGGGCGTCCCGGAGGAGAAGATCCGCGTCGTCTATCCGCCCGTCGATACCCGGACGTACTCCCCGAGCGACGCCCCGACGGCGGACTATTACTTCACGCTCTCTCGGCTCGACTGGCACAAGGATATCGACGGCATCGTCAGGGCGTTCAACGACCTCGACGAACGGTTGCTGATCGCGGGAGACGGCCCCGAGCGCGATCGGTTGGAGCGGATCGCGAAGGATAACGTCGAGTTCCTCGGCTTCGTCGACGAGGCGGAGAAACGGACGCTTCTTTCCGGCGCGAAAGCGTTCGTGTTCAACGGTCGCGACGAGGACTTCGGGATCGCACCCGTCGAGGCGTTAGCGGCGGGAACGCCCGTACTCGGCGTCCGGGAAGGGATGACGCAGTACCAGGTCGTCGACGGGAAGAACGGCTACCGGCACGCGCGAGACGGCGACTCGGGCCCCTCGCTGACGGAGACCGTTCGCCGGTTCGAAACGGAGGGCGTGCGGTGGTCGGACGAGGAGATCGCGTCGTTCGCCGATCGGTTTTCCGTGGAGGCGTTTCACGACGGAATCCGCGACGCGGTCGCCGAGGCCGTTTCGACGTCCGACACGACCCCGCCGTGGTACGTCGACTACCTGTCCGACGATCGGTAACGCCGGTCGATCGCTCGCGGAACGGTCTCTCGGCGGTTACTCGGTTCCAACGGCGTCTCGGCTGGCGATCAGCTCCGCTCGATCGACCTCGAACAGCCCGTAGAGGTAGCCGAGGCCGACCGCGCCGGTGAACACGAAGATCGCCAACAGTTGCTCCACCTTCGGTGCCGACGGTCGCCGCACGAGATCCGTCACTCGATCGGGAACGAACTCCAGCAGCAGCCGCCTCAGGTACTCGTTCTTGTCGTCTTTCGCCTCCGGCAGGAGCAGGTCCATGATCCGTTTCGAGTAGCCCTGCCAGAACGATCGAAACACCAGCCACCGAAAGTCGCCGCGATACTCGAACAGCTTGTGATTTACCACCGCGTTCGTGTTGTAGATCACGCCCTTGCCGTACTTATCGGCCATCCGGATGCAGACCGGCGCCTCGTGGGCCTGGATGTGCTTGTCGCCTTTCCGCCCCGTGTTCTCGTCGTACCCGCCGACGCTGAGAAAGACGTCTCGCCGGAAGGAGATATTCGATCCGTACGTGTTCCGCAACTCCTCCATGTGCTCGCCCATTCCGCGTTCGTCGCAGCCGACGAGCCAGTAGAACTCCTCCGGGAAGAAGTCCGGCTTCTGCGCCACCCAATCCGGTTTCGCGTGGCCGCCGACCGCGATCGCGTCGGTCTCATCGTAGGCGCGAACCAACTCCGCGACCCAGTCGGGCTCGGCGACCGCGTCGTCGTCGATGAACGCGACGACGTCGCCGGTCGCGATTTCGGCGCCCCGGGTCCGACTGTACGAGATCCCCTGATTCTCCTCGTTGCAGCGGATGACGACGTCGTCGAGGTCCCCGTAATCGTCGCAGACCCGATCGAAAACCGGTTCGTTTCCGTCGACGACGATGACGACTTCCAGCGGCTCGTGCGTTTGATCGAGAACGCTGTCGACACACTCGGAGAAGACGTCGTAGCGTTCCATCGCGTACGTGCAGATGACGACGGAGACCTTCATCGGCGAGTGGTTGCGAGGAACGAAGAATAAGCCTTTTCGTTCAGTCAGTCGCGACGGACTCGAGAGCGATTCGTTCAGCGCGGCCGCCGGATTAGGGGCCCGGTTATCAAACCGATCACGCGTATATAAAAAGACTTATTCTTGGGTTCGGTCTGGTGCAAGCTAATGAGTACCGACACTGAACACGTCGAGGAGGGAACGGAAACGTCCGTCCTCGAGGCGTGGCAGGACTGGTATCACCTCCCCGTGGTCGGAGTCGTGATGCTGTTTATGATCTGGGTGCGGACCCAGGCGTACGACCGCTTCGTCACCGACGACGGTTCGCCTGCCCTGGCGGGTATCGACTCGTGGTATCACTGGCGGACGATCAAGTGGACCGCGGAGAACTACCCGCAAACGATGCCCTACGAGATCTGGACCGGGTTCCCGACCGGGAAGTACGTCGGCCAGTTCGGGACCCTGTTCGACCAGCTCATCGTCACCGCGGCGATGATCGTCGGGTTCGGCGATCCGTCGACCGAGACGCTGTACTCGGTCGCCCTCCTCGCCATCCCGACGATGGCCGCGCTCGCCGCGGTTCCGGTCTTCTACGGCGGTCGCCGACTCGGCGGCACGATGGGCGGACTCGTCTCCGTGGTCATCCTCGCGCTTACCCCCGGCCAGTTCTTCGCCCGATCGACGGTGGGACAGCTCGACCACCACGTCGGCGAGACGCTGTTCATGGCGATCGCGGTCGTCGCGATGATGGTCGCGCTCGGCGTCGCCGAGCGGGAACAGCCGATCTACGAACTGATCGTCGACAAAGACTGGGGCGCCCTCCGGACGCCGGCGCTGTACAGCGCTCTCGCCGGGCTTGCGCTCGCGCTGTACATCTGGGTCTGGCCGGCGGCGGTCCTCCTGATCGGCATCTTCGGCGTCTTCTTCGCCGTTCAGCTCTGCCTCGATTACCTCCGCGGCGTCTCCCCGGATCACGTCGCCTTCGTGGGCGCGGTCAGCCTCGGCGTCACGGCCGTCGTGACGGCGCTGCTGATCGAACGATCGGGGATCGGCGTAACGAGCTTCAGCTACCTCCAGCCGCTCACCGCGCTCCTCGTCGCCGCCGGCTGCGTCTTCATGGCCTGGCTCGCCCGCGAGTGGAGCGCCCGCGGCCTCGAACCCCGGTACTACCCGGCGACGATCGTCGGGATCGCGATCGCAGCCGTTGCGGTCATGTGGCTCGCGCTCCCGGGACTCTACGAGACGTTCATCGGGAACCTTACGAGTCGCCTGATCCCGCTTAATCCGGGGACGGGGACGCTGACGATCCAGGAGGCGCAGCCGCCGGAGAACTTCCTCTCGCAGTACGTCTTCGACGAGTTCGGCGCGGCGTTCTACACGATGCTCGTCGGCCTCGCGCTGCTCGTCGCGCGTCCGCTCCTCGGTCGCGAATTTCGCGCCGAGTACACCCTTATCGCCGTCTGGACGCTGTTCCTGATCAGCATGGCCGCAACGCAGGTCCGCTTCGCGTACTACCTCGTGCTCGCGGTCGCGATCGTCAACGCCGTCTTCGTCGCTGACGTCGTGCGCCTGTTCAGTCTCGACGTTCGAGGCGGCGTGGATTCGCTCAGGGAGATCGAAACCTACCAGGTTATCGTGGTCTTCATGGTCGTCCTGCTGGTGTTCGCGCCGCTCGTCCCGCCGCTCGCCGCCGCGGGCACGACCGTCGTCGACCGCGGCAAGACCGCACAGCCGCACTCCGGCGCCGAGGTCTGGGAGGAGTCGACCCACTGGCTCGCGGAGAACACGCCCGAGCCCGGGAACTACGGCGGCGCCGGGAATGCCAGCGAACTCGACTACTACGGCACCTACGATCCCGCCGACGGGGATTACGACTATCCCAACGGCGCCTACGGCGTGATGTCCTGGTGGGACTACGGCCACTTCATCACGACACAGGGCGAGCGGATCCCGCACTCGAACCCGTTCCAGCAGAACGCCCGCTCGTCGTCGGCGTACCTCACCGCCGAATCCGAGGAACAGGGCGAACTGATCCTCGACGCGATCGCCTCCGGGGCGGACGTACGCTGGCGGAATTACCAGAACGAAGACCTCGAGGCGGCGGTCGCGGAGGCCAACGGCACCGACGAGGAGATCCGGTACGTGATGATCGACGACCAGATGGCCGGCGGAAAGTTCAGCGCGATCACCCAGTGGGCCGGACCGGGTTACAACCACTACGTAACCCCCGACGGATTCGAGAGGGGCGAGTCGATCTCCGCCCAGGAACTCGCGAACGCCTCGCTGCCGTACGACGATACGATGCAGTCGCGGCTCTACTTCGGGGACGCGAACGGGATGGAACACTACCGGCTCGTCCACGAGAACGACGCGTACACGATGGCGTTCACGAGTTACGCGTTCGTAAACGCCGAAACCGGGAACGTGCTCACTCAGGACCTGAGGTCGCTGTCCAACGGGGTGCCGGCCGACGAGGCCAAGTGGGATCCCCAAATCTACGTCAACGAGCGGGGCACGCCGCGGCAGATCCAACAGCGGTACGCCTTCCTTCAGCGGATCCCTGGCATCGAACTGCAGATCTTCGACGTTCGACAGGCCAGCGCGATAAAGACGTTCGAGCGCGTCGAAGGGGCGACGATCACCGGCACCGCCGAGGGCGTTCCCGAGGGCGAGTCCGTCTACGCCCAGGTCGAACTCGATCGCGGGACCGGCGGCGGAAACTTCACCTACGTCCAGGAGGCGACCGTGCAGGCCGACGGGAGCTTCGAACTGACCGTCCCGTACGCGACGAACGACGAACTCGGCGTCGAAGACGGCTACACGAACAGCTCCGTCGAGGCGATGGGCGAGTACACCGTGGTCGCAGGCCAGTACGCGGGACAGACCGCGGTCCCCGAAACGGCCGTCGTCGAGGGAGAGACCGTCGAGGTGACTCTCGAAGAGGTCGAAGATCCCCCGGAAATCGACGACGGAAACGAAACCGACGGTGGGAACGAGACTGACGCCGGAAACGAAACCGACGGCGGAAACGAAACCGACGGCGCGAACGACGGAGCCGGCAACGAGAGCAATGAGAGCAACGAGAGCGCGAACGCCGGAAACGCGACCGCCGAACGCGTCGTCTCGCCCGCGGTCGACGTCGCGTCCTGATCCCGGTTCGATCGACTCGATCGCTCGTAGCGCGGGCGTCCGGTCCCGCGATTTCGACCCTCCGGTCACCGCGTCCGGAAAGTGGGAATCCTTTTGAGGGCGTCCGGAATACCACAGCACGATGCGGGAACTTCTCGTCGTCTACTGCAAGGGATTCTCGATGGGATCGGCGGACGTCGTCCCCGGCGTTTCGGGGGCGACGATCGCGCTCATCGTCGGGATCTACGATCGGTTGATCGCCGCGATCACGGCGATCGATCCGCGCCGATTCGGAGCGATCCGCCGCGTTCACGAGCCGGAGGGGCGGGCGGCGCTCCAGGCAGAACTCGAACGAATCGACGCGCCGTTTCTACTGGCGTTGGGGTTGGGGATCGCGACGGCGATCGTGACGCTCTCCCGGGTCATGCACGTCGCGACCGCCGAGTACCCCGTTCCGACGTACGGCTTCTTCTTCGGGTTGATCGCCGCCTCGGCGATCGTCCTCTACGGCGAGATCGACGAGTGGACCGCGTGGCGGGTCGCGGTCTCCGTTGCGGCCGTCGTCTTCGCGGCGGCCGTGACGGGCGTCACCGCGGGCGCCACGTCGCACGGACCGGCGATGGTCTTTTTCGCCGGCGCGATCGCGATCTGTGCGATGATTCTCCCGGGCGTCTCCGGATCGTTCTTCCTGCTGGTGCTCGGTCAGTACGAGTATATGACCGGGACCCTGAGCCGGTTCGTCGACGGCGTTCTCGGCGCGCTGAACGGCGATCCGCTGGCGCCGGTCGTCGAGACCGGAACGGTCGTCGCGATCTTCGGCGTCGGGGCGGTACTCGGGCTGTTTACGATGGCTCACGTCGTCCGCCGGGCGCTCGATCGGTACCGGCAGACGACGTTGGCGTTCCTCGTGAGTCTGATGGTCGGCGCGCTCGGGTTGCCGATCGCCAGAATCGAGGATGGACTCGGCGTCACGCCCGGCGGAACGCTCGGCGTCGCGCTCTTCGCGGCCGTCGTCGGCGCGGCAGCCGTCCTGCTGGTCGATCGGTACACGGATGATCTGGAGTACTAGCGCTCGATCCGCTCTCGGATCGTTCGACCCCCGGCACTCTTTCAGCCGTCGATAGGCACACCGGATCGTTCGCGGGACGCAAAACGAGAGATCGAACGCCGGTCAGGCGTCGTCCGCGACGGAGGCTAACGCCCGAAAGGCGATCGTCGGGAATCGAAGTTCGACGGTGCTGGGACGGCGCCCGCTCCCACTCGAGGGCAGTGGAACGCGCTCGATCACGCCGCGATCGGCGAGTTCGTAGAGGAATCGTTTGACGGTCCCGGCCGTCAGCGACGATCGGCCCGCGATGTCGGCCGCGACCTCGCGGATCGGCCGACCGGCGGACTCGACCGAGATGAGATCCAACAGAACGTGCTGGCGCGTTTCCTGGAGCGCGAGCGCCCGGTCGACGTGAACCCCGTTCTCGGGGACGTCGGCCATCGCCGCCTCCAGGTGGCCGGCGTCGATCCGAGCGCTCCGTTCGTCGCTCGCGAGGATCGCGGCCCCGAACAGGGCCGCGAGCGCGTCGTGCGCGTTGCCGTCGGCCCACTCGGCCAGTTCGCGGACGAATTCGTGGTCGAGCGCGCCCGCGGCCAGTCCCGTCGACGCTCGATCGGTGACGACGTCGACGAGTTCGTGCTGGCGGTACGCCGGCACGGTGACGGTGGGTCCGTCCCACTCGTCGGGTTCGCGCTGACCGACCGCGATCGCGGTGACGCTCTCGGCGGCCGGTTCCAGCAGGGAGCGGACCCGACCGTAGGCGAGCGTCTCCGGTTCGTCGTGGTGGTCGATCGCGACGATCGCGCGTCGATCGTGCCGTGAGAGGCGGTCGCAGAGGCGATCGCGGAGGTCGTCGGTGCCGACGCCGCTTTCCGGAACGGTGTCGCTCGAGACGACGGAGAGGACGGCCCTGTAGAAGGCGAAGGCGCTGTCGACGCGGCGCGCGTCGACGTAGACGAACCACGTCACCGGGCCCGAACTGCCGCCGCGAGTCGTCGTTCCCATCGCCTGCGAGGATTCGCCGAACCGTTCGTTCATCGCGTTGAACAGCGCGGTGACGATCGCCGACGTCCCGGACCCCGCCGGCCCGACGACGGCGACCGGCGGCGGGAGGCCCCCGTCGAACACCGGCTCGAGTTCGTCGAGCAACTGTTCGAGCACGGGACCGCGGCCGACCGGCTCGGATCGGTGAACCACCGGGCTGAGGTGTTCGCGATCGACGACGACCGCCCGGCCCTGGTGGACTGACCGCCGACGAGCGATCCGTTCCTGCAGGTTCATTCCTTCGTCCCGACGAGCGCGTCCTCGAGTACCTCGAGCGTGTGGGTGATCTCGTAGCCGGTTCCGTGTTCCATCTGCATCGAACAGGTCGGACATTCGGTGAGGCCGGTCGTAGCGTCGGCGGCGTCCATGTGCTCGAACATTTCCTCGCCGATTTTCATGGACGTTTCGTAATTCTCCGCCTTCCAGCCGTAGGTGCCGGAAATGCCGGAACAGGAGTCGCCGACGTCCTCGGCGTCGACGCCGTCGATCAGGGCCATCAGTTCGACCGTCTGTCCGTCCAGTCCCTGGTTGCGCGAGTGACACGGCGCGTGGTAGGCGTACCGCTCGCCGTCGACGGACGTCCCCTCGAGCGCGGCCTCGAGATCTTCGTGAACCCGGAGGTACTCGATCGCGTCCCAGGTGTTCTCGGCGACGGTCTCGGTGTCATCGAAGTCGAACAGTTCGGGGTACTCCTGGCGGAGCGACATCGAACACGAGCTACACGAGGCGATGACGTCGGCGCCGTCTTCGATCGCGGCGCCGAGTTCGCGGACGTTCGTCTCGGCCGCCCGGCGCGCGTCGTCTAACATCCCATTCGCGAACATCGGCGTGCCGGAACAGGACTGCTCGGGGACCATGATCTCGTAGCCGAAGCGTTCGTAGACTCGAACCAGCGCCTTCGCGACCTGCGGGGTGTTGTAGTTCGAGTAGCAGCCGTGGAAGTAGGCGATGCGCTTGTTCTCGTTTCGAACCTGCGCGCCGCCGCGTTCGGCCCACCACTCCCGGAACGTCTGCGTCGCGAACTCCGGAAACTCCCGCTCGCCCGTGATGCCGAGCAATTTTTCGCCCATCCACTTCGTGACGGACAGGCCCATCACGAAGTTCGCCGTCCGCGGGAAGGCCGCCCCCAGCGGCGCGAGTCGACGGTAGTTCGCCAGGATCCGGTTGCGGACGTACTCGCGGGAGAACGTGTCCATGTGCTCGTCGACGTACTCGCCCCGAGCCGCGTTGTGCATCTGCGACAGCGGCACCTCGGAGGGGCAGGCGCCGTCGCAGCGCATGCAGTTCGAGCACTTCATCACCGAGCTATCGATGTCGTGGTCCTCCTGGCGCTTGAGCCGCCACTGCTCGGGTCCCTGGAACTTCGGGCCGGGGAACTCGTCGTCGACCTCCGCCACCGGACAGTTGGTGTCGCAGGTCGAGCACTTATAACAGTTGTCCGCGCCCGGTCGGAGGTCCATGTCCTCCGCTTCGGGGAAGACCTGGATCGGCTCGAAGTCGTCGCTTCCCGGTACGTGGTCGTCGGTCGGTCGTTCTGCATCGCTCATCGAATCACCTCACATCCGCTCGTCTGTCGATCGGTCATGGTCGGTACCCCACCTCGTCGCCGGCGCGGCGACCGGCGGCGTAGCCCGTCGCGAGCGAGACGCCGGCGCCGGACTTCTCGGCCGCGTAGTCGTAGCCGCCGAGCACCGCGCCCGCGGCTCGCAGGTTCTCGAACTCCGGCTCGTCATCGGCGTCGAGCGGCCGCAGCTCCCGATCGGCCGGGAGTCCGAACCGTGCGTAGGGGTGCTCGCCGAAGGCGTCGTCGACGAACCAGTCGTACCGATCGGGAGCGTGGGGCACGTAACAGTCGAAGATCGGTTCGAAGACGACGCCCGATCGCTCCGTCGCGGCGGATCCGCCGGCGTCGGCGGGTTCGACCCCGTCGGTTCGGACGTCGTCGTCACGGGAGCCGGACTCGACGCTGCGGTCCGACCGGATCCCCTTACCGACCAGTCCCCCCGTCGCGAGCACGTACTGCTCGGCCCGGTGGGGAATCTCCGTCCCGTTCCGGTCGACGATCACGCGATCGATCCGATCGGCGCCGGTCCCGTTCGTCTGGTAGTCAATCACGGGCACGCCCGCGGTCACGCGAACGCTGGCGTCCTCGAGGGCGGCGTACAGCAGATCGTCGAGTCGCATTCCGGGGAGGCTGGGCGGCCCCATCGGGACTTCGAATACGTCGGCGCCGATCGCGGCCGCGAGATCGGCGCGCACTTCGTCCGCGTGTTCGTCGCCCAGGATCGCCGGAAAGCCGACGCGGGACTCGTCCGCGAGGTGCGGGCGAATCGCTTCCGCGAGCGCCTCGCGGGCGGTCGCGGACCCGGTCCCCGTTTCGACCGTCTCCTCCCGGTCGAGCAGGTTCGAATAGCGGGTGATCTTCGCGTCGTCCCGACGGATGCCGGGGAACGAGAGGGTCACGCCGCGAGCCTCGAAGGGAACGCCGGCCGCGTCGAGGTGGGCCGCGGCGAGCGGGGCGTCGAAGTCCGCCAGCGTCTCGAAGCCGACCAGGAGCATGTCCCGCGGATCGCTCGCCAGGCCGGCGGCGGTCGACGCGGGGTAGCGGGCGGTCGGTTTGACGGTCCCGCCGTGGGTCGGTACGAGCGCGTTCGTATCCGTGTGCCCGCCCTCGTACGCGGGGCCGGCGATCCGGTCGAAGAACGCGAGCGCGTCCCGGATCGTTTCCTCCCCGACGCGTCGATAGGGATGGCTATCGGGGAGATCGGCGATCGCGTCGAAGGGATCGACGAGCGGCCCGTTTACGCCGGACGCGTACCCCAGCACGTCGATCAGGCCGCTGGCGTGGCGGAGCGTGCTCTGTTTGAACGTGACGAGCCGAACGCAGACGTCGCGGTCCGCGGCCGCGAGCGCGGCCGTCGCTCCCGCGAGGCCGCCGCCGATAACGAGGACGTCGTCTTCGATCGCCATCTCAGCGCCCTCCGTCGCGTCCGCCGTCGGCGTGCGGTTCCGCTCTCGCGCGGCCGCCGTCGAACGCCGAGTACTCGACCGGATCGCTCTCGGTCGCGTTCGCGGGATCGCGATCGCGGTTCATCGTCGTCGCGTGCAGCGCGTAGTTGAGCATGGCCTGTGAGAGCTGCTCGCCCCAGAGGGCGTGGCGCTCGCCCTTCCAGCGCTCCTGAAAGAGCTCGTCGAGGGCCGCTCGAACCGTCGCCTCGTCGTACTCGGGGTGGAGCTCGTTCGCCATGTTCTGACAGCAGAAGCCGCCCTGGCAGTTGCCCATCGAGGCGCGCGTCCGAATCCGGATCGCGTTGAGGTCGGAGCCGGACTGCGAGATTGCGTCCTGAATCTCGGCGCGGGTGACGCCTTCGCACTGGCAGATGACGGGGTTTGCCTCGTTCGTGTCGAGCACCTCGCGCGCGCGGCTGCCGAGCCGTTGCCTGCTCCGGCGGGCGATCGGCGATCGTAGCCCGAACGAGTCCATGCCGTCGTCGAGCACCGAGCGGTCCTCGCTGCCGGGTAAGGGCTCCGTCGCGGTGTCACAGGAGGCGCGAACGCCGAGTTTCTCGCAGACGTGATCCGAGATCTGCTCGGCCATCATCCGGTAGGTGGTGAACTTCCCGCCGACGATGCTGGTCATGCCGGCGACGCCGTCGCGATCGGCGTGGTCGAGCAGGAAGAAATCCCGCGTGATGTCCGTCGGGTCGGTGGTCCCCGTTCCCGGCGGCTCGTACAGCGGGCGGACGCCCCAGAACGAGCGGATCGTCCGCGCTTCGGACATGATCGGGACGAGTTCCGAGAGGGTGTCGATCATGTGGTCGACCTCCCACTGCTCCTCGGGGTAGTCGTCCGGATCCTCGACCTCCTCGTCGGTCGTCCCCAGGATCGCCGTCGTTTCGTGGGGAACGATGATGTCAGCGTCGCCTTTCGGCCGGCAGCGGTTGATTACCGTGTCGACCTGCCGGACGTTCATAATCGTCATGACGCCCTTCGAGGGGCGCACTTCGACGTTCAGGTCGGCCATCGCGCCGATCCGGCCGGCCCACGCGCCCGTCGCGTTGACGACGTAGTCGGCCGTGATCTCCTCCGTGGTCCCGGGCGTTCTGTGCGTGCGCTTGCCCGGGCCGGAGTCGTGGCGCACTTTCGCGCCGTAGATGTCGTCGCCGTCGCGAAGCAGGTCGACGACCTCGGCGTGAGTTTCGACGCGCGCGCCGTGGTTCTCGGCGTCGATGGCGTTCGCGACGCAGAGTCGGAACGGGTCGACCGCGCCGTCGGGGACCTCGATCGCGCGCTTGACGTCTTTCGCGAGGTACGGCTCGACCTCGCGGGCCTCCCGTCCCGAGAGGGCGCGCGCCGGAATGTCGCACTCGCGACAGCCCTCGAGTTTCTCCCGGAAGTAGTCGTCCGGGTCCTCGGGGCGCTGGACGAACAGCCCACCGGTCATCTCGACGCAGTGACCGGCGATCTCCCGCAACACTTCGTTCTCTTCGATACACTCCGTCGCGCTGGCCCGATCGGAGACGGCGTACCGACCGCCGCTGTGGAGGAGGCCGTGCATCCGGCCGGTCGTCCCGCCTGTCAGATTGCCTCGCTCGACGAGCGTGACCTCGAGCCCGCGCATCGCCAGATCCCTGGCGATACCACAGCCCGTCGATCCGCCCCCGAGGACGAGGACCTCGGTGTTCTGTGCCATCCCTTCACTCTCACCTAGGAGGCCTCCGTCTTTATTTTATCGGCGCTGGCCGAATACCCATAACAAACGGAATGTATCGCGACCGGTCTCGATCGGCAGAAAATCTCTGTCCGCGATGCGACCGTTCCAGCATCCGTGAATACCCCGAAATCCGGCCAATACGACTCACACTTCCCCCGTAATTATAACGTATATTATGTCATTTCGATGGGGTCTTCGGAAACATTTATAATGATAGTCGCTACTGTTTACCAATAGCACGCGACCGGCAGTAAAGACATCGCGTGAATTCCGAAAGGGGTGACCAGAAGTGACTGATAACACATACGTCGGCGCAGTTGACCAGGGGACGACCGGTACCCGGTTCATCGTCTTCGACCACGAGGGGCAAGTCGTCGCCAACGCATACGAGAAACACGAACAGATCTATCCCGAACCCGGCTGGGTCGAACACGACCCGATGGAGATCTGGGAGAACACGAAAAGCGTCATCACGACGGCGCTCGGACAGGCGGGAATCAGCCCCGAACAGCTCGAGGCGCTCGGCGTGACGAACCAGCGCGAAACCACGCTGCTGTGGGACGCCGACTCCGGGAAACCGGTCCACAACGCGATCGTCTGGCAGGATCGGCGCACGACCGATCGCGTCGAGCAACTCGAGGCCGAGGGGATGGTCGGGACCATCCGCGAGAAGACCGGCCTCGAGGCCGACGCCTACTTCTCGGCGACGAAAGCCGAGTGGCTGCTGGACAACGCGGATCCGATCAAGATGGAGCGGGCGCGGCCCGACGACATCCGCGATCGCGCCGAACAGGGCGAGGTCCTCTTCGGCACGATCGACACCTGGCTCATCTACAACCTCACGGGCAACCACATCACCGAGGTCACGAACGCGTCCCGGACGATGCTGTACAACATCCACGACCTCGAGTGGGACGACGAGCTCTTAGCGGAGTTCTCGGTGTCCCGCGAGATGCTGCCCGAAGTCCGTCCCTCCAGCGACGAGGAGACCTACGGGTCGACCGACCCCGACGGGTTCCTCGAAGCCGAAGTGCCCGTCGCCGGGGCGCTCGGCGACCAGCAGGCCGCGCTGTTCGGCCAGACCTGCTTCGACGCCGGCGACGCGAAGAACACCTACGGCACGGGGTCGTTCTTCCTAATGAACACCGGCAACGAGGCCGTCGAGAGCGAACACGGTCTGCTGACGACGATCGGGTTCCAGCGGTCGGGCGAGCCCGTCCAGTACGCCCTCGAGGGCGCCATCTTCATCACCGGCGCCGCGATCGAGTGGCTCGAGGACATGACGCTGATCGACGACCCGGCCGAGACGGCCGAACTCGCGCGCAGCGTCGACTCGACGGACGGCGTCTATCTCGTCCCCGCCTTCACCGGGTTGGGGGCCCCCCACTGGGACCAACGCGCCCGCGGCACGATCGTCGGGATGACCCGCGGCACGCGCAAAGAGCACGTCGTCCGCGCGACCCTCGAGTCGATCGCCTACCAGACCCGCGACGTAACCGAAGCGATGGAAGCCGACTCCGGCATCGAGATGACGTCGCTGAAGGTCGACGGCGGCGCGGTCAAGAACAACTTCCTCTGCCAGCTCCAGTCGGACATCATCGGCTCGGAAATCGTCCGCCCGGTCGTCGACGAGACGACGGCGCTCGGCTCCGCGTACGCGGCCGGCCTCGCCGTCGGCTACTGGGAGGACGTCGACAGCCTCCGCGACAACTGGCAGGTCGACGCCGAGTTCGAACCGGAGATGGACGAAGGCGCGGCGGACGAGATGTACAGCCGCTGGGACGACGCGGTCGATCGTTCCCGCGACTGGGCGAGAGACGGTGGTAGCGAATGATCGACCAGCTCCTCGATCTCGCGGAGATCATCGCCGCCTTCGGCGGCGGCGCGTTCGGGGCGGCGCTCGGCGCGCTGCCGGCGTTCATCTTCACCGGCTTCATGGTGATCGCCGGCGAGGCCGCCGCGATCACGGGCGTCGAAGGTGCGGACGCGATCACCGCGAACGTCGCCTTCGGGCCGCCGTTCTCGCCGGCGATCAGCTTCGCCGGCGGCGCCGCCGCGACGGCGTACGCGGCTCGGCGGGGCTACATCGACACGGGCTTCGACTACCACGAGGCGAAGAACATCGCCTTCGCGCTCGGGACCAAGCCCGACGTGCTGGCCGTCGGCGGCGCCTTCGGCGTTCTGGGCTACTGGCTGACCACGATTTCGGCCCAGTTCGTGGGCGGTATGCCCTACGACCCGATCGCCATGGGCGTCGTCCTCTCGGCGCTGTTCCACCGGCTGATACTCGGCTACAGCATCATCGGGAAGGTCCGCGGCTCGGGCATCCTCGACATGACGCCCTTCGAGCGCGAGGAGCGCCGCCCCGCCGCCGACGTCGCGACCGACGGCGGCGAAGCCGAAGCGCAGGCCGACGCCGCGCCCGCCGCCGCGGCCCAAACCGGCCGCTTCGCGGTCGAACCGTGGCTGCCCCACCAGTACAAGTGGGCCAACGTCGCCGCGATCGGCGCCGTCGCGGGGCTGCTGGGCGCATACGTCGCCATCTCGACTGAAAGCGCGTTCCTCGCGTTCGGGATCAGCGCCGCGACGCTGGTGTTCCTCAACTGCGGCGTCGAACAGATCCCCGTGACCCACCACATGACCCTGCCCGCCTCGACGGCCGCGATGTCGGTCTACGACTGGGGCGGCAGCGGCGAGTTCTTCGATCCGAACCTCGTCACCTACCAGGACGGCGCGCTCCTCGCGGCCCAGCCCCTGGAGGTCGCGCTACTCGTCGGTCTCGTCTTCGGCGTGATCAGCGCGCTGTTCGGCGAGCTGTTCCAGCGGGTGTTCTACGCCCACGGCGATACCCACTGGGACCCGCCGGCGGCGGCGATCGTCTTCGGGACCTTCGTGGTCTCGATCATGTACGCCCTCGGCGTCTTCCCGCACACCGTGTGGGTCCCGTGGTTCTGATCGCCCGCTGACCTCGACTCTCTCGCTGCGCGCGGGGTTTTTGCGCGATCGCACGAGCGCGACGGCGACGAACCGATCGTTTTAGGCGGTCGATCACCGACCGAACGATATGACTGTCGATCCGCCGCTGGTCCTCGACGTCGACGGCACCCTCACGCGCCCCGACAGGTGGGGCATCGATCCCCGCGTCTTCGACCCGATCCGCGACTGGGACGCGCCCGTCGTGATCGCGACCGGGAAAGCCTTCCCCTATCCCGTCGCCCTCTGTCACTTCGTCGGGATCCCCGAACTCGTCGTCGCCGAGAACGGCGGCGTCGTCTACACCGGCGACGACGTGTTCTTCACCGCCGATCGCGAGGCCGCCCAGGCAGTCGTCGAAGAGTACCGAGCGCGGGGCTACTCGCCCGGTTGGGGCGAGGAGAATACGGTCAACCGGTGGCGGGAGACCGAGATCGCCGTGAACTTAGAGCAGCCGATCGGCCCGCTGCGCGAGATCGCCGCCGAGCACGGCCTCGAAGTGGTCGATACGGGGTACGCCTACCACGTGAAGGACACCAGTCCGAACAAGGGCGACGGCGTCGCGACGATCGCCGACCACGTCGGGTTCGATCTCGACGACTGCGTGGCGATCGGCGACTCCGTCAATGACGTCTCGACGTTCGAGGTCGTCGGGCGGAGCTTCGCCGTTTCGAACGCCGACGAGTCCGCGAAGTCGGCCGCGGACGAGGTCGTCGATCTTCCCCACGCCGACGGGACGCTTTCGGTGCTCGATCGCGTGCGCTCGGCGTAGCGACGTCTCGTCGGCGGCTTCGAAACGCGGAACGCTTTTGCGTCGGCTCCCGAAGGATTCCACATGGGACCACTGGCGACGGCGCTGATCGCGATCGTCGGTCTCGCACTGACGATCGGCGCGTTCGGGTACGTCTACCGGGACGCGACGCGCCTCGATATCGGCCACCCCCTGTTCTGGGCGACGGTCACGGCGGGGACGATCGCGGTCGGATTCTACCTCTTCCTGTTCGTCGACGCGGCGCCGATGACGGGCGTCATCCTAACCGCCAACACGGGGCCGGTGCTGTACACTTTCGAGCGGGAGGTCGCGACGGAGGACGACGAGCCGCCGGAACCGGGGCAGCTTCCGCATCGGAAATAGCGCCGATCGGCCGGCGTCGCACCCGGTCGGCGCGAGCCGCTCGCTTCATCGCGGTTCTCCCTCACTTCATTCGCTCCGAACCGCGCATACCATACGCCTTTTGTCGGCGCCCGTCCAACGACCGTCAACATGAGCAACTCCGCGGATTCCGGGGGAGACGGGACGTCCGACGGCGCCGAGGGCGGGTCGGACGGCGGACCGGCGCAGGTTTCGAGTCCGAACTACCACAGCGAGAACCACACGGCCGCACAAACCTGCGGCTGGACCGCCAACGCCCTGCGCGGCGAGGGGAAGTGCTACAAGAACATCTGGTACGGGATCGAGTCCCACCGCTGCATCCAGATGACGCCCGTCGTCCGCTGTAACGAGCGCTGCGTCTTCTGCTGGCGCGACCACAACGGCCACGCCTACGAACTGGACGACGTCGAGTGGGACGACCCCGAGGCCGTCGTCGACGCCTCGATCGACCTCCAGAAGAAACTCCTCTCGGGCTTCGGCGGGAACGACGAGGTCCCGCGCGAGGTCTTCGACCAAGCGATGGAACCGCGCCACGTCGCTATCTCGCTGGACGGCGAGCCGACGCTCTACCCCTACCTGCCGGAACTCATCGAAGCCTTCCACGATCGGGACATCACCACCTTCCTCGTCTCGAACGGCACCCGTCCCGAGGTGCTCCGCGAGTGCGATCCCACGCAACTGTACGTCAGCGTCGACGCGCCGGAACGCCACACCTTCGATCGGGTCGTCAAGGCGATGGAGGACGACGCCTGGGACCGCCTCCTGGAGACGATGGCCGTCCTCGCCGAAAAGGACGAGACTCGGACCGTCCTGCGGACGACCCTCGTCAAGGGCGAGAACGTGCACCACCCCGACTGGTACGCCGGCTTCTACCAGCAGGCCGACCCCGACTTCGTCGAACTCAAAGCGTACATGCACGTCGGCCACTCCCGGGGCCGACTCGATCGATCGTCGATGCCCGACCACGAAGAAGTCGCGGAGTTCGCCGAGGAGGTCCGGGAGTACATGCCCGAGTTTACGACCTGTAAGGAGGTTCCCGCCTCCCGCGTCGCCCTCCTCTCGAAGACCAGCGACACGTGGGTGCCCAAGCTGAAGAAGGACAGCGAGTTCTGGGCGCGCGACCCGGTGATCGGCGACTGATCGGCGGCCGATCGTCGGCCGCCACCCGTCGATCGACTGCCGCAGACCGCCGGTCGGTCGGAACGCGACGGCTGCGGTCCGATCGGCGGCGGTCGCGTGCCCGACGGATCGCTATGACCCGAGTCGCGAGCTGCCGACGACGCCCCGGATCGTCACGCGGAGCTTGCGGCTGATCGCGACCAAGACGGCCGCGTAGACCGCCGCGCCGACGGCGACGACGCCGAGCAATACGTACCACTCGTCGATCGCGATCGCCCGTACCAGGGAGACGACGACGACGAACATCAACACCGACGCCGCGACTTGTTCGAGGAGGGTCCGCGGGACCAACACGACGTCCGGCAGCTCCCGTTTGATAACGTGCGCGGAGAGGACGTATCGGATCGTCTCCGCGATCACCGTCGCGACGACGACCCCGATCGCGCCGAACGCGAGGGTCAACGCCACGCCGAGGGCGATGTTGACGGCGAGCGTCAGCGCCGAGATCCGCGTGTTGATCTCCGGACGATCGATCCCGCCGATGGCGCTCGTAAGCGGCCCGCTCTGCGTGCTGACGACCTGGAACACCGCGAGGCCGAGGAGCAGCGACGCGGCCTCGGCGTACTCGGGGCCGAACGCGGTCACGACGAGGAGTTCCGGCATCGCGGCGGCGCCGAAACACATCGGGATGGCGACGATGCTCGAGAACGCGAGCGTGTTCGAGACGTCGTCGCTCACCGCCTCGTCCCGGCTGTGCAGGTTGCTGACGCGAGCCATCAACCCGCTCTGGGCCACCAGCATCACGAACGTCGCCGGCACCGTGAGCTTCAGCGCGACCTCGTACTGGCCGGCCGCGGCGGGCGCCAAGAGGAAGCCGAGCAGGAGGATGTCGAACCGATCGTAGGCCTGCCCCAGAAACGAGTTCGGGATGCTGTACTTCGCGTACCGCCAGAGGCTCGCCAGCGTGTCGCGGGTGGGAACCGTCGGCGGCGTCCGCACGAAGTACCAGAGGACGGGAACGGTCAGGATCGTCGCGCCAGCGAGTCCGTAGGCCATGCCGGCGGCGCCGAGTCCGAGAAGCACGAGCGCCAGCTGGAAAGGAAACGTGAGCAGCGATCGAAACGTGTCGACCCACATCGAGGCGCTGATGCGCCCGCGCGCCTGAACGACGCGATCCAGCGGGTCGTAGATCGTGACGGCGGCCATCAGGACGACGAACAGGACGGGCGCCTCGGGCAGTCCCGTGTACGAGATCAACCACTCCGCCGCGACGAAACAGCACGCGCCGGTCAGCGCCACCCACCCCACCGTGAAGCAGGCCTGTCCGCCCATCAGCTCCCGCTTCGGCGCGTCGGCCTCGGAGTACCGCTTCAGGACCGCCGTCGCCCATCCGTTGACCGCCCGATCGGCGATGCGGATCAGCGAGTAGAGGAGGTAGTAGCCCCCGAAGCCGGTCGGTCCGAGCGCGCGGGCGAAGACGATCGTTCCCGCGAATCCGATCGCCGCCATCACGAACTTGGCGATCGTTCCCTTCACCGTCTCGCTGCCGAGACTGACCGTCGAGGCGTCCGTCATGCGCGTCGAATCCGCCGGCGTGTTGGCCGACCGTCGGTGTGCCCCTCGAGTGCCCGGTCGACGAGCGCGGGGCGTCGACCGGCCGCGGTTCGTCGACGCGAAGCGTCGGGACGTACGATCGAGTGCGTCACCATGGAGATCACGAAACGAGGTACGAGAGAGTGCACCGTTCGCCCCCATCAGTGTGTCGCATCTTTCCACCGCACGGACGTCTCGGAGACGACGAGCGAGCGGAACCGACGCCGATCGATGTGCGCCGATAGTGCTCCTGCCGGGAGTAATTCGGAGGGTAACGGACTAGTATCCCCGACCTTAATGCTCATGGTCGTGGTTCGTCGTCCCATGTCGACGCTGGGGATCGTTGCCCTCGATGCCGCCGATTACCGACTCGCCCGCGACTGGAACTGCGACAACCTCCTACTGGAGAACCACCGCGAACTGGAGACGTTCGCCTACTCGAACAGGTACCCGAACACGGTCGAGGTCTGGACGTCGGCCGCGACGGGTGCCCATCCGGAGGACCACGGCTTGCTTTCGACCGGCGAACACCAGGACTGGCGAAATCCCCTGCTCGAGTACGCGAGCAAGGTCGCGCCGTACGTCCTGCCGAAGGACGTGCGCGTCGCAATCGGAACGCGCTTGCGAGGCGATAACGACGACGACGGGGCCGGAATGGCGATGCGACAGACGTCTCACTCGCACCTGTTCGAACCGGAGGGGCGGGTCGTCCGCTGGTGGCCCGGCGTGACCCCGGGCGAGCACGTGAGCGAGACGTGGCACTGGTTCAACCTCGCCTCGAACGGGGAGCTCTCCGACGCCGAACTGTGGCGCCGGCTGTACGGCAATGCCGGCGTCGAACTCGGCTGGCTGCAGGGGATGGCGCAGGCCGAGGTCGCCGTCGCCGGCATCCACATGCACGTCCTCGACGCCGCCGGTCACACGTTCGCCTCCCACCCCGATCGGCTTCGAGACGTGTACGAGCGCGTCGACGCGATGGTCGGGTCGCTTCGCGACCGGGTCGGCGACCTCCTGATCGTCTCCGACCACGGGATGCAAGTGGAGTGGATCGACGGCGACGACGAGCCGGGGTTGCACAGCTGGCGCGCGCTCGCGTCGACGACGCTGTCGGAGCCGCCCGAATCCGTCTACGATATCCGCGACTGGGTCGACGAACGGGCCGACAAGGGACGCGACGCCGATCGGCGGGCGGTGATGGACACGACCGAGGAGCAACTCCGCGAACTCGGCTACCTCGAGTGACGACCGCCGGGACGCTCGAAAACCAGGGTTCGACGCTCGGCTGTTCGGACGATACTCAGGCGTACCCCAGATCCTCGAGGTCCTCCTGCAGCGCGTCCTCCTTGATCACGTACTCGGGCTCGAATCGATCGAGCTTGCGCTCGAGCGCCGGGTCGCTCGCCGGGTCGCCGTCGACCAGTCGAATCGTCCCCGCCGCGCTCGCCAGGTGGTCCGCGTTCATCGCCGCCTTGTGCTCGCCGTAGGCGGCGAAGGCCACCTCGCGATCGAGCGTCCCGATGCCGTGCTCGCTCCCGACGAGGATCGTCGGCACGTCGATCAGCGAGACCACGTCACCGAGTTCGGGCGCGTTTCGCGTCCCGAACGGCACGCGGAGCAGTTCCGGGCGCATTTCGCCGGGGTGGCCCCACAGGCCGTCCTCGCCCAGGAGTTCGCCGTGATCCGCACAGAAGACGACCCGCGTCTCGTCGGGGATCGCCTCCCAGAGCCGCGCCAGTTTCCGATCGAGTTCGACGACCTCCCGACGGTAGAGCTCGCGCACGAGGTCCTCGTCCGCCGCGGAGCCCCGGCCCGAGAGCACGCGGCGGGTCACTCGCTGCGCCTCGGCGCGGCCGACGCTCGCACCGTTGGGGTCGTAGGGATGGTGCGGTTCCATGAAGTGGAGCCAGCCGAACCACCCGTCGCCGTCGTTCCCCGATCGATCGGCGTCCTCGACCGCGTCGAGAAACGACTCGATCACGTCGTCGGCCGGCCGGAACGACTTCTCGATCTTGCGGAACCGACTCCGGAGCGCCTGGTAGCGGTTCCAGCCCCAGCTGGCGACGTCGTACGCGAGGGTGCCGCGATCGAGCAGGATCGCCCCCTTGTCCTTCAGCGTCTCCCCGCCGCCTTTCGGCGAGGCGAAGGAGTCAAAGCCCTCGTCGTAGCCGTACTCGGCCGAGAGGAGGTGGTTCGTCGTGATCCCGACGCAGCGGCGATCGAACCGGCGGGCGACGCTCGTCCCCTCGTTGAGACCGCCACCGGTCGCGTACTCGCCGCCAACGATCGCCGGAAAGCTCCCGAGGGTCGCCGTCGACGTCGCGAACGTCCGCGGGTGGGTGCGATCGAGGTAGCTCCTCGTCCGCTCCAGCTCGTCGAAGTGGTCGGCGCGCAGCGAGTCGACGGTGACCAGCAGCGTCCGCCGGGGCGTGCCGGTCGAGTTCGAGTCCGTTCCCGGCTCCGTCCGGACCAACTGGGGCGTCATCGACGGACCACCTCCGGGAGCAGGGCGCTTGCATTCAGCGTCGCGGCCGCCAGGCGCAACCGCGCGTCGCGCAGGTCCATCACCTTCGCCCCCAGCCACGTCGGGACCGAGACGTCGCGGTCGAGGATCGCGAGCGGTTTGTCGACGGACTGGTTCCCCAGCCAGAACTCGCGGGCGACGATCTGGTCGTACCCCCACTTCTCGCGGAAGTAGGACTCGCTCGCCAGGTTCTTCGCGGGATCGTGTCGGTTCCCCTCGTACTCGGCTCCGCCGCCCGGGCGGTGGGGGAACAACACCGAGGGACAGGTGCCAAACCGCCAGTCGGTCTCCCGCCAGTGGGCGACGAAGAAGTCGAGGTGCTCGCGGCCGATCACGTAGTTCTCGTCCCAGGCCAGTTCCTCGAGACAGTCCCGACGGAACGTCGTGATGTTCGGCACGAAGTCGAACTCCACGAGCGGGTACTCCGCGACCGTTTCGGCGGTCTTCGATCCCGTATCGCGGATCAGCACGTTACCCTCCTCGAACAGGTCGTGGCACAGACCCTGGATCCGGCCGTGCTCGAGCAGGAGGCCGCTGATCCCGCCGAACTCCGGTCGCTCCTCGAGTTGGCGGGCGAGGACGTCCGCGTTCGGCGGCACCTCGTGATCGCTGTCGACGATCGTCAAATACTCCTCGGAGAGCGCGTCGACGATCGCGTTGCGACCGGGGCCGAGACCCGCGTCGTAGGGCAGGTCGAGCAGTTCGAGGTCGAACGGCCACTCCCGATCGTAGAGGTGGCTGCGCTCCTCCGTCCGCCCGTCGTCGGCGACGTAGACGGTCTCGTAGGCGCCATCGGGGACTGACTCCAGGAGCGCCTCGAGCTTCTCGGTTCGGTTGAAGACCTTGACGCCGAGGGCGACGCTCGCGTTCGTCACCGTGCTCTCACCTCCGTTCGATCCGTGTCGTCTCGCCGTTCCATTCGCGGTGTTATCTGTGGTCGCATCGTTCTCACGTCCTGTATCCGCATCTCACTCCCTGTAGCCGAGCGACGCCAGGCGATCCTGGACGTCGACGTCGATCGGTCGTCCGTCCTCGTCGATCGCGTCGGGTTCGAGCGTCGACTCCCTCGTCCCCTCGTCGCGGGCCTCGAGTTCGATCCACGGCACCCGCCGGACGCTCGAGACGGGCTTGTCGGGGTGGCCCCAGATGCCGAGTTCGCCCAGCGCGTTCCCGTGGTCCGAACTCACTACCAGGGTTCCGTCAACGTTGTGCCGAAGCGCGTCGACCGCGTCCAGGCCGAGGCGGAGGTTGTCCGCGTAGGCCGCCCACACCTCGTCTCGCTCGAGGTCCCCGTCCCGGACGCGGCCCCACACGTTCAGCCCCGTTTCGTCCGCGTCGACGACCGAATCCGGCGATCCCCACTCCTCGGGCCGGTAGCCCGCGTGCAGGTCCGGCCGATCGAGGAACGGGACGTGGGGCTGCATGCAGTGGACGACCACGCGATCGAACTCGCCGGAGCGGCGGGCGTCGATCGTCCGATCGGTGATCGGCTCGGGTCGGATCGAGCCGAGGTCGTCGTCCCAGGCGTACCGCCACACTTCGTCGAGCAGCCCGAGCGGGTGGTCGTCACCGAGGACTTCCGCGGAGAACGGGTTCCCGGTTACGTAGGCCGTCCGCGAGAGTTCGGCCGGATCCGTACGCTCGGGATCGAACGTCCGGCGCATCCACTCCTTCGACGAGCCCGCGACCGAGTCGATCGCGCCCGCCTCGACGGCCTCGGACGAAGGCAGCCACTCGTACTCGGGGGCGACGTCGGCCATCAGGTCGACCCGACAGGCGTCCAGCAGGACGAGCACGTCCCATTCGCGGTCGAAGACGGTCTCGTCGGCGAAGTCGCCCATCCACAGCTGCCGTCCGAGCCACTCGTAGACGATCTTCATCGATCGTCGAACGCCGCGGTCCGGGAGCCGTCGCACGAATCGGCCGACGCCCATCAGCCGACCACCTCCCGAAGCGGCTCCGGACGTCTCCGCGGATACGACGCTCCCGACGTCATGCGTATCCCAAGTCCTCCAGCTGTCGCATCACCGATTCGTCCAGTTCGCGGTCCTCGGAGACGTCGGTCCGCCGATCGATCGTCTCGACGAGCGCCTCGAGCCGCCCCCGCGGGTCATCGTAGGGCGACTCGCCCCACTCCTCGAACCCGTCGAACGTCTCGTAGCCGAAGTAGCCGCGGACGGCGACGCCGTCGAGCCACTCGGCGCGGTGGTCGAGGTTTTCGAACCCCTTTCGGCGCAGGGCGTCGAGGTGTCGCTCGGGCAGCCCGTGGTACTCGACGAGGGTTTCGCCCTCGCGGAACCCGTCCGCCGCGGGCTCCCCGGTGTCACCATCCGCACTCTCGGACTGGGGTTCCCGAACGGGACCGGGATCGGCGTCCGGGAGGTCGGTGAGGTCCCGCCCCCGCGCCTCGGGATCGGACTCGAGGCCCGCCGCGGCAAGGACGGTTTCGTGGACGTCCATGAGCGAGACCGATCGATCGTTGTATGCGACCCCCTCGACGCTCCCGTCCCGGGCGTCGTAGACCGACAGCGGGATGCGGGCGAGTTCCGGGTAGATGCCCGAGAGGTGCTCCCAGCCGCCGTGTTCGCCGAGGAGTTCGCCGTGGTCGCTGACCGTGACGATCACGTCGAACGACTCGCGCAGTTCGGCGAAGATCCGTTCGTAAACGCGCGAGAGGTACCGGACGCAGTCGTCGTACGCCCGCCGCAGGTCCGCGGGATCGTCGTCGGGTTCCCCGAGCGAAGCGGCGAGTCCGTCGATGTCGACGTCGACCGTCTTCCACTCCGGAGGCGGGTCGTACGGCGAGTGGGCCTCCATCAGGTTCAGGAAGACGAACTCGTCGTCGCCGAACCTCGCGTCGCGAACCATCTCGAGTGCGGTGCTCGCGCCCTCGTCGACGTGCTCGACCTGACTCGCGAGCGGGGTGTCTCGAAGTTTCAGTACGGCGCCGTGTTTCAGCGACGGGAGCGTCCGATTATCCCCCAGCAGGACCTCCTTGAGCGCGCGGGCGTACCGCTCCGGCCCCTGGTCGCGCGTCTCCGCGATGAAGCCGTCCCAGTCGAACAGGTCGTCACCGTGATGTCGGATGCGCCAGCTCAGCTCGAACTCGTCGAAGCCGCGATCGGCGTCGAAGACGGGCGAGAGGTTCGGGTTCGCGCTGAACGCTCGCGTCGCGTAGCCGGCCGTCTGCAGGCGCTCGGCGAGCAGGGGGCCGGGGCAGTCGAAGGTCTGTGCATCGGCGTAGACGCCGACCTCGCTCGCGTACCTGCCGGTGAACAGCGAGGCGTGGGCCGGAACCGTCCAGTGGCTCGTGCTCCAGGCGTGCTCGAACCGCGTGCCGGGCAGCCAGTCGAAGTGCTCCTCGAAGGCGTCGTACCGGAGCGTGTCGAGGACGACTAGTGCGACGTTGGTCATAGTTCGATTGAGGGGGTAGCGTTCTTCGTCATCTGTCGGATCGAACGGCGTTCGGGAGGTCGTAGCGGATCGTATCGACGAGGTTCCAGAACCCCTTGCGCCAGAGCCAGTCGTTGACCCGCCCCGGCAGGGTGTCGGGGACGATGACCTCCTCGTACCGTCTGGGGTACTCCCGGCGCAGGCGGGCCTCGAGGTCCTCGTCGATCGTCGCCCGCGGCTGGTCGGGGTGGTGCATGCTGACCTCGTCGCGATAGGCGCAGCGACCGGAAGCGTCGCGTTCCATCCGCCAGCCGAACTCGGTGTCGTCGCGCCAGCCGGCGAACTCGGAGCGGAAGCCGCCGACGTTGAGCGCCGCCTCGCGATCGAACGCGAGGTTGCAGCCGACGTAGCGGCGCTCGCCGTCGTAGGTTCGGCCGCCGCGGACGCTTCCCTCGAGGCAGACCAGGCCCGGATCGCGATCGAACGCGGCCTCGATCCGCGAGAGCCACTCGCCGGACGGCCGACAGTCGTCGTCGGTCAGCGCGACGATCTCGCCGCGAGCCTCCCGGATGCCCGCGTTGCGCGCCTCGCAGATGTCGAGCGTCGCGTCGTCGACGACGATCGCCTCGTAGGCGTCGGCCGTCTGCGCGCGGAGGCGGTCGACGACTGCGTCGTGGTCGTTCGCCGGGATCGTCGGCACGACCACCGAGATCCGGGGATCCGGGTGGTCGATCGGTCGGGAGATCCCCGCCACGGCCGCGGCGGTCACTCGTCGGTCACCCCCTCGAGCGCCGTTCGTTCCGCCTCGTCGGCGTCGCTTTCCTCGGGTGCCTCCCGCCGCGGTGGGTCCTCGGCGAGCCGAGAACCCGGCGCTCCGGCGGCCACCTCCTCGACGACCTCTCGGAGCCCCCGGGCGAACCGATCGTACTCGTACCGCCGCGCCTCCTCGCGGATCTCCACCGAGTCGAAGTCGTCGGGATCGAACCGGCGAACGGCGTCCCGGATCGACGCGACGGTCGGCTCGAAGCGGAGGCCAGTCCGCTCGCCCTGGACCTGATACCGCGTGAATCCCTCGTCCACGCCGAGCAGCGGTTTCCCGGCCATCATCGCCTCCGCCCCGACGAGGCCGAAGTCCTCCTGCTTCGGCGCGTAGACGACCGCGGTGGCCCGAGCGACGAGCGACTCGATGTCGTCAACGTAGCCTCGCACCTCGACGTTGTCGTGGGCCGCCGCGATCGCTTCGAGTCGTTCGCGCTGTTTCCCGTCGCCCGCGATCACGAGCCGTTCGTCGAGCCCCGCGAACGCTTTCGCGATCAGATCGATCCGCTTCTCGGGGGCGAGCCGCGACCAGGTGACGAAGTAGCCGTCGTCGCCCTCGTCGCGCCAGTCGCCGGTGACCGGCGGGTAGACGACCTCGGCGTCGCGATCGTAGAAGCGTCGAATCCGATCGCGGACGAGCTCGCTGTTCGCGACGAACCGATCGACGTAGTCGTTGGCCTCCTTGTCCATCGCCCGCCACGCCTTCGCGTAGCCCTTGATCGCGGTCTCGACGAACGGATACTCGAACGACGAGAGCCGATCGCGGTAGAGGTCATACAGCCACCGCGGCGGGCTGTGGGGGTAGTGGACGATCCGCTGGTCGACCTCCGGAACGTAGTACTTCGACAGCGGCGCGCTCTCGAGGACCACGTCGTATCCGGCGAGATCGTCGTGGGCGTCGGTCAGGTCGAGCGCGACGTTGAGCGTCTCGAGGGGGTTCATCCCCTCGTTTTTCCACTCGAGGAACGGCCGCCACGGAAGCGAGGTGTACTTGGCCTGCCGGAACGGGATCACCTCGACGTCGTCCGGCAGATCCGTCCCTTCCGCGACGTAGGTCGTGTAGATCGGCGCGTCGAGCACTCGGGCGGCCTCGATCGCGAACTCCTCGCCGCCGCCGACGCCGGGAAAGCGATCGTGGAGGATCGCGACGTCGGTCACTGTAACACCTCCCGGAGTTCCCGATCGGGCGCCCAGGTCCCGTCGATCGTTTCGTCCTCGTCGCCGCGGGCGCGGACGAGGGCGACGCTCGCGCGAAGCAGCGAGACCTGCGTGTCGAACAGCGCGTAGGCGGGCTGGAGCGGGCCGAGCGCGTCCCGCGAGCCGAGGGTCGTAAAGCCGAACAGCGCAGCCGGGACCGCGAGTCCGAAGGGGCCGGCCAGGGCCAGCGACCCGACCGTCGCGAGCGCGATCGAACCGGCGAGGAGCCAGGGCGAGATCACCATGAACCACCAGTTGAACGGCAGCACGACCCGGCCGTAGAGCCCGTGACTACCGATCGCGTCGCGCTGTCGCCACAGCAGTCGTAACAGCCCCATCGCCCGACGGTCCTTCTGTTCGCGACGCTTGCCGAACTCGGAGTGGGCCGCCTCCCGGTAGTGAATCTCCGGATCGAAGACGACTCGGCCGCCGTTGCGGCGGATCTTCAGCGCGAGTTCGGAGTCGTCGGCGACCGAGTCCGAGTCGATGGGGACGATCGCGTCGCGTTCGAACGCGGAGAACGGACCGTGGAAGATCAGCGTCGAATCGAGGTGCGACTCGAGCACCTGGATCATCGTCTGGACGTCCCGGTAGCCCTGTTCGACCTCGCTGCCGCCGATCACCTCGGCGTTGCGGCCCGTCACCGCCGCGACCTCTGGATCGGCGAGGTTCGCCGCCGCCTTCCGGACGGCGTCGGGCGCGATCCGAGAGTCGCAGTCGGTTTTGACGACGATCTCGCTGGCAGCGGCGGCGTAGGCTTCGTTCAGCGCGGTCGCCAGCCCCTCGCGTTCGTCCTTGTGGATGAGCGTCAGTTCCGGCGCCGATCGGCCCGCGAAAAACGTCTCGACCAGTTCGGCCGTCCCGTCGTCGCTCGAGTCGACGACGACGATCTCGACCCGGTCCATCGGGTAGTCCAGTTCGACGAGTTCTTCGAGTTTCGATTCGACGATCGCCGCCTCGTTGTAGGTCGGAAGGACGATGCTGACCGACGGCTCCCGTGGCCACCCGTTCGCCGGAGAACCCGACGGTCGCAGGAGATAGTACGCGGCGAGATAGGTCACGTAGGGAAGACCCGTAAGCGTCAACAGCGCGAAACAAGCCCTGAGGAGTCGTCTCATAGACGTCTGGAGGAAGCCTCAACGGACCGCCTTAAAAGAGACCGGCTTGCATTGTTATACGAGTGCCGTCTCGTGGCGGTCACGGGCCAGCACGAACCGCGTCCACCCGATCGTTCGGGATGGCCTCGTCGGGACGATTGCAATCTCTGCGCGCGATACCTAGCATGGGACCGATGCGAGACCGCGTGCGCACGTTCGCGCCCATCGGTGGCTTTTTGCTCCCGGCCTCGCATGATTGAGTAGCCGATCGACGCCCGCGAACGCCATCACAATTTTGTTATGCGTACCGCTTTCGGTATGCTTTTAGGGCGGTGAGTCCAACCCACTCCCATGTCACTCACATCGGAGTCCGCCGTCGGCTACGACGAACTGGCCGTGCTCAAGCTCCTCGCGCTCGAGGGCGGGCTCGAGGGCGACGTGAAAATCTCCTGTTCTCATCTCGCGACTCGACTCGACGCCTCGAATCAGACCGCCTCGCGCCGGCTCCAGCGCCTCGAGAGCGCCGACCTGCTCGAGCGCGACACCGTCAGCGACGGCCAGTGGGTCGCGATCACCGACGCCGGCGAGCGCGCGCTCCACGCCGAGTACGAGGACTACCGCCGCATCTTCGAGTCCGACTCCCAGGTCGAACTCGACGGGACGATCACCAGCGGGATGGGCGAGGGCCGCCACTACATCTCGCTGCCGGGGTACAAACGCCAGTTCGAGGAGCGGCTGGGCTACGAGCCGTTCCCCGGGACGTTGAACGTCGACCTCCGAGAGGACAGCGTCCGTCGACGGAGCGCGATCGCCTCGCTCGAACCGGTCCCAATCGACGGCTGGGAGGACGAGGACCGGACCTACGGCCCCGCGGTCTGCCACCCGGCGACGATCGAGACTGTCGACGGCGACGCGTACGAGGACGCCCACGTCATCGCGCCCGAACGGACCCACCACGACGAGGACCAGCTCGAGGTCATCGCCCCCGACAAACTCCGCGAGACGCTCGACCTGGACGACGGCGACCACGTCACCATCTCGGTGGGTGACGGACGATGACCGGCCATCACGCCGGCGCTCGGTCGGACGCGGGGCCGAGTGAGGCCGGCGCGGGCGCCGCGGACGCCGATCCGTTCGATCGAGCCGTCGAGTCGCTTCGCGTCGGCGAGCCCGTGCTGGTCCACGACGCGGCCGATCGCGAGGGCGAGACCGACCTCATCTACCACGCCGACGCCGTCACGCCCGAGGCCGTCGCCCGGCTTCGAAACGACGCCGGCGGGCTGATCTGCGTCGCATTCGGTCACGAGATCGCGGAGGCGTTCGACCTTCCGTTCTACATCGAAGCGGTCGACCACCCCGCCGCGGGCGATCACGAACTCGGCTACGACGAGCGCTCCTCGTTCTCGCTGACGGTCAACCATCAGGACACCTACACCGGGATCACCGACGCCGATCGATCGACGACCATCCGGGCGCTCGGCGACGCGGCGGCCGCCCCATCTCAGATCGATTTCGCCGAAGAGTTCCGCGTTCCGGGCCACGTCCACCTGCTGAAGGCCGCGCCCGACCTGCTTGCCCAGCGCGAGGGCCACACCGAACTCGGCGTCGCCCTCGCCGACGCGGCCGGTCTTCCGACCGCGGTCGTCGTCTGCGAGATGCTCGACGACGAGACCGGACACGCGCTCACGCCCGCCGACGCCCGCGCCTACGCCGATCGGCACGGCTTTACCTACCTGGAGGGCAGCGAGATCACCGCGCGACTTGGGTAACGTCGCCGTACCCGATCGTCCGCTCCCGGTCCGGTTCTCGCCGTCAATCGTCGTCGGATCCGATCGAGACCCGATCCGCTCGGGTCCCGGCCCGATACACAGCGTACAGCACGAGCACGGCGATCGTAAAGTCGAAACTGTGCTCGACGAGGTGGTGGACCGTCATCGGCACCAGTCCGAACACGGTCCCGAGACCGACGACCGATCGGACCACGAGCAGCCCGAGGACCACGGTGATCAGTAGATACCGCGTCGATCGCCGGCGTCGATAGGCGACGACGCCGCAGCAGAAGAGGATCGTCGTCCCGACGACGGCGAGGACGATGATCGCCACCAGCACCGGCGCCAGTTGCGGGTCCAGCCACGGGATGTCGAACGGGCTCGTGTGGTCCATAGCGGCGATCGTATACCGTACCTGGGTGAAAACGTCATGTAGGCTCTTCGGTTACGGTCATTAGAGCGCCCGAACGAGCGTCAGCCGCTCCGGTCCCGTCGACTCGAGTTACGCGGTCCGTACGCGGGCCAGGGCCGTCGGGACCGTTCCCAGCCGCCGGGAACGATCGACCCGCGTTATGACGGGTCTCCTCGTAGTACGCACCGTCCCCGCTCGATCGTCCGGGACGAACGTACACGAAATCCATATGACCGAGACTCGACGACGGATACGCGATCGCATCCACGCGAACGCCGGCATCCATTTCAACGAACTCGTCAGGGAGTCGGAGTTCGCGCCGGGACAGATCCAGTACCACGTCCGCCGACTGCTGGAAGACGACGAACTCGTTCGAAGCGAACACTACGGCCGAACCCACTACTATCCGCCCGGCTACGACGACTGGGAACGCGCCGCGCTCGCGCTGTTCCGCCGCGAAACGGCGCGGGAGATCGTCGTGTACCTGATCGAGAACGAGTCCGTCGCCCCGGCGACCGTCGCCGACGACCTCGGAATCGCCCGCAGCACCCTGGAGTACCACCTCGATCGGCTGGTCGCCCACGACATCGTGGAGAAACGCTACGACGATCGCGATCGCGTCAGCCTCGCACTCGCGGCGCCGGAGCGGACCGCCCCGCTGCTCTCGATCGTCGAACCCACCGTACCGGACCGGCTGATCGATCGGTTCACCAGGCTGGTCGACGACCTCCTCGAATCCGATCGCCCCGCCGACTGACGCCGCGCCGCGACGGCCCGTCGCTTCTCCCGGTTCAGTTTCAGTCCCGCCGTCTCGATCGACCGCCGAGCACCCGATCGCCGACCTGCGAATCGCGAACACTTAGTACAGTGGGTTTCAACACACACGACTATGGGATTCGACGAGATGGACGTCGACACGATCTGGATGGACGGCGAGTTCGTCGACTGGGACGACGCGCAGATTCACGTGCTCACCCACGGACTCCACTACGGCACCGGCGTCTTCGAGGGCGCGCGCTGTTACGACACCGCGGAGGGCCCCGCGATCTTCCGCTGGGAGGAACACCTCGATCGGCTCTTCGAGTCGGCCAAACCCTACGAGATGGACATCGGCTTCTCCAAGGAGGAACTGACCGAGGCGACGAAGGAACTCATCCGCCGCCAGGAACTGCCCTCCTGTTACATCCGCCCGATCGCCTTCTACGGCTACAACTCGCTGGGCGTGAGCCCGCAGGACTGCCCCACCAAGACGGCGATCGCCGTCTGGCCGTGGGGCGCCTACCTCGGAGAGGACGCCCTCGAGAACGGCATCGAGGTGATGATCTCCTCGTGGCGCAAACACTCCTCCAGCCAGATCCCGACGAACGCGAAGACGACCGGCCTCTACGTCAACAGCCTGCTGGCCGGCGAAGAAGCCCGCCGCCACGGCTACGCCGAGGCGATCGTCCTCAACAAGGAGGGCCACGTCGCGGAAGGCCCCGGCGAGAACATCTTCCTCGTCCGCGACGGCGAACTCTACACGCCCGGCCTCTCCGAGTCGATCCTCGACGGCATCACCCGCGACACCGTGATCACGATCGCCGAAGACATGGGGTACACGGTCCACGACAACGTCACGATCTCGCGGGGCGAACTCCACACCGCCGACGAACTATTCTTCACCGGTTCCGCGGCCGAGGTCACGCCCATCCGGAAGGTCGACAACGTCGTCGTCGGCGACGGCTCCCGCGGCCCCGTCACCGAGGACATCCAGTCGGCGTTCTTCGACGTGGTCGAGCGCAAGACCGACGACTACGGCGAGTGGTTCGAATACGTCTAACAACCTTTTACTCTGCGTGCGGTCGCCTCTGGCGACCGCACTCGGCAAAACGTTGATGAAAAGCACTCCTCCCTCCGTTTCATGCGCTCTCCGAGCGCATTCCACATCGGTCGTCGGCCCGCTCGCTCACCCTGCGGGTTCGCTCGCGGTATGATTCCCTCGAACAACAGCCTGACCTTCCCCGGATCGCGTGCTCGCCCCACCAGGGCGAGCACGCTCACGGCTGCGGCTTTCTACGGACCCGGACATCACTCCTCAGTACTGATCTCGACCCGAAGATCATCGCCGTCCTGCAGTTCGTATTCGGCCGGATCGACCGCCTCATCGTTGACGTAGAACGCGACGTCGGTGCCGGAGTCGGCCGAATCGTACGTCTCCCCGTCGATCGTCAGGGCGCGGTCTCCGTTCGACTCCTCGTACTCGAAGTGGGGGAGAAGATCGAGCCCTTCCGCGAACGTCACCGGCTTCTCGCCTTCCATGTACCAGTGTTCGTCCCCCTCGTGGAGGTGAAACGCCATCGAGTGGTTCTCGGCGTGTTCGGCCTGGAACCGATCGGCGGAGAGATCGACCGAGTCGTCGTCGACGACGACCGCGATGTCGCCGCTGCCGTGCAGTTCGACGTGGTCGTCGTCACCGAGCATCGACGAACAGCCGCTCAGGAACGCGAGACTCGAGATCGTAGCGATGACGGCTCGTCGCTTCATACGCGGGTGGAGGGACCCGCCGTTCAAAACGTGTCCGTTCCACTCCCGCGATTCCGGAACCGCCGTTCCGATCGCCTACCGCTAGTCGTCCGTTCCTTTCGCCGCTGACTCGTCGACGACGTCGATCGAGACGCCCGCGTCCATCCGGTTTCGATTGGCGTCGCCGAACCCGGCGCTGAGTACGCGGGTGAGCGCGTCCTCGACGTCCTCGTCGAGTTCGCTGATGTCCTCGGGGTTGGCTTCGACGACGAATCCGGTCGTGATGTTCGGCGATGTCGGGAGAAAGAGCACCTCCCTGCCGTCTTCGGACGTCTTTCCGGTCTTGAACGCCGTCATCCGGAGGCCGTCCCAGACCTCGATCTTGACCGGCTTCTGAAGCGATTCCTGCTCTCCGAAGGCCGTCTCGGCGGCCATCTTGGAGGCGTTGTAGACCACGCGAACTACGGGGACGCGGTTGGCGACGTCGTCGACGACGCGCTCGACGAGGCTGCCGACCGTCGTCCGCATCAAGTAGCCGACGGAGAAGGTGAGAATGATGAAGACGGTGAGCGCGACGATCACGCGGAGGAACTGTGCGAGGTGTGCGCGAGTTTGGTCGAAACCGTCCCACGGGAGCAACGGCTCGAGCGTCGACCCCTCGAGGCCCAGACCCGGAGTCACCCCGGCGACGATGCCGTAGAGCCAGAGGATGACGTAGAACGTGATGAGGATCGGACCGAGGACGATCAGCCCACTCGCGAAGTCCCGCTTCCACGAACCCATGTACTGCACCTCTCACTACGGGGTAATGAGCCCTTCCCTTTACCGCCCGACGACGGCCCGTACGGCGAACCAGAGGTTTTCCTTCCGCTCCATCACGCGCCGATAGAAGTACGACTTCCAGCGACCACCGTAGGGGACGTACTGCCAGACCTCGTACTCGTCGGCGAGCTCCTCCTGGGCGTCTTCACGAACGCCCATCAGCATCTGGACCTCGAACGGCGTCCCGTACTTCTGGTGGAGTTCGATCGCCCGGTCGATCATCGCGGGATCGTGACTGCCGACCGCGATGCCGCCGTCGAAGTGCTCGAACGCGTACTCCAGCAGCGCCTCGTACTCGCGGTCGACCGCCGCCTTGTCTTTGTAGGCGATTTCGGCCGGTTCGTCGTAGGCTCCCTTGACGAACCGGACCTTGCCGGGAACGTCGGCGAGCCGTTCGACGTCGTCCCGGGTGCGTTTGAGGTTCGCCTGGACGCAGACGCCGACGCCAGCGCCGGACCCGCCGTCCGACGTGGATCGCGTTCCGCCGGAACGCTCACCGCCGCCGTGTTTCCGGGCGAGGGCTTCGAACGCGTCGAGCGTCGCGTCGGTCGTCGTGTGATCTTCCATGTCGATCCAGACGAAGACGTCCTCCTCGACCGCCGAATCGACGATCGCGGTGACCTCCTCGCGAAACACGTCCTCGCCGAGGTCGAGTCCCAGTTGCGAGGGCTTGACCGAGATGCACGCGTCGAGGCCCGAGGAGGCGATGTCGGCGGCGAGCGATCGGTACGTCGCGGCGTCGGCGTCGACGGGATCGCGATCGTTGTAGTGTTCGCCCAGCAGGTTGACGATCGCCTTCAGGTTGCGATCGTTCAACTGCCGTACGTGGTCGAGCGCCTCGGCCGGCGTCTCTCCGGCGACGAACCGGTTTGCGATCGGTGGGATCATACAGCGATTTTGTAAGGCGACCACTAAGGCAGTTAGTGATTGTGCTCGCCGCTCACATCGGTTCCGACGGCCGGCGGCGCGGACAAACCACCGCCGGTTAAGACATCGGGGTTCGTCGCGGCCGATATGGCAGTGATCGAGACGATCGTCGTCGCCTTCTGGGCGATGTTACCCGCGTACGTCCCCAACAACGCCGCGGTGCTGGCCGGCGGTGGTCGGCCGATCGACGGCGGCCGAACGTGGGACGGCAAGCGGGTCCTCGGAGACGGAAAAACGTGGCGTGGAACGGCCGCGGGCATTCTCGCCGGACTGGCGCTCGCGGCCGTCCTGTCGGTTCTCGCGGACGACGTCAGCGCGGCGATCGGGGTCGACGTCCCGGCGTTCGAACCGCTGGCCGCGATCGGACTCGCCACCGGGGCGATGCTGGGCGACATCCTCGCGTCGTTCCTCAAGCGACGGACCGGTCGCCAGCGCGGAGCGATGTTCCCCGGGCTCGATCAGCTGGATTTCGTCGTCGTCTCGCTCCCGCTGACGGCCCTGCTCGCGACAGGCTGGTTCCGCGAAGTGTTCACGTGGGACGTGGTCCTCGTCGTGGTCGTCCTCACGCCCGTCCTGCACGTGGCGACGAACGTGATCGCGTACAAGCTGGGACTGAAGAACGAACCCTGGTGATCGGGCGACGATCGCGACGCGGCCCGGAACTCGTTCTCCGGGAACAGTCCCGGCTTCGGTCTGACCGCTGATCTCGTACTACTCGTCGAGCGCGGCGCCGGTTCCGTCGAGTTCGAGCGGCGCTTCGTCGCGGGTATCTTGCAGACGACACTGCCGTCGGTGAGCGCCGTTCGATTCTCTCGCTCGACGAGCGGCCGCGTACGCGCGACGGCGCAAAAGGCCGAGCGGATCCCCGCGGGAGGGCACCCCCTATCCGGATGCGATTGTCATGTGTATCCTCTCCGGATACGATTATCGTGTGTATCGGTACTCGTTCTCGAGTTCTCCGCCGCGGCCCGGGTTCGATATCTGTGTATGTATTATATGGTTATTGTGGACAAACTATTTATTACTGTTTCGCCTGGCCTTACGTATGACGGCAGGCCCACCGATCGAAGACCTACACTACGAGGAAGCGCCGAAGGTCGACAGCGTTCCCGGGCCGCGGTCCCGGGAACTGCTCGAAAAACAGCGCGAGATCGACAGCAGCGCCGTCGCCTACCCCGACGACATCCCCGTCGCCTTCGAGGAGGGCAGCGGCGCGACCGTTCGCGACGTCGACGGCAACGCGTACATCGACATGTTCGCGGGGATCGGCGTGCTCAACGTCGGCCACGCGAACCCCTACGTGCTCGAGGCCGTCCACGAGCAGGCGGACAAACTGGTGCACACGGTCGACTTCCCGACCGACGCGCGCCTCGAGTTGATCGAAAAACTCGACGAGATCGCCCCCGACGGACTTCGAGGATCCAACAAGGTCGTCTTCGGCGGTCCCACCGGCAGCGACGCGATCGAGGCGTCGATCAAGCTCGCCAAGTACAACACCGGCGGCGACGGCCTCATCGCGTTCCGCGGGTCCTACCACGGCGCGACGACCGGCGCGATGAGCGTCACCTCCAACACGAAGTTCAAGGGCCACTACACGCCACTGCTCTCGGACGTCGTGCACGCGCCCTACCCGTACCCGGTCCACATGGGAAAAGATCCGCAGGAAGCGGTCGACCACGCCCTCGAGGAGGTGCAGGCGATCGTCGAGGATCCGTACGGCGGCCTCGCCAACCCCGCCGGCATCTTCGTCGAACCGATCCAGGGCGAGGGCGGCGTCGTGACCCCTCCGGAGGGGTTCCTGCAGGGGCTTCGCGACATCGCCGACGACAACGACATCCCGCTCGTCTTCGACGAGATCCAGAGCGGATTCGGCCGCACCGGCGAGTGGTGGGCCAGCGACTGGGCGGGCGTGACGCCCGACGCGATGACCTCCGCCAAAGCGCTCGGCGGCGTCGGATTTCCGCTGTCGGCGACGATCTACCACGAGGATCTCGACACGTGGGGAGCGGGCGACCACGCCGGCACCTACCGCGGTCACGTGGTCGCGATGCGGGCCGGGACTCGCGCGATCGAGTACATCCAGGAACGCGACCTGCTGGCCCACGCCCGCGAACTCGGCGAGTACATTCAGGACCGGCTGAACGAAGCGGCCGAGGAGACCGATCGGCTCGTCGACGTGCGCGGACGGGGCCTGTTCATCGGCGCCGAGTTCGTCGACGCGGACGGCGCCCCGGACGGCGACCTCGTCGACGCCATCCAGCAGTACTGTTTCGAGCGCGGCGTCCTCGTCTGGACCGCTGGCCGGCACGGTAGCATCCTTCGACTCCTGCCGCCGCTCGTGCTCACGCACGACCTCGCCGAGACGGCCCTGGACGTCATCGTAGACGCGATCGAACACGCGACCGAAGAGGCCGCACAAACCGCCTGACCGGACGGAAACCCGACGCACACCATGACCGACGCACATCCCGTCGAAACCGACGACGCACCGAACTCCGACAATCCGTACTCGCAGGGTATCCGCACCGGCGACACGCTCTACGTCTCCGGTTACGGGCCGGTCGATCCGGCGACGGGCGAGGCCGTCGACGGCGATATTCGAGACCAGACCGATCGCGTGCTCGACAACGTCGCCGCGGTCGTCGACGAGGCCGGCGGCGACGGACTCGACGATGTCGTGAAGGTCACCGTTTACCTCACCGATCTCGAGGATTACGAGCACGTCAACGAGGCCTACGGCGCGCGGTTCGGCGAGGACCCGCCGGCCAGAGTCTGCGTGGAGGTCTCGCGGCTTCCCGAGGACGTCCGCGTCGAGATGGACGCGATCGCCGTCTGCTGATCGACCCGCTTCTCGTGGCGTATCGCTCTCCCGTCACACCCGGACCGCCGATCGGATATCCCGTTCGTACGGAGTACACGATTATCGATCACGATTAAGTAGTTCCTGGTCATAGACCCGGGGAGTGATGGCATTCGACGGACGCGAACGGCTGCGCGACCTCCGGCGGGAGTTCCACCGATACCCCGAACCCGGCTGGCGGGAGTACCGGACCACGGGCCGGATCGTCGACGAACTCGAGCGGATCGGGGTCGACGAGATCGCGGTCGGCCGCGAGGCGCTCGCCTCCGATGCGCGGATGGCCGTCCCCGACGCCGAGGAACTCGAGCCCTGGTTCGAACGCGCACGCGGGGCCGGCGTCCGATCGGACGTGCTCGAGCGAACCGCCGACGGTCACACGGGGGTCGTCGCCGTCGTCGAGCAGGGCGAGGGCCCCTCGGTCGGGCTGCGCGTCGACATGGACGGGATCTCGTTGCGGGAGTCCGACGAACCCGGCCACCGACCGGCGGACGAGGGCTTTCGCTCCGAGCACGACGGCTACATGCACGCCTGCGGCCACGACGCGCACGTCGCGATCGGGCTGGGCGCGGTCGAGGCGATCAAGGCGAGCGAGTTTGCGGGGACGTTCACGGTGTTTTTCCAGCCGGCCGAGGAGATCTCCGGCGGCGGCAAGGCGATGGCCGAGGGCGGCTACCTCGACGGCGTCGAGTACCTGCTCGCGGTCCACATCGGACTCAACAATCCGACGGGGACCGTCATCGCCGGCGTCGAGAAACCGCTCGCCATGGCGCACCTGACGGTGACGTTCGAGGGGGCGAGCGCGCACGCGGGCAAGGCGCCGAACGAAGGGGCGAACGCGATGCAGGCGATGGCGACCGCGGTGCAGAACGCGTACGCGATCCCGCGCCACGCCGACGGGATGACCCGGGTGAACTTCGGTCGGGTCGACGGCGGGACCGCGAGCAACGTCATCGCCGAGGAGATCACGCTCGAAGGCGAGGTCCGCGGGGAGACGACGGCGCTCATGGAGTACGTGCGGACGGAACTCGAGCGCGTACTGTACGCCGCCGCGGAGATGCACGACTGCGACGTCACGCCCCGGATGATCAGCGAATCGCCGCGGGTCGATAGCGACCCCGAACTCCGCGACCTCGTGAGCTCCGTCGCGAAACGGGTCCCCGGCGTCGACACCGTGCTGCCGAGCGCGGAGTTCGGCGTCAGCGAAGACGTGACGTACCTGATGGATCGCGTCCAGAGCGAGGGCGGGCTGGCCTCGTACCTGCTCGTCGGCACCGACCACCCGACGAATCACCACACGCCGACGTTCGACGTAGACGAAGCGAGCCTGGGGATCGGCGTCTCGGTCCTCGCGGACGCCGCCGTCGAACTCTCCCGTCGACACCCGTAACTCCGGCCGACGACCGGCGAAAACCGTTCGGTGACGTGTCGAATTCGTTCGATCAGAAGTGTTAATTCGCGAGGTGCCCGTGTTCCCTGTATGAGTCAGGACGACGTGCCGGAGTCGCTCCGGACGGCAGCGGACTCCGATCGGCCCCGCGGGATCCTCACACCGTCCGATCGCGACTTCCTGCTCGGTCGGAAGACGGACTACACCGATCACTCCAAAAAACAGAAACGAAACCGCATTCGGCGCCGCGTGCGGAACGCGATACTCGATTTCAGCATCCTCTTCGAATACATGGAAGACCGGGACCGAAAGACGGTCTTCGACCCCGACGACGACGAACGCGACGCGTACACGCAGGGTATCACGGACATGCTCGCGTTTCTCCACCTCGGGACGATGGGGTACTACACGCCGTTCAAGGACATGCTCTCCGAGGGCGTCGGCAAGGCCGAACAGCGACTCGCCGGCTCGAACTACCGGATGGTTAACGTCGAGTTCAACGTCGACCCGGTCGGTCAGATCGACGTCGACGAGGTGATCGAGAAGCTCGAAAACGAGGAGTTCGCCCAGCTGACCGACGAGGAGCTTCGGGCGTTCGTCCGCCTGTTGACCATGTCCGACGACTTCTCCCCGGAGGCGACGCGCGAGGATATCAAGGATCGCGTCGACGAGTACGCCCGGAACGTAAACGAGAGCGCCGAATCCCGTGAACAGCGACTCAAGGAGCTGACGAACTGAGCGGATCGCTCATCGTTGACGGGAGCTGCTGTCGTCCGCTGACCACGTCGATCGCTGCCGCACTCTGCCATCTCCGCCGTCGTATTCTGCTACCGTTTTCCGCCGTCGCTATCGAAGCTTCCGTCGAACGGGCCTTCTCCGCGTAACCCTCGTCCCGCCGAGGTCTCCGTTCGAGCGTCGGACGGACGGTCTTGGGTGGCGAATGCGCTGACGGAACCTGGTCGACAGACCTTTGGATCCGCGTATTCGTCGACGACCGGCGGTCGGTTCGAACGGATCTGACCGGGCGTGACAACTTCCCGACGATAAACATAATCTGTATATGCCAGATACGAAAAGAAAATTTTTATTAAGTACACTATCGATAATCTCGGTATGCCATTGCACGGCACAGTCCGGCTGAGGCAGAAACAGGGTGGATCAGCTACGGTGCTGTTCGGAACCGGAGGTGGGACGGAATGAGCGATGCCGAGAAGGGGATGGTCGGCGAATTCTTCGAGGAGATCGATCCGACGGTTTTCTTGTTCGGTGCGTTGCTTACGGTCGGCGTGATTGCAGCGTTCTTCATCGACCAAGAGTTCGTCTCGAACGGGATTTCGACCGTCCAGACCGAGGTCCTCGCCTATCTGAACTGGGCACTACTGGTGATCGTATTCCTGATCGTCATCTTCCTCCTGTTCCTGATCGTCGGGCCGTGGGGCAAGATCAAGATGGGAGACTCGGATCCGGAGTACAGTTTCCTGTCGTTCTTCGCGATGCTGTACTCCGCCGGGTTCGCAGCCGGTGTCGTGTTCTGGGGACCGACGGAGGCGCTGTTCTACTACGATTCCCCGTCACCGCTGTTCGGCATCGAGGCCGGGACGAGCGAGGCGGTCCCAATCGCGATCCAGCAGACACTGTTCCACTGGGCGCTGCCACAGCTGGCCGTGTTCACGATCATGGGGCTCGCGATCGGATACTTCGCGTACAACTACGAGAACGTCCCGCTCCGCGTCTCTTCGGCGCTGACGCCGATCATCGGCGCCGATAACCTCGACGGCCCGGTCGCAAAGGTCGTCGACATCCTCGCCGTCTTCGCGACGATCGGTGGCGTGGCGACCTCACTCGGCTTCATCGGGAGCCAGTTCATCGCTGGCCTTAACTACCAGTGGGGGATCAGCCTGGGGAACGTCGGTATCCTCCTCGTGGTGACGATGATGACGCTCCTCTTTACGATCTCGATGGTGCTCGGGGTCGACAAGGGGATCCGCAGATTATCGAACTTCAACATGGTGCTGTTCGTCGTGCTCATGGTTGCGACGTTCTTCCTGGGACCGACGCTGTTCTTGCTCCTGCTCGGCTCACAGGCTGTGGGCGGAATGATCACCGATTTCGTCTCTATGAGCCTTTACACCGGTGCCGGCGACGAAGGTGGCACGGCGTGGGTCAACACATGGACTGTCTTCTATTGGGCGTGGGCGCTCTCGTGGTCACCGTTCGCTGGCCTGTTCATCGCCCGCATCTCCAAGGGTCGGACCGTCCGCGAGGTCGCGTTCACGGGGATCGTCGCGACCTCTGCGGCGACCATCCCGTGGTTCACGTTTGTCGGCGGCACTGCCCTGATGTACCACCACAATGGCACGGCCGACTTCAGCACCGTCATCGCCAACAACACACCGGAACTGTCGGGCTTCATCCTCTTCGAGGCGTTCCCCCTTGGAACCGTGTTCATGATCGCCTTCATGGTTCTCGTAACGACATTCTTCGTCACGTCGGCCGACTCCTCGACGCTGGCCGTCTCGATGATGACGACCGGCGGCAAGGCCCGCCCATCGACCATCAACCGGATCTTCTGGGGCGTCGTCCTCGGCGTGACCGCGGCGATCCTCATGATCATCGGCGGCAACGACGGAACCGGCGCGCTTCAGGACGCCGTCATCATCACCGGCGCACCGTTCGCCTTCGTCTGCTTCCTCGCGATGCTCTCGCTGATCAAGAACTTCGGCTCGAACTACGGCCGCGTGCTCCTGCAAGATGAAACCGTCCTCGTGGGCTCGAGCGCGACGACTGAACCCGAATCGCCGCCCGGCGGCCCCGTCGAATCGGACGACGACTGAGACGCCGACGCCCTCTGCCTCTCCGGCCGACGCGTCGCGTCGGCCGTCATGCTGTTCGCTTTTCTCGCGCGCCCGACCGACGAGCGCTGTTTCGCTCCGTCCCCTCGAGAATCGATAACAAGTTTTAATGTACGATGTAAACATAAACTGTGTATGGATAGGGACACGGCGGAACCCGACGCGGGCGAGCTTCCGGGTCCGAACGCGCAGCGATGGGTCGACTTCCATCAGGAGTACTCCGCGCCCAGCGAGTACTCCCACGAGTTCGTCTGGGACGTCACCCGCGAGGCCGACGGCCCGTTCGTCACGGACGTCGACGGCAACGTGTTGCTCGATTTCACCTGTCACATCGGCGCGGCGCCGCTCGGCTACAACAACGAGAAGATCACGTCGAAACTCCGCGAGTTCGACCTCGTCGAGCCGATGAAGATCGCCGGCCAGGACATGTACTTCGGAGCCGGTTCCGACCCCGCCGAGGCCGAGTTTCCGGGCTCGAGCCACCTGATGGAGAGACTCGTCAACGTCTCGAGCCAGTACGGGATGGACACGGTCTTCCTTTCGAACTCCGGCGCGGAGGCCGTCGAGAACGCGATGAAGATCGCCCACGACCACCGGGCGCCTGCGAAGTACGGCGTGGCCTTCGCCGGCAGCTTCCACGGCCGGACCCTGGGGACGCTCTCGATCACGAAGTCCAAGTCGGTCTACACGCGCCACTACCCCGAGATCGGCGGCATCGAAACGATCCCGTTTTGCGACTGTCGGGCCCGCGACAGTTCCGGCGACCCCTGCGACTGCGGATTCTTCACCGGATCGAGCTCGCGGCTCCGCGGCACCCTCTCGCCGGAGGGCGGTCACATTGATCCCGACGAGATCGCCTTCTTGATCCTCGAGCCGATCCAGGGCGTCGGCGGCTACCGCTTCCCGAGCGAGGGGTTCGTACAGGAGGTCGCTGACGTCACCGACGAGTACGACATTCCGCTGGTCGTCGACGAGATCCAATCCGGCGTCGGTCGCACCGGCGAGATCTGGGCTTCGGATCACTACCCGATCGAACCCGACGTCATCGCCAGCGCGAAGGCGCTGCGCGTCGGCGCGACCATCTCCCGATCGGAGGTGTTCCCCAGCGAGAAGAACCGCCTGGGATCGACGTTCGGCGGCGGCGATCTGCTGGGTTCGATGATGGGCGCGTTCACGCTGGAGGCGATCGAGGAGCACGACCTGCTCGACAACGCTACCCGACGCGGCGAGCAGGCGAAAGAACTGCTCCGGGACGGCGCGCCGTCCCACGTCGAGGACGTCCGCGGCACGGGACTGATGCTCGCGGTCGAGTTCGACACGCCGGAGCGACGCACCGCCGTGGTCCAGGAGGCGCTGCGACGCGGTCTGCTCACGCTCGGCTGCGGGAAGAAGACTGTCCGGCTGCTCCCGCCGCTGGACTCGACCGAGCGCGAGATCGAACTCGGCGTCTCGATCTTCCGCGAGGCGATCGAAGCGGCCGGAACGACCGCGAAGGTCGCCTAGTCTTCGACGGAACCCCCTCAGGTCCGGGGGTCCGCCGCGAGCATGTGCAAGCTGAACCGTCTTTCGCGAACCGGTCGAATACTCGTGAGATGACGTTTCAACCCCCGGTCGAGTGTCCGATCTGCGGCAACACGCTGGCGCTCGATCGCACCCTCGAAGATCACCTCATGCGGGAACACGAGCACCGAGAAGTGGCCCGACACGTGGCTTCCCGAGACGGAAACGGAGGCGGTGACGGCGGGGCCGCGACGGAGCTGTACTCCGACTGATTCCGCGTTCGCCGTCGGTTCTGCCGGCAGTCGTTCGACCTGAAACCCGACGAACTCCTACGAGACGTCCGGAGTCCGCTCGACGATCGTCACGCCCTGCATCTCCGAGAGCGCCGCGAGCACCTCGCGCAGGTGATCCGGTCCGCTGCCTTCGAGGCCGATCGTCACGGGCGTTCGGTTCGGGTGATCGACCGCGGTCCGATCGGCGCGTTCCAGCCGGTCGAGTTCGGCGCCGCGGTCTTCGACGGTCTCCATCACGGCCCCGAGCGTCGTCGGCCAGCCCTCGATCGCCAGGCGAACGTCGACGTAGCGCCCGAGTTCGGCGAGCCCGGTGCGGGTCAGGTCGGCGTGTTCGGTGAGATTGACGTTCCCGCCGGAGACGAGGACGGCGACGTGCTCGCCCGCGACGTCGAGTTCATGCGACAGCAGCGCGGCCAGCGGCGCCGCGCCGGCGCTCTCGGCGACGGTCTTCGCCCGCTCGGCCAGCAGTGCCACCGCGGTCGCGATCTCGCGATCGTCGACGGCCACGACGTCGTCGACGACCTCGCGGGCGACCGCGAAGGTGGTCGAAAGCATGCGGGTGTCCGCGATCCCCTCCGCGACTGTGTCGACGTCCGACAGTTCGCGGATCTCGCCGGCCTCAAGCGACGGTTTGGCGTGGGCGGCGCCCTCGGGCTGGACGCCGACGATGCGAACGTCCCGATCGTGGGCGTTCAGAACCGTACCGACGCCCGAGATGAGGCCGCCGCCGCCGATCGCGACGAGGACGGTGTCCAGTTCGGGGAACTGCTCCAGCAGTTCGAACCCGATCGTCCCCTGGCCGGCGATGATCGCCTCGTCGTCGAAGGGGTGGACGAACGTTCGGCCCGACACCTCGGCGCGTTCGAGGGCGTACTCGTAGGAGCGCTCGTAAATGTCCCCCTCGACGACGACCTCGGCGCCGTAGCCCCGCGTCGCGTCGATCTTCGCCGCGGGGGTCACCTCCGGCACGACGATCGTGGTGTCCACGTCGAGCAGGTCGCCGGCGAGCGCGACGCCCTGGGCGTGGTTTCCGGCGCTCGAGGCGATGACGCCGGTTTCGCGTTCCTCGGGCGAAAGCTGCGCCATCTTGTTGTACGCGCCTCGGATCTTGAACGAGCCCGTCCGTTGGACGTTCTCGAGTTTGAGGCCGACCGAGGCCGCGCCGCTCATCTCCGCGAACGTTCGCGACGTGTCGAGCGGCGTGCGGTGGACGACATCGTCGATCCGATCGCGGGCCCGCTCGACGTCCTCGACGGTGACCGGCGATCGCGGCCCGGTCATGGCCGACGCTCCGTGAGCGCGAGGATCGACTCCGTGAGCACCGAGACGCCGATCTCCAGGCTCCGTTCGTCGACATCGAACGTCGGCGTGTGGTGGCTCGTCGGGTGGTCGGTGCCGACGATCATGTACGACGCGAGCCCCCCGTTCTCCTGGACCCGTTCCATCAGGAAGGTGGCGTCCTCGCTGGCGCCGAAGTCCGCGCTCGGCAGCACGGTGTCGACGCCCGCGACGCCGCGAGCAACCTCGGCGACGAGGCGCTGCAGTTCGGGATCGCTGTCGGCCCGCGGCGACTCGCTCTCGATTTCGACCTCCGCGCGGCAGCCGTGGAGCTCCGCGGCGTTGCGGATGACGCGGCGGAGTCGCGACTTCGCGTACTCCATGAGTTCCGTCGTCTCGCCGCGGGCCTCCGCCTTGAGGGTGGCGTGCTCGGCGATGACGTTGCTCGTCGTTCCCGCCTCGACCCGACCGATGTTCACCCGGGTCATCCCGTCGGCGTGACGCGGGATGCCGTACGCGTTCTCGATCGCCGTTCCGAGCGCGTGGATCGCGTTGTCGCCCTCGTTGGGCGCCTTCCCCGCGTGCGCGGAGGTCCCCTCGATCGTCGCGTCGACGTGGCACATCGCGAGCGGCTTCTCGATGCCGGCGACGACCTCGCCCGTGGGGTGGTCGAGGCCGACGTGGACCGCCAGCAGGTAGTCGAGATCGGCGGTGTAGTCGCTGTTCGCCATCGGACAACCGCCGCCGCTGGTCTCCTCGGCGGGCTGGAAGAAGACGACAAGTCGACCCGAAAAGTCGCTCTCCGAGATCGCTTCGAGAACGGCCAGTCCCCAGGTCATGTGGGCGTCGTGACCGCAGGCGTGCATCGTGCCGTCGATCTCCGAGCGGAACTCCTCGGCGGCCGGCGCGTGGTCCGGATCGGTCGACTCCTCGATGAACAGGCCGTCGATGTCGACCCGCAGTCCGATCGCGGGCCCCTCGCCGCGGTCGAGGATGGCGACTGCGCCCGTGTTTCCGCCCGCCATCCGATCGAGCAGCGCCTCGTCGACGCCCCGCGTTCGGGCGCGCTCGAACCAGGGGTCCAGTTCTGCGTCGTCGGGAACGGCCATCCGATCGGCGGGGTCGTAGGCGTCGGGACCGACGGCGAGATCGTCGACGTCGAGCGCGCGGAGTTCTTCGACGAGGCGCGCGGTGGTGGCGAATTCGCACCACGCGGGCTCCGGATGGCGGTGCAGGTCGCGTCGGACGGCGACGAGCCGATCGCGAATCGATTCGCTCATGCTAGCGACTGACTCGCTCCACCGACTTAATTATACACAATCATCGGTTACGTCGTGTACACAAAAGGGATAAGGTACGGCGTCTCGATCGTCACACAACGCGTCCGTCCGACGCGGCACCGATCGATATGAGCGAGAATCCAGATATCGTCGTTCTCCGAGAGGGGACGGAGGGACTGTCGATGGAATCGTACGTCGAAACGCTGCGCGAGCGACTGCCCGACTCCGACGTGGCGCTGGCGCGAACGCCGAAGGAGGAGCGCGAACTCGTCCCGAAGGCGCAAGTGGTGACCGGGATCACGATCGAGGAGGACCTCCTCGAACGAGCCGATCGGCTCGAGTTGTTCGCGTGCACGTTCGCGGGCACGGACCACGTGCCGATGGACGCGCTCGACGAGCACGGCGTCGCCGTCACGAACGCGGGCGGTATCCACGCGCCGGGCATCGCCGAGCAGGCGATCGGGAACGTGCTCGTGTTCGCCCGGCGGCTCCACGAGGGGTGGCGCCGCAAGCGAAACGGCGAGTGGCGTCACTTCCAATCGTACGAGTTCACGGACAGCACCGTGACGATCGTCGGCCTCGGTTCGATCGGGCGGGAGGTCGTCAAGCGACTCCAGGGGTTCGAGGTCGAGACGATCGGCATCCGCTACACGCCCGAGAAGGGCGGTCCGACCGACGAGGTGCTCGGCTTCGACGAGGACGATATTCACGAGGCCTTCGCCCGCAGCGACTACGTCGTCGTCGCCTGCCCGCTCAACGACCTGACCCGCGGGCTCGTCAGCGAGGCGGAACTGGCGACGCTCCCGCCGAACGCGGTCGTCGTCAACGCCGCCCGCGGCGGGATCGTCGACACCGACGCGCTCGTCTCGGCGCTGCAGACCGAGGGGATCCGCGGCGCCGCGCTCGACGTGACCGATCCCGAACCGCTTCCGAACGACCACCCGCTCTGGGATCTCGAGAACTGCCTCATCACGCCCCACACGGGCGGCCACACGCCGAAACACTGGGATCGTCTCGCCGACATCGTCGCGCACAACGTCGCGGCGCTCGACGAGGGCGGCGAGCTGGAGAACGCGGTTCTCGTCCCCGGGTCGAGCTGACGACCCATGGCGAGCAAGGATTCACGACCGTCCGGGGCCGATCCCGAACCCGTCGACGATCGCGCGACCGGTTCGCGGACCGACGATCCGGCCGACGATCGACCGATCGACTCGGGGACTGACGATCCGGCAGACGATCCGCGGACCGAGTACGAGTACGTCGGCGGCGACGAGAATCGACCCTCGCTGGTGGCGGCGCTGGACGCGCGTATCGACGGCGAGGTCCGCTTCGACGAGTACAGCCGACAGCTGTATGCGACCGACGCGAGCGCCTACGAGGTGACGCCCGTCGGCGTGGTCTTCCCGGCCTCGACCGAGGGCGTCGCCGCCGTCGTCGAATACTGCGCCGATCGAGGAGTCCCGGTCCTCCCGCGGGGCGGCGGGACGAGCCTCGCCGGCCAGGCCGTCAACGAGGCCGTCGTCTTGGACCTCACCGTCCACATGGGCGACCTCCTCGACGTCGCCCCCGACGATCGGCTGGCGACCGTCCAGGCGGGCGCCGTCCTGGCCGAGCTCAACGCCGCGCTCGAACCCCACGACCTGAAGTTCGCGCCCGATCCCGCCGCCGGGAACCGCAGCACGATCGGCGGCGCGATCGGCAACAACTCGACCGGGGCGCACTCCCTGCAGTACGGCAAGACCGACGCCTACGTCGAGGAGTGCGAAGTCGTACTGGCGGACGGCACTGTGACGACGTTCGGTGAAGTGACGGTCGCCGAACTCCGCGATCGGGCCGATCCCGACGGCGACCTTCGCGGGCGGATCCACGAGGCGCTGCGTCGGGTCGTCGACGAGGAGGCCGAGGCGATCGCCGCGGTCTTCCCGCAGTTGAAACGCAACGTCTCGGGGTACAACCTCGATCGACTCGTCGCGGAGGCGTACGGAGAGCCGGAGGCCTTCGACGAGAACACCGAAGCGTCGGTCTCGATCGACGGCGAACCCGACCCCGACGCGACCGTCAACCTCGCTCGCGTCTTCGCTGGCAGCGAGGGAACCCTCGGCGTGGTCACCGAGGCGACCGTCTCGCTCGAACCGATCCCCGAGACGAAAGCCGTTGCGTTGCTGACCTACCGCGACCTGCTCGACGCGATGGCCGACGTCGACGCGATCGTCAGGAACCACGATCCAGCCGCGATCGAGGCGATCGACGACGTGCTGCTCGGCCTCGCCCGCGACACCGAGGAGTTCGCCGCCGTCGCCGATCGGCTCCCGGACGGAACCGAGACCGCGCTGCTCGTCGAGTTCTACGCCGAGGACGACGCCGACGGTCGGGTGAAGGTCCGGGAGTTGCTCGCCGATCGCCTCCCCGGTTCGGCGGGTCCGTCCCCCTCGGCTGAAAACGGGGCGATCGACGAAAGCGACGATCCCGTCCGCGCGTTCGATGCCCGCAAAGCGCACGATCCCGAGGGGCGAGCCGAACTCTGGAAGCTCCGCAAGAGCGCGGCGCCGATCCTGCTCTCGCGAACCTCGGACGCGAAGCACATCTCGTTCATCGAGGACACGGCCGTCCCGACGGAGAACCTCGCCGACTACGTCGCGGATTTCCAGAACGTGCTCGAAACGCACGACACGGTCGCCAGCTTCTACGCCCACGCCGGCCCGGGTTGTATGCACATGCGGCCGCTGGTCGACACCAAGAGCCCGGCCGGGCTGAACCAGTTCGAGGCGATCGCCGACGCCGTGACGGACCTCGTCGTCCGGTACGGCGGCTCGGTCTCCGGCGAACACGGCGACGGCCGCGCCCGAACTCAGTGGAACCGGAAGCTCTACGGCGACGAGGTCTGGTCGCTGTTTCGCGACCTGAAGACGGCGTTCGATCCGGACTGGCTCCTGAACCCCGGAAACGTCTGCGGCGACCACGACCTGACCGAGCACCTCCGATTCTCTCCCGGCTACGAGTTCGACGCCGGCTTCGATCCCGCGCTGAACTGGGAGAACGAAAACGAGATGCAGGGCATGGTCGAACTCTGTCACGGCTGCGCCGGCTGTCGCGGCGCCCAGGAGACGACCGGAGGGGTGATGTGTCCGACCTACCGCGCGGCGGAAGAAGAGGGGCTGAGCACCCGCGGTCGGGCGAACATGCTCCGCCAGGCCATGAGCGGCGATCTCGACGCCGACGCGACGGACGCCGAGTTCGTGGCCGAGGTGGTCGACCTCTGTGTCGGCTGTAAGGGCTGCGCCCGGGACTGTCCGAGCGAGGTCGACATGGCCAAGCTCAAAGCGGAAGTCGAGCACGCCCGCCACGAGGCCCACGGCGCGACGCTGCGCGATCGGCTCTTCGCGAACGTCGACCGGGTCAACGCCCTCGGCTCGAAACTCGCGCCGCTTTCGAACTGGGCCGCGTCGCTGCCGGGCGCGAACGTGATCGCCGAGAAGACGCTGGGGATCGCCCGCGACCGATCGCTCCCGCCCTTCGCCGCCGAGAGTTTCGAGGACTGGTTCGCAAAGCGCGGCTCCTGCGTCGGGCTCGCGGAGGCCGATCGGAAGGTCCTGCTGTTTCCCGACACCTACACGAACTACAACCACCCCCGCGCCGGGAAGGCGGCCGTGCAGGTCCTCGAAACGGCGGGCGTCCACGTCCGGATTCCCGAGGGCGTCACGTCGACGGGCCGGCCGGCCTTCTCGAAGGGGTTCCTCGAAACCGCTCGCGAGCGAGCGCGGACGAACGTCGACGCCCTTCGCCCCTTCGTTGAGGACGGCTGGGAGGTCGTCCTGATCGAACCCTCCGATGCGGTGATGCTTCAGTCCGATTATCGAGATTTACTCTCGGGCGACGACATCGATCGCGTGGCGGCTAATACGTACGGCGTGATGGAGTATCTCGATACGTTCGACCTGGTCGCTACCCTCCCGCTGGCCGAGCCGACGGAGCGGCTGACCTACCACGGGCACTGCCACCAGAAAGCCACGAAAAAGGACGGGCACGCGACGACCGTCCTCCGGGCTGCGGGCTACGAGGTCGACGCACTCGATTCGGGCTGTTGTGGCATGGCCGGCTCGTTCGGCTACGAGGCCGAGCACTACTCGCTGAGCGCGGCGATCGGCCGCATCCTCTTCGACCAAGTCGACGAGAGCGACGGCGAGACGGTCGTCGCACCGGGCGCGTCCTGTCGGAGCCAACTTTCGGGGCACGACGGCTGCGCGGAGCCATCCCACCCGATCGAGAACGTATCGGACGCGCTCTCGAGCGAAGATCCTCGCTGATGTGACGCCGGCCGGTTTTCGCCGGTCGCGATTTACGCGACTCCGCGCTCGACCGACCGCGGCGATCGATTTCGGTGGTCCCGCCACGCCGTGCCGATCGGTGAATCTTCTTTACGAACACCGTGTAATGAGACCACATGACATCAACCGTACTGGACGACGTCGACAGGGAGATCCTGTACGCGTTTCAGCAAGACGCCCGCAACACGACGACGCGGAATATCAGTGAGCGAGTGGGCGTGACGGCGAGCACCATCAGTAACCGTATCGCCCAGCTCGAAGCGGACGGGATCATCACCAACTACTACACGACGCTCGATTACGAGCGGGCAGGCTTTCCCTTGCACGTCCTGATCAGGGGTACCGCCCCGATAGCCGAGCGGGAAGGCCTCGCTCGCCGGGCGCTCGACATCCCCGGCGTCGTGAACATCCGCGAACTGATGGTTGGAGAGGGTAATATCCGGCTCGAAACCGTCGGCCAGTCCAACGACGACATCACGCGGATCGTCACGGTGCTGTCGAAGATGGGCGTATCGATCAGCGACGAAGTCCTCGTTCGAAATCAGTATTACCGTCCGCTGGCCTTCCTCGAGACGGAGGTCGAGAGCTGATGGCGATATAGAACGTCGTTTACAACCTGGCACCGAGTACTTATATCTCCGAATATTTTCGCAGAACCTGCGCACGAACGGACGAGAACGACTATCAGCTACACGATCGCACTGCTAGACGAGGCCAGGTGACTATGAAAGAGCCAGCTAGTTCCACCGCCGAGTGGAACGACGAAGAACTCGACGATAGTTTCAGGATTCTATCCGACCCCGTCCGGCGACATCTGCTTCGACGACTGTCTCGGGAGCGCGACGTCGCAACCATCGACGAACTGTGCGACGGGCTTCCGACCGGCAGTACCGGGAAACCGCTCGGTGATGAAACGCGGATCGCACTCTTGCACGCCCACCTACCGATGCTCGCCGACGCCGGGATCATCGATTTCGATCGGGAACGAGAGACGGTCCGCTATCGGAGCGGACACCGCATCGAATCCCTCCTGGGGCTAAAACTCGTCACCGCCGATGCGTAAGTGCCCCGGAACTCTCGACCGTAACGGTCGGAGTTCCGATCAGAAGGTAGCCTCGCATTAGTCAACGGTAGTGTGCAGACGCACCCGTCGTCGGCGCGGTTCCATCGACAGTATCCGGATTCGATGAGCTTCTCGGCGGTAACGAGCGCCGAATCGAACTCCTTCTCCGGCTCGGCTTCCCGTTAGGACGGCGGGGTCATCTCACGCGGTAAACAGCTCCCGCGGAAAGTCGGCCAGCGTCTCCGCGCCGCTGCCGGTGACGCGGAACGTCTCGCTGATCTCCATCCCGACGTCCGCCGTCCAGATGCCGGGGATCATGTGAAACGTCATGTCCTCCTCGAGCACCGTCTCGTCGCCGGGGCGGATGCTCGCGGTGTGTTCGCCCCAGTCCGGCGGGTAGCCCAGCCCCATCGAGTACCCGATGCGGTCTTCCTTCTCGATGTCGTACCGCGCGATCGTCTCGCGCCAGGCCTTCTCGACGACCTCGCAGGTGACTCCGGGCTCGACGGCGTCGAGCGCGGCTTCGATCCCTTCGACGACGATGTCCGCGGTGCGCTCGAGTTCGGCGGGCGGGTCGCCGACGAACGTCGTTCGCGCGAGCGGCGAGTGGTACCGGTGGCGACAGCCTGAGAGTTCGATGATGACCGGATCCCCGTCTTGAAACGGCCGATCGGTCCAAGTCAGGTGCGGCGTGTCCGTGTGGTCGCCCGACGGCATCAGCGGGACGATCGAGGGGTAGTCGCCGCCGTACTCGTCGGTGCCGGCGATCAGCGCGTCGTAGATCGCTCGGGCCGCCTCGTACTCGGGAACGCCGGCCTCGATCGCGTCGATCCCTGCCTGCATCGCGTTCTCGGAGATCCGCGCCGCCTCGCGCATGTACTCGAGTTCCCGCTCGGACTTCTTGATCCGAACCCAGTTGACGAGCAGCGTCGCGTCCTCGAACTCGGCGTCCGGCAGGTTCTGCTGCAACCGCGTGTACGACTTCGCCGTGAAGTAAGAGGCGTCCATCTCGAGGCCGATCCGGCCGTCGGCGACGTCGAGTTCCTCCAGGACGCCGGCGAGGTAGTCCATCGGGTGGAGGTCGTACGGCGAGTGGACGTGGTCGTCGCTGTACGATCGGATGCTCTCCTCGGAGAGCCACGTCGTCGCCCGGGCGCCGTTCGCGTCCATCTCTCGACCGACCCAGACCGGTTCGTCCCGATCGGGCGTGACGACGACCGCCTGGTGGACGTAGAACGACCAGCCGTCGTACCCCGTCAGGTAGTTCATGTTCGCCGGATCGGCGACCACGACGGCGTCGAGGCCCTTCTCCCGAAGCTTCGCTTTCGTTTGCGTAACCCGCCGTTCGTACTCTCGTTCGTCGAAAATTTCCTGGGGCATGGTACCAAGCGCTCTACCGAGGTGGTCGTTCACGAACGATAAAAGTTTTTCGTGTACATTAGATACAGTATGTGTGTACGTATCGTCGAACCTTCGCGATCGGTACTCCGATTGTGATCTCTCGGCCGATTTCAGTGAGGGAGACGTCTCCCGGCCAGTTCACGCTGCGCGGCCGAGCGGACCGACCCGGAGAAATACATTATTCTTGAGGGCGTACGCTCTCACATGACCGACACCGAACTCGCCGATCGGGAGTGTATCGCCTGTACGAGCGACGACGACCCGCTCGAGGGAGACGAACTCGAGGAATTGTACGCGGATCTCGACGCTGACGTCTGGGAGGTCGTCGACGAACACCACCTCGAGGGAACCTACGAGTTCGAGGACTTCCGAGACGCGCTCGAGTTCACGAAGGACGTCGGCGAACTCGCCGAGGCGGAGTGGCACCACCCCAACATCCACCTCTCGTGGGGCGAGGTCGTGATCGAGATGTGGACCCACAAGATCGACGGCCTGTTCGAGACGGACTTCATCATGGCCGCGCGGATGGACCGCATCTACGAGGCGTTCGCGCCGGAAGCGTAGCCGAATCGGGTGGAAACGTCCGGAGCGATCGCTCGGAGTCCGTTCGGGTTCTGGACCGGACTTTAGGCGTTCCCCGGCGGAGCACGAATATGGACGTCGAGACCATCCTCTCGAGGCCACCCGATCCATGGACCCACAGCTTCCCGGACTACTCGCTCCCCCGCGTGGAGCCGGTGATGCCGATCGCGGTAACCCGAGACGAACTGTCTCCCTCTGTCGCTCTACGAGCGGTTCGCGGCCGTCGATCCCACCGGCATCGAGTCGAATCCGTTCCTGAAAGCGACGACCGACTTCCTTCAGCAGACCTTCGGCGTACCCCAGTATCGGCCGGACGACCAACTCAACGACGGCGGCGCGGCCATGCTGAACGGCTTTTCGAACGACCTCGCGGGCGAGAAGCTCGGCGTGGTCGACGCGACGCCTAACCACCACAAGACGCTCTACTTCTTCCTGCTTACCTATCGCGGCTACTACTCCGCCCCCCACGTTCGGCTCGATCCGGACGCCGACGCGGTGGAAACGCTGTACCGGATCCACGATCGCGTCGCGAAACAGGAACCGTACCTCAAGCGACCGCAGACGATCTTCGAGTAACTACTCGAGCGCGCCGTGCAGGTCCGCCGCCACGTCGGCGTGGGCCTCGTGCGCGACCGTGAGCTCCGTCGGCGGCTCCAGCATCCCGAAGAAGCCGTGGATCACGTCCGGGTAGTTCCGGCAGGTGACGGGGACGTCCGCATCGGCGAGTCGATCGGCGTAGGCCGCGCCGTCGTCGCGCAGGGGGTCGAACCCCGCCGTGACGACCGTCGCTGGCGGGAGCGACGAGAGCAGGCGATCGCTCGCGAGTCGGGGTGCGGCGAGGACGTTCCACTCGTCGAGTTCGCGCTCGAAGTAGTGGTTCCGGAACCACTCGCTCTCCGCCGTCGAGAGGAGGTAGCCGTCGCCGTAGGCGTCGTAGGACTCGGTCTCGCTCGCGTCCCCCGTCACCGGGTAGACGAGCACCTGGTACGCGACCGACGGCCCGCCGCGGCGGACCGTCAACAGCGCCGTCGCGGTGGCGAGGTTTCCGCCCGCGCTGTCGCCCGCGACGACGAGTCGATCGCGATCGCCCCCGAGCTCGTCGACGTTCCGAGCGGTCCACTCGAGTGCGGTGTAACAGTCCTCAAGACCCGCGGGAAACGGGTGTTCGGGCGCGAGACGATAGCCGACGCTGACGACCGGGTAACCGGTTTCGGTCGCGAGCGTTCGACACGTCGAGTCGGCGCCGTCGATGCTGCCGACGACCCACCCGCCGCCGTGGACGTAACAGATCGTCGGCCGCGACTCGGCGCCGTCCGCCGCTCGTTCGGGTGCCGGATCGTAGATCCGGATCGGGATCTCTCCCACCGGGCCGTCGATCCGTCGATCCTCGACCCGCGCGACATCGATGTCGGAGTCTCGGACCATCGCCTCCGTCGCCGCGCGCGCCTCCTCCGGGGAGAGGTCGGTGAGCGACGGCGCGTCCATCGACTCCAGCAGGTCGATGACTGCCCGCACTTCGGGGTGTGGTTCGTCCGCAGCGTGTGCCTCGTCGATCGCCCGCGAATCGTCCGGGGAACTCCTCATAACTGCCCACTCACCTCGATCGTTCAAAAATTCGACCGTTTCCGCCGTCGAACGACTCGATCGTATCAGACCGTTTATTTCGGTCCGGTGCGCCTGTCCGGACAATGACGAACCAGGACCTCATCGCGGCACTTCGCGATGCGGAGGCCGTCACGTTCGGCGAGTTCGAGCTCTCGCACGGCGGCACGAGCGAGTACTACGTCGACAAGTACCTCTTCGAAACCGACCCGCGCTGTCTCCAGTTGATCGCCGAGGCGTTCGCCTCCCGGCTCGACGCGGACGACAAGCTCGGCGGCGTCGCGCTCGGCGGCGTCCCGCTGGCGGCCGCGACCAGCGTGGCCGCCGGCGTTCCCTACGTCATCGCGCGCAAGCAGCGTAAGGAATACGGCACCGGGAACCTGATCGAGGGCCGCCTCGACGAGGGCGAGGAAGTCGTCGTCGTCGAGGATATCGTCACCACGGGGACGAGTCTCGTCGACGCCGTCGAGGCGCTGCGCGACGCCGGCGCGTCCGTCGATCGGGCGCTCGTCGTCGTCGATCGGCAGGAAGGCGGCCGCGAAAACGTCGCGGACGCCGGCGTCGAGATGGAGGCGCTGGTGACGGCCGAGGACCTGCTGGCCGATCGGGACTGATCGAAAACCGAGCGCGAGACGATCGCTGATCGACGGCACGGACGCGCTCGAGACGGCGATTTTTTGGGGCGCGACGTCAGTCTCGGTCTATGGACGACGAAACGGTCGGGATCGCGCTCGTGCTCACCTCCGCCGTCGGGTTCGGCACGCTGGGGATCTTCGGTGTTATCGCCGCCGAAGAGGGGCTCTCGATCCCGTCCGTGCTCGCACTTCGGTTCTCCCTCGCGACGGTCGTCGTCTGGGCGGTCCGCTGGTACCGGGATCGATTTCGGGTCCCGAGCGGTCGGGTGCTGGCGATCGCGGTCGCGCTCGGTGCAATCGGGTACGCGACCCAGAGCGGGCTCTACTTCTTCGGGCTCGAGTTCATGACGGCCGGGATGGTCGCGATCGTCCTCTACACGTACCCGGCGTTCGTCGTCTGTCTCGTCGCGATCGCGAACCCTGACCGGGTGACGAGGATCCTTTTGGTCGCGCTCGGCCTGTCGATCAGCGGCGTCGCGCTCATCACCGGCGTCGACCCAGCCGGCGCCGACCCGCGGGGCGTCGTCGTGGTCCTCGGTGCGGCGTTCGCCTACTCGCTGTACATCGTCGTGAGCCAGCGGGCGCTCGCAACGGTCGACGCCGAGACACTGACGGCGTTCGTCCTGCCTGCGGCGGCCGCGAGCTTCGTCGCATTCGGGCTGGGCACGAACACCCTCGCGATGCCGGACGGCGCGATCGGCTGGGGCGTCGTCTTCGCGATCGCGATCCTCGCGACCGTCGTTCCTGTCCTCACCTTCTTCGCCGGAATCGCGAGGATCGGCGCGAGCCGGGCGAGTATCATCAGCACCGCCGAACCGGCGGTCACCGTCGCACTCGGCGCCCTCGTACTCGGAGAGCCCGTGACGGTTGTGACGATCGGCGGCGGCGCGCTCGTCGTCGCGGGCGTGATTCTCATCCAGCGCGAAGACGCCTGACCGACTCACGCCGGATTCGGGACGAGCCGACGTCCGGTTCGCGTTTACGTTCACTTTCACTACACTTGGCTGACGTAATTACGGCGGCCGTCCGTGCTGGTAGCATGGACGATCGAGTCAGGCGACACGCCGAAATTCTCGTCGACTACTGCACCGAAATCGGGCCCGACGATAACATTCTCGTTCGAGCGCCGGCCCCGGCGGAGGATCTCGTCGTCGCGCTGTACGAACGGATCGGAAAGCGAGGCGCGCACCCGACGACCCAGTGGGTGAATCCGCGGGCCGGTCGCGCGTACGCTCGCGAGATGGATCCCGCGGATTTTCGCACGAAGGACCACCAACTCGCGGCGATGACCGAAACGGATGTCGTGATTCTCGTCAAGGCCACGAGAAACGTCGCCGAGACCGGCGATGTCGATCCGGAAAAAGGACAGGCGGCGAGTCGCGCGAAACAGCCCATCGTGGAGAAGCGCCTCGATACGCGCTGGGTCATGACCGAACACCTCACGCCCGCTACCGCCCAGCAAGCGGAGATGAGTACCGAGGCGTGGACCGACTACGTGTACGGCGCGATCGATCGAGACTGGGAGGCCCAACGCGAGTTCCAGCAACAGCTAGTGGACGTTCTCGACGAGGCTGATACCATCCGGATCGTCTCGGGCGACACCACCGACCTTCGCCTCTCCGTTGCCGGGATGCGGGCGGTAAACGATGCCGGCGAAACGAATCTCCCCGGCGGCGAGGTGTTTACCGCGCCGATTCCGGACTCCGTCGAGGGGACGGTCAGCTTCGATATGCCGGTGTACCGTCGCGGACGACCGATCCACGACGTTCGGCTCACGTTCGACGCCGGGGAGGTCGTCGACTACGCTGCGAGCCGAAACGAGGAGGCGCTCGCGAGCATGCTTGAGACGGACGACGGCGCGCGTCGCGTCGGCGAACTCGGGATCGGGATGAACCGCGGCATCGATCGGTTCAGCGACACCATCCTCTTCGACGAGAAGATGGGCGACACCGTCCACGTCGCGCTCGGAAACGCGATCGAAGAGTGCGTTCCGGACGATCGGCTGTTTAACGATAGCGCGATCCACGCGGACATGCTCGTCGATATGAGCCGCAACTCGTTCGTCGAAGTCGACGGGGAGGTCGTCCAGCGAAACGGCACGTTCCGATTCGAAGACGGGTTCGCCGCCGCGTGATCGAAACCGACAACGGGAGTGCGAGATGAGCGTCACATTCGATCCCGAGATCCCCAGAGAACGGCAGACGATCCGACTTCCCGAACCGAAACTCGCGCGGTTTCGCGACTGGGCGATCGAGGGCACCGGCCTGACAACCGCGGCCCGCGTCTCAGATCCCGACGGGCGGATCGCCCTCGTCGAGAACCGGTGGTCCGACGGCTGGATACTGCCCGGCGGCGGCGTCGAACCCGGCGAGGAGCCGATCGACACGGCGCGACGCGAGGTCCGCGAGGAAACCGGCCTGGCGGCGACGATCGACGACCCGATCCTCGTCGTCGATCAGACGTACGTCTCCGAGCGCGACGGCGAGGAGCGGCTTTCGGCCCGGTACGTCGTCTACGCCGCTCGGGCCGAGGGGACGATCCCGGAGGCCGATAGACTGGGCGTCACCGACGGCGAAATCGCGGCGGCGCGCTGGTTCGAAATGCTTCCCGAGGACCTCCACGACGGCGACCTGCTGCGCCCGTATCTGTAGGACCGTCGTTGGATCTGCGCCCTCGACGGCTCACTGCCCGTACGATTCGAACTTCTCGATCACCGTCTCGAGTTGGTCGTCCGTGAGCGTCTCCGGTTCGAGGCCGGCCGATCGCGCCTCCAGATAGATTCGGGCGAGGCTCTCGACGTGAATCGTATTTTCGAGGGCGGTTTCGAGATCCAGTGCGGTGACGACGAGGCCGTGGTTCTCGATGAACGAGGCGGTCGAATCGGCCCCGTCCATCGCGGTCACGATGTTCTCGGCGAGTTCGTCGGTACCGTAGGGGGCGTACTCGGCGACCGGGACGCGCTTGCCGACCGCGACGATCATGTAGTGGATCGGCGGCAGCGGCTCGTGTGCGATCGCCAGCGTCGTCGACCACGGCGAGTGGGTGTGGACGATCGCGCCGACCTCCTCGCGCCGGTAGATGGCGGCGTGCATCGGCACCTCGCTGCTGGGCGCCATCCGGCCGTCGCGCCGGTCGCCGTCGACGCCGACCACGGGCACGTCCTCGGCGCCGAAACTGTCGTACGGAACGCCGGTGGGCGTGATCGCGAAGGCGTCTCCGTCGCGGCCGTCGCGGACGCTGAGGTTCCCCGTGCGACCGGGGGTGAGCGTCGCGAGTTCCGAGGCGTGCGCGACGACCGCCCGGCGTTCGTCTTCGAGAATCATCGGATCGCCTCCGAAGCACGTACCGGCGTACTCGAATTCGCCGCGCTCATGCGACCACCTCCGTCAGGTCGGCGAAGGCGTCGATCCGGTGATCCGGTTCGCGATCGCCCGCGAGCGACGCGCCGTCGACGTCGTCCTCCGGATCGAACAGCACCGTCTCCAGGCCGACCGCGTTCGCGCCGGCGATGTCGGCGTCGACGTTGTCGCCGACCATCACCGCCTCCGACGCGCGCCGATCGAGCCGCGCAAGCGGGAGCGTGAACATAACCGAGCCCGGTTTCTCCCGGCCCGTCTCCTCGGAGGTCAACAGCAGATCGACGTGTTCCTCGATTCCCAGCCTCTCGAGTTTCGCGAGCTGGATGCGCGTGGTGAGGTTCGTCACGATCCCGACGTCGATTCCCGCCGCCCGAAGCGCGGAGAGGGTCTCCTCGACGTCCGGGTAGGGCGACATCTCGTCCAGGTAGGCGCTCCAGAACGCCTCGCCGATCGCCCTGGCGTCGCCGGGTCTGGCCGTCCCCGCGTGCATCTCGAGTCCGCGCTTGAAGTAGAGAAACCGCTCGTGGCTCGCGGCCGTCCCCGGAACGTCGCGTTTGACGGCGCGGCGGCCCGCCTGGTAGAGCGATTCGAACCCGTCGCGATCGAACTCGTACCCCAGGTCGCGGGCTCGGTTCCACGCGGCCTCCTTCGCCGCCTCGTTGCAGGGCGCGTACGGATAGAGCGTGTCGTCGAGGTCGAAGAACGCAGCCTCGATTGGCATACACTGTCGTGTGCCGCGGAGCAGGAAACCAGTATCGGTGCTGACACTGCGGCTCGGACGATCGGATGAGTCACTGCCCGATACCGTCACGCCGCCGGGAACCGACGCTGTCTCCAGTTCGATGCACTGTCGGAGGAATCTGAGAGAAAGTAGATGGTAATGCCGCGCGTAAAGTACGTGACTCTCTCGGGAACGGGCGATCCGCTGGTTCTGCGCGAGTCAGGAGCATACTATGGGAACAGACGAACGGGTGGATGCAAGTGAATCGGGCCGACTTGAACAGCCCGCCGCGCCGTCGCGGTGGAGTCCGTGGCGGTTCCGACAGCGATCGTGGGTCACCGACGAGAATCGGAAGTGGTGGGTCGTCCTGGCGACCGGGCTGGCGATGGTGCTGGTCACCGTCGACTTCAACGGCATCACGGTCGCGCTCCCGACGATCGGTCGGGACCTCGACACCTCGACGACGGGGCTGCAGTGGACCGTCAACGCCTACCTCCTGAGTTTCGCGGCGTCGATGGTGGCCTTCGGCCGGCTGGCCGACATCTTCGGCCGGCGCAAAGTGCTCCTCCTCGGAATCGGTATCTTCACCAGCGCGTCCGCACTGTGCGGGTTCGCCCAGACCGACTGGTGGCTGATCTCGGCCCGGATCGTACAGGGCGTCGGCGCCGCGGGCTTCTTCGCGGCCTCTCTGCCGATCGTCAGCAACGCCTTCCCGTCGGAAGAACGCGCCAGAGGCATCGCGATGTGGGCCGCCGTCAGTGGGGTGGGCCTGGCGATCGGCCCGCTCGTCGGCGGATTCCTCACCGAGTCGCTCTCGTGGCGGTGGTTCTTCTTCTTCAACGTCCCGGTCGCCGTCATCACGGTGATCCTCACGCTGGCGGTCGTCAGCGAATCCCGCGACGACTCCGTCGCAGACCACGTCGATATACCCGGCCTGGTGACCGTCACCGCCGGCCTCGCGGCGCTGGTGCTTGGCATCCAGCAGAGCGACACGTTCGGCTGGACGTCGCCGATCGTGATCGGCGCGCTGGTCGCCGCGGCGATCCTGCTCGGACTGTTCGCGGCGATCGAGTTTCGCGTTCGCGATCCGCTGATCGACCTCGAACTGTTCGCCGATCGCAGCTACCTGGGCGCGAACACCGTCGGCTTCACGGCGAACTTCGGCTGCGGCGCGCTGCTGTTCTTCCTCACGCTCTACCTCCAGAACGTGCTGGGATACTCGCCCCTGAACGCGGGGCTCGTCTTCCTCGCGTTCACCGTGCCGCTGGTGATCTTCGAGACGAAATCGAGCGCGATCTCCGCCTGGATCGGCTCGCGGCGATCGATGGCCGGCGGCATGACCCTGATGGCGGCGTCGTTCGCGCTGCTCGCCCTCCTGTCGCCGACGAGCGGGCTGACGTTCGTCGTCGTCGCGCTCGCGATCCAGGGCGTCGGCCTGGGCGTCGCCTACTCCGTCTCGAGCACGGCGGGGATGGACGCCGTTCCGGACGCCAAGGCCGGCGCGGCCTCCGGTATCCTGGGAATGATCCGAATCCTGGGCGTCGTCTTCGGCGTCGCGATCGGCGGCGCACTGTTCAAGGCGCTCGAATCCCGGCGGCTCGCGTCGTTACTCGCCGACGCCGGCGCCGGGCTCGGCGCGTCCGAGCGGACCGAGATCCGCGGACTGCTCTCGGGCTCGAGCGCCGCCGAGGCGAAGGTCCGCCAGCTCTCCCCGGAAGTCGCCGGCCAGGTCGAGGAGATCGTGCGCGAGGCGTTCGTCTACGGCTTCGACGGCGCGATGGTGCTGTGTGCGATCGTTGCGATCGTCGGCATCGCAGGCGCGCTACTGGTGGCCGAAGACGATCCGGAGTCGGAGCGCTCCGACTCCGACTGATCGCGCCCGTCGTCGAAGCTGCCGGCGTGTCCGGGTTCGTCGAGGGTGCCGGGGGCATTCGCGGCGTTCAAAACGGGATTTACGACTCAACCAATAGTCTGACAGACGACGGCGATCGGCTGTACGACGCGTACTGCCGCTGACCCCGCCTTGAAACCGCGATCGGGTCCTCGCGACCGATCGCCGGACGCCGTTCCATCACAATGTTTTTATCCCGGTCGAGACTACGCGTATCCACGATGGTAGGTGTCCGCTTTACAGGGGCTCTCGCCCGCTTCTAACTCACACCTACCGCTCGCTGTGTTCCGATCGACCCACGGCGAAGCGGCGCGCGCGACCCGCCTACCGAACTTCTCACCGAAGTTCCCAGATCGATCACGTTCACGCAACTCACAGCCATAGCTATGTCAGAATCAGAGTCAGACTCACAGGAGCAGATCGCGGTCGTACTGCCGGACGGATCGGAACTCGCCGTCGACGCCGACGCGACGGTCGAGGATTGCGCCTACGAGATCGGCCCCGGGCTCGGACGCGACACCGTCGCCGGCAAACTCGACGGCGAACTCGTCGCCAAGGAGCAGCCGGTCTACGACGGCGCGAAGCTCGAAATCGTCACGGACCAGTCCGACGAGTACCTCGAAGTCATGCGCCACTCCGCGGCCCACTGTCTCGCACAGGCCGTCGAACGCCACTACGACGACGTCGACCTGGCGATCGGCCCGCCGACGGACGAGGGCTTCTACTACGACTTCGACAACCTCGACGTCGACGAGGAGGACCTCGCGGCTCTCGAAGACGAGATCGAAGAGATCATCGCGGCGGACTACGAGATCGAGCGCGAGGAGGTCTCGATCGAGGAGGCCGAAGAGCGCCTCGCGGACGAACCGTACAAACTCGAACTCCTGGAGGAGTTCGCCGACGAGAACGAGACCGTCTCGTTCTACAAACAGGGTGAGTGGGAGGACCTCTGTGCCGGCCCGCACGTCGACTCGACGGGCGATATCGGCGCCGTCGAACTGCTCGAGATCGCGGGCGCCTACTGGCGCGGCGACGAGGAAAACCCCATGCAGACGCGGATCTACGGCACCGCGTTCGAGGACGAGAGCGATCTCGAGGCGTTCCTCGAGCGCAAACGCGAGGCCGAGCAGCGCGATCATCGACGGATCGGCAACGAGATGAATCTGTTCTCGATCCAGGACGTCACCGGCCCCGGCCTCCCGCTGTACCATCCGCCTGGGAAGACGATCCTGAAGGAACTCGAAGACTTCGTGGAGGACCTCAATCAGGACGCGGGCTACGACTACGTCGAGACGCCCCACGTCTTCAAGACCGACCTCTGGCACCGATCGGGCCACTACGAGAACTACCAGGACGACATGTTCATCTTCGACGTGGGCGACGACGAGTTCGGCCTGAAGCCGATGAACTGTCCCGGCCACGCCGCCATCTTCCAGGACCAGTCCTGGTCGTACCGCGACCTGCCGATCCGCTACGCCGAGAACGGGAAGGTCTACCGCAAGGAGCAACGCGGCGAACTCTCCGGCCTCTCGCGCGTCTGGGCGTTCACGATCGACGACGGCCACCTGTTCATCCGGCCCGACCAGATCCAGAGCGAGGTCGAGCAGATCATGGACATGATCACGGACGTGCTCGACACGTTCGACCTCGAGTACGAGATGGCCCTCGCGACCAGACCCGAGAAGAGCGTCGGCAGCGACGAGATCTGGGAGCGGGCGGAGGCGCAACTCGAGTCCGTCCTCGAAGCTCGCGACCACGACTACGAGATCGAGGAGGGCGACGGCGCCTTCTACGGTCCGAAGATCGACTTCGCGTTCGAGGACGCGATCGGCCGCTCGTGGGACGGCCCGACGGTCCAACTCGACTTCAACATGCCCGAGCGGTTCGACCTCTCCTACGTGGGCGAGGACAACGAGGAGCACCGCCCGGTCATGATCCACCGCGCGCTGTACGGCAGCTACGAGCGGTTCTTCATGATGCTCATCGAGCACTACGAGGGCCGCTTCCCGCTGTGGCTCGCGCCCGAACAGCTCCGCGTGTTGCCGATCTCGGACGATAACCTGGCGTACGCGCGCGAAATCGCCGCCGAGTTCGACGACTTCCGCGTCGAGGTCGACGATCGCGACAGCACCTTGGAGCGGAAGATCCGGGCGGCCCACGACGATCGGGTTCCCTACCAGATCATCGTCGGTGACAACGAGGAGGACGCGGGGAACATCTCGGTCCGCGATCGCTTCGAAGACCAGGAGTACGACGTGTCGATCGAGGATTTCAAGGAGCACCTCGAAACCGAGCGCGACGAGCAGCGGACGCAGCCGGACTTCCTGCAGGACTGAGCCCCTCTCGATCTTCTTCGTCCGCACCTATCTTCTGAGGGCAGATTTGTATCGTTCAGTACGGCAAGATATTTACAATATATCTCTGAACTGATCGTATGTCCTCCTGTCAGCCCTCGAGACGCGACTTGCTCAGAACGGGGCTCGCGATGTCCTGTCTGGTCCTCGCCGGCTGTGCCGCCGATTCGACAGTCGGGCCGAACGAGAGTCCGATTCCGAGGGTCCCGAGGGTCCCGAAGATCGCATCTCGAATCCCGAGACCGCGTCGATCCGCGGAGATCCCGACGCGCCGCTCGTTCGGGTCTCGACCGAGGATGTCGACGCCGACGAAACCGACGACCCTCACGATGCCGACCAGGAACCCGACGACCTCCTCGTGTTGACCGACTCCGCAGACGTGGACGCTCTCGAGTACGACCGCGACCGCGATGGAAGCGACGACGTCCGCGAGTTGCTTGCGGCGACAGCCTTCGAAGCGGAGTCCGTGCTCGTCTATCAAGCGCGCGTCAGCGAGTGTTACGAACGGCGCCTCGAGTACGTCGACGCCGGAACGGACCGGTTCGGCCTCCAGTTCTGTCAGGTCGAGCGAGACGCATCAGTTGCCTGCGAGGTCGATCGCGAGCAACTGCAAGCGACGTTCGTCAGAGTGCCGGTCGCATACGAGGATACTCTGTCCGAGTGGAGCGTCGGCGACAGTTCGTCATGCAGAACGAACAGTACGAGTGACGACGGAGACGAAAGCGAAGCCGAAAACGACACCGCGAACGCGGAGGACGACGAATGACGCGACTCGAGCGACGAACGCTGCTCGGGGCGATCGGCACGGGAGCCCTCGGCGCCACTGCGGGTTGTCTGGATTTCGGGTTCCTCGAATCCGACGAACCCAGTCGACAGTTCGACGCCGACGAACTCGGACCGATTCTCGTGATGGACGTACCGGACGTCGTCCGGCCAGCGCCGGTGCAGCCGAGCGAGACGGCCGTCGAGGACGCCCGCGACCGGCTCGACGACCTAATTGCCACCGTTCCGGATCCGCTTTCAGTTGGCGACGTCCCGAACGAGGCCGTCCGAAGGGAGATCAATCGAAGACGCGAGGCAGCGCGCAGCGGACGCAAGTCGGTTGCAGAGTCGCCGGATCGGTTTCGGACCCTTCAACGGAGCATACGCGTACGCGCGCATGCCGGCGAAGCGGCGGCCGCGTTCGAAGCGGTCGCGGGCGAACGGTCCCGCGCGACCGTCGAATCCGAGCGGGACGAGATCCGAACGCGGCTCGAGCGACGGCGACGCGCCGTCGACCACGTCGGCGACCGGATTCAGCGAACGCTGCTACTCGAGTACCGGCTCGAGTACGAGCTAGCCCTGGCGGAGGATCGACTCGACGACGATCCGTCCAACGGCACGACTGGTGCCCTCGCCGTCGGGGAGATCGGCGGCGCCGTCGAGCGGGCCCGCGCGGCGGTCTCGTTCGGCGAGGTACTCGAGCGCCGACACGAGACGCGACTCGAGGACCGGCGATCGTTCGCCGATCGGTTCGAAACCGCGCTCGAGCGGTCGCTCGAATCGATCGACGCGGCGGACGTTCCGGACGAATCGACCGAACCGGCGGACCTGGTCGAGGCCGACGTCTCGGACACGTTCGCCGAACGGGTAGCACTCGAGGGGGCGATTCCGTTCGTGAACGCGGCCGAGTGGACGACCGAGGCCGCATCGAACGGGGAGACGGCAACGGCCCTCTGGAACGCCTGCGCGTTCGAACGCGACCGACGTGCGTTCGAGACGATACGCGACCGGATCGAAGACGGTGCTCACCGATCCCTCGAGTCGGTCGACGACGTCCGCGAAGTCCGCGAATCCGCGCTCGAGTCCGCGGCCGACGTTCCGTTCGAACCCGACGATCCGTCGCTCGGCGGAGATTTCCTCGCGTACGGCTACGAACAGCTCGGACGCATCGACGATCGGATCCGGGAGACGATCGGCGACGACTGGCAAACGGGCCTGTCCAGCGAGTACACAGATTACGTCGTGATCGGCGCACAACTCGGGGCGTTGCCCGAGGCCGTCGCCGTTCTCGAGGATCGCCTCGGCGAGTAGCCGATAGTCGATCGTCAGTTCGACGCGTGCTCGCCGGTAGTCAGTCGAGCGCGCGACCGTCTCGAGACAACCACACTTGTGGCTATCTTTCCCACACTTTACGATCGAAATACCCATACTTGCGGAATCGTGCATAGCTAGTATGAACAGAGCCGAGAAAGCAGCCCTCCAACTGCGAGCCGTCGACGTCTTGCGGATGTTGAAGCAGACGCGGACCTACGAGGAACTCGCCGAGACGACCGGGTTACCCGCGGGCGATCTCAACCGCTACGTCAACGGGCACGTCCTCCCGGGAACCGAGCGCGCTCGAGAAGTGGTCGGCGAACTCGGTCGGAGCGCGCTCGCCGAGGAGCTCGAGGCGCGAATCCGCGTCGACGACGAGGGGTACGTCGACAACTCCGCGACCGTCTTCGATCAGTCATTCCTCGACCTCGTCGCGCCCGTCGTCGCGAACGGGTACGAGTTCGATCGACCGGACGTCGTCCTCACCGCCGCGACCGACGGGATCACGCTGGCCGCCGCGCTCGCGAGCTACTACGGGACGCGCTGTGCCTACGCGAAAAAGCGCAAGGAGACCGCCGTCGAGGAGTTCATCGAGGCCCGCGAGCGCCTCCAGTCCGGGATCGAACTCACCTACTACCTGCCGGCGTCGGCGATTCACGCCGGCGAAACGGTGCTCGTGGTCGACGACCTCATCCGATCGGGCGAGACCCAGGAGCTCCTGCTCGACATCGTCGAAACCGCGGAAGCCGAAGCCGGCGGCGTCTTCGCGCTCATCGCCGCCGACGACGACGGCATCGAGCGCGCCCGCGAGCGGACCGACGCGCCGGTTGGCGCGCTCGCGAGGGTCTGATCGTCTCGCTCCGACGCGCACATCGTCCGGACAACCATCCTCGAACGGGTGTTCGCGGTCAGCAGGCTCGACGCGGTCAAGCTCGGCGTCTGAGTGTCCTGTTCTGCCGGCTTACCGAACGATCGTCACGGGAACGGGGGATCGGCGGGCGACGCTTTCTGCGACGCTTCCCAGGAGGATTCGACTCGCGCCGGTGCGACCGTGGCTGCCGATCACGATGTGATCGGCGTCGTGTCCCTCGACGTAGTCGACGATCGATCGAGAGACGCCGCCGACGACCTGTTCGGTCTCGATCTCGACGTCGTACTCGGCCGCGCGGTCGCGGGACCGATCGAGAATCCCCTCGCCGCGGCTCTCGTAGTGTCTTTGGATCTCCTGGTAGTTGGCCATCGCACCGCCTTCGACGCCGGACGCCGCATAGAAATCGCCCGGGTCGAGGACGTGCAGCGCCGTAATCTTCGCCTCGGGGTACTCCGTACAGGCGAATTCGAGGGCGTCGACCGATCGATCGGAGTCGTCGACGGGAACCACCACGTGTGCAGGCATAGCGGGTAGTACGTCAGTGTTCGAAATAAGTGTCCGGCCGGCCGTTCGGTCGACGTTCGGAGCGGGACACGTTCCAATCGAGCGGGGCGCTCGGATATGGTCATCGTATCGATCGACTGCGCCTAAGTCCAAGATAATAAACACCACTGTGTTTATTCGATCCGCATATTTGAATCTATACTGTCACAAATATACTCAGACACAGATGCGTATGATGGTAGTTCAGGACCAGATATAAGTAGACGACCGATCGCGGCTGGGTTTACGGGGCGGCTTCGCCTTGTTCCGGTCGAACGTAGCACATACGACCGACGAACTAGCGGTAGGTGGGATCGTACAGCACCTCGCACACGGACGACTATTGACGATCGAGGCGTGAAGGTCGGCGACGGCGCTTTCGATCGTTTTGAGAGGGGTTCAGGTGTCGAACCGAGGCGATCGGACGACGTAACCCGGCGCCCGCGGAGGATGGTGTGGGACCTATAATTTTTGAGACTAATAAAATTACTATCACAGAAAGAGGATATAAAATTCACAGTCACCATACGTCCCTGTGTTCATAATAAACTTTTTGGAGTTTACTTCGAGGTGGCTCGGGTGAACTGTGTCGCCGGCTCGGTTCGCACCCGCGTACGTCTCGACACCCTATCACGGACGCCGCCGGCGTTCAAAGCTTTACACCAGTATGGTTGTAAAATTCCGTTACGAATACGTGATATTCACCTCGACCATCTTGGCGGCGCGTCGGAGGAGGTCCGGCAGTTCCTCTCGGAACCGGTCGCCGTTGATTCGACGCGTCGGACCGGCGACGGTCAGCGCGCCCAGTAGTTCTCCCGTCTCTCGGTTCCGAATCGGCGTTCCGACGCCCCGCATTCCGTCGACGCGCTCTTCGTCGTCGAACGCGATGCCCGTCTCGCGGATCTCGGCCAGCTCGTCCTCCAGTTCGCCCCGATCGGTGATCGTCTGCGCCGTCTTGGCGGGTAATCCGTGCGCTTCCACGATCGCGTTCCGTCGTTCCTCGGGGAGGTGGGCGAAGATGGCCTTCCCGGCGCCGGTACAGTGGAGGTGCAGACGGATCCCGATGCGCGCGTCCGTGCGGACCGCTTGGTCCGTTCGATCGTAGTAGAGGTAGACCCCCCGACCGCGCTCTTCGACGGCGACCGCGGCCGATTCCCCCGTCTCGGCCGCCAGTTCGTTTACCACCGACTTCGTCACCGGGTACACCAGCTGTCTGCTGAGGGCGCTCGACGCGAGTCGAAGCGTCTTCAGGCTCACGCTGTACGATCGGTCCTCCTTGACGACGTAGCCGCACTCGCGGAACGTGTCGAGGTGGCGGTGAACGGTGCTTTTCGGTTGCCCGCTCGCGTCCGCGATCTCGGAGACGCCCGCCGTCCCCGCCTCCTGGAGCGTTTCGAGTATCTGGAGCGCCGTCGTAACCGATTTCATCGGGGCGGTGTCGTCTGCGGTCATCGATCGTCAGTCCCCTCGCACCCGTCCGTCAAAAAGGTTGTTCTAGGTCCCGGAATTAGTTTTCCACGCTGCAGAACAGATCCGCGAACGGCCCAGTTGGTAATAATTGATCAGTGATTTTTTTCGAGCGTGGGCAGCAAATCGAAACGATCGTTCCGTGAGTCGGAAAAGGGCCGAATGTATAATGTAACTATGGTATGAAACCAGTCACTCGATCGAGTGTCGATTCCGTCCCGTGCAACGGGGGCAATCGCTTGAGATGGAGTCTGAGACGGGATAATCGCGTTCGATTCGAATCCGTCCGGCTCGGAGCCGAGCCGGACGTATCTCCCAGCTGTATCGAATCATGACCCCCACAATCGGTAGATACTTATACCATCAGTTCAGACGTTGTCCCGGTGTACCACACCAATGAGCATGTTAGGCGCGATCGGGATCCTTGCGGTGTTTGCGATATTCGGCATCCTCATGATGACCGAGACTGTGCCGACGTTCGTCGCACTCGCCGCAATGGCTCTCGGGATCGCAGCGGTCGGCGGTCTCGGATACGAACAGATACTGAACGACGTAATCGTGGACGGATCGACCCGCCTTAGCACGGCCTTCGTCGCCGTCTTCTTCGGCGCCGCACTCGGCGCCGTCGTCGAGCAGACGGGGATCGCCGAGGACCTGGTGAAGTCGGCGGCCGAACTCGGCGGGGACAGCCCGTTCATGGTCGCGATCCTCCTGTACGTCGCGGTGGCGGTCATCGCGACGAGCATCTCCGGTCTCGGGGCGTTCATCATGATCGCGACGATCGTGTTCCCGATCATGGTGAGCATCGGCTTCCCCCGGAAGATTACCGTGGGGATCGTCCTGCTCGGCTACGCGAACGGCGTGATGTTCAACCCCGCGAACTGGGTCTTCTACGCGGACGTCACGGGGATCGAACTGGAGAACGTGATGACCTGGGCGCTGCCGACGGGCGCCGCCGCGCTCCTCGCGGGCCTCGGGTATATTACGTACCAGACCCGAACGACCTCGCTCCAGGCGACGTGGGCGGAAACGGACGGTGGCTCCGACCAGTTCGACTCGAGCGTTCCGACGTACGCCCTTCTCTCGCCCATCATTCCCGTCATCCTGGTCGTCGCCGGCCTCCCGGTGCTTCCGGCGTTCGTCGTCGGTATCCTGTTCGCCGCCGTCGCGAGCAAACCCGGCCTCAAGGGGATCACGAACCCGAAACGGACGCTCAACCAGGTGACACAAGCGTTCCACGACGGGATTTCGAGCGCCGCGCCGGCCATCGCCCTGATGGTCGCCATCGGGTGGCTGCTGAAGGCCGTCTTCGCCGAGTCCGTCTCGACGACGATGGAGCCGCTCCTCTCGGCGATCATCCCGGAGAACATGTTCCTCTACGCGGCGATGTTCATCGTCCTCGCGCCGCTGGCGCTCTACCGCGGCCCCCTGAACCTCTGGGGCCTCGGCAGCGGGATCATCGGCGTCCTCGCCGCGATCGGCATCAATCCCGCGCTGATCACCACGACCGCGGTGAGCGCGCTTCGCGTGCAGGCGCCCGCGGACCCGACCAACACGCACAACGCGTGGGCCGCCGACGAGATGGACGTTAACGTCAACTCGATCACTAAGAGCGTCCTCCCGTTCGCCTGGGTGACCGCAGCCGCAGGTATTATTGCCTCGGTCTATCTCTTCGGACTATAAGAAACAATGAGCAAAATTCGAGTCGGAATCGACGTCGGCGGAACGTTCACGGACGCGGTCGCTGTCGATAGCGAATCGCTCGAACTCAAAGAGCAAGTCAAAGTCCCGACGACCCACGACGCGGACGAGGGGGTCGCCGCGGGCATCGTGCAGGCGGCGTCGCAGATACTGGACGACATCGACGCGTCCCCGGAGGACGTCGTGTTCCTCGCCCACGGGACGACGCAGGCGACCAACGCCCTCCTCGAAGGCGACGTCGCGAAAGTCGGCGTCATCGGCATGGGCGCGGGGCTGAAGGGCCGTCGGGGCAAGACGGAGACGGACGTCGAGGACATCGACCTGAAGAACGACCAGGTCATCGAGACGACCCACGCCTTCGTCTCCCTCGACGACGGCGTGCCCGAGTCGGCGGTCCGGGATATCCTCGATCGGTTCGACGACGAGGGTGTCGAGGCCGTCGTCGCGAGCCAGGTGTTCGGCGTCGACGATCCGCGGGCCGAAGAGCACGTCTGCGAACTGGCCCGCGAGGCCGGGTTCGCCGCGATCGGCGCGAACGTCGTCTCCAAGCGGTACGGGCTGAAGGTCCGGACGCGGACGGCCGTCGTCAACGCGAGCATCCTCCCGCGGATGATGGAAACGTCGCGATCCACCGCGGCCGGCATCGAGGGGATGGGCGTCACCGCCCCGCTGATGATCATGCGCTCCGACGGCGGCGTGATGGAGATCGACGAGATGCGACGGCGGCCGATTCAGACCATCCTCTCGGGGCCGGCGGCAGGGGTCGCGGGGGCGCTCATGTACGAGAACGTGACCGACGGCATCTTCATCGAGGTCGGCGGCACGTCGAGCGACATCAGCATCATCGAAAAGGGTCAGCCCAAGTGGAAGGCCGCGGAGATCGGCGATCACACCACGTTCCTCGAGACGCTGGACATCCGGACCGAAGGGGTAGCCGGCGGCTCGATGATCCGAATCGAAGACGGCGACGTCGTCGCGTCGGGACCGCGAAGCGCCCACATCGCGGACCTCCCGTACGCGGTGTACGCCGACCCCGAAGACATCGCCGAACCGAAGCTCGTCCGCGTCCACCCGAAGGAGGGGGATCCGGCGTACGTCGCCGTCGAGACGGCGAGCGGTGACCGGTACGCGGTCACCCCGAGCGGCGCGGCGAACCTGCTCGGTCTGGTCGATCGGGACGCCTACGCGGCCGGGAACCCGGAAGCCGCGAGGCGCGCGTTCGAACCGATCGCCGCGGAACTGGGGACGGACGTGGAGTCCGCCGCGGAGCGCGTCCTCGAGGTGAGCGTCCAGCAGATCCAGCCGGTCATCGAGAACATCATCGACGAGTACGACCTCAACCCCGACCTGCTCGAACTCGTCGGGGGCGGCGGCGGCAGCGCCGCGCTCCTCCCGTACCTCTCGGAGACGACGGAGTACGGCGTTCGCCTGGCCACGAACCACGAGACGATCAGCACCATCGGCGTCGCGCTCGCCATGGTCCGAGACGTCGTCGAGCGGAACGTGATGGACCCCTCCGAGGAGGAGATCGAGCGTCTCCGGCGCGAGGCGATCGACTCCGTCATCGGGATGGGGGCGAACCAGGAGACCGTCGAGGCGAAGGTGGAGTACGACGCGTCCCGGAACCTCCTCCGCGCGGAGGCCGAAGGGTCGACCGAACTGCAGACGCGCGACCTCTCGCAGGGCGCGGTCGGCGCGGACGATCGCTTGGAGGCCGCCGCCGCGGCCCTGGACGCCGACGCCGGCCGAATCGACGCCGACGCGTCTACCGACGGCCTCCACGTGTACGTGGCGGACGAGACCACCGAGCGGTTCTTCGGACTGCTCTCGAAGACGCGGACGAAGACGACGGTCGTGGACGCCGCCGGCGTCGTCAAACTGAAACTCGAAGACGCGGCCGTCTACGAGGCGCGCGGCGAATCGCTGACGCGAACCGTCGAACGGGTCCTGAACAGGGAATCCGTGTTCAGCAACTCGGCGACGAAGCTGCCGAACATCTACATCGCACAGGGGAACCGCCTCGTCGACATCAGCGGCATGTCGACGCGCGACCAGGTGCTCTCGCTGGTCGACATCGAACTCGAGGACGTCGGTCCCGACGAGGAACTCGTCATCGTCGCGGAGAAACCATGAGCGCGGGAGACGCGCTCCGATCCGACGAAGCGGGGAGCGCCATCGATCGCCGCGCGCGGGCGCTCGGCGAGTCGCGGGCGCGCGAACTCCTGTCCGCACACGGGACGGACGACATGTGGGAACTCGCGACGAACGAGGGCGTCGCCGTTAGGCGGAGCGAATGGGACGGCGTCGACGGCCTCCGCCTCTTCGGAACGTACGCGGACGGCGTGATCACCCTCTACGACGAACAGATTCCCGACCTCGCGAACGAACTCGGCGTCTCAGAATCCCTCGCCGTCGACTTCGTGGTCGCACACGAACTCGGACACCACGTCCTCGACGGTGGCGATCTCGACATCGACGCTCCGACGACAAAAGCGACTCGACGTCCGGCGTGGCGTCGATTCCTCTCGTCGTGGCTCGGCGACCGCGCCGACGAGCGGGCGCTCGAAGAGCGGGCGGCGCACTGGTTCGCGCTCGCGCTCCTCGACGATCGGCTTCCGCGAACGATTCGCGCGGACCGACACCGATAATTGAATATTCGACATACACTCAACCACTATGGACACTCACGCATTACAGCACGAAACGTACGACACCGTCGTCGTCGGCGGAACGGCGGGCGGTATCGCGACCGCGGTTCGCGCCGCGCGAGAAGGCACACCGACGCTCCTGGTCACGTACAACGAACAACTCGGCGGGATGATGGCCGGCGGGCTGAGTTACACCGACACTCTGGTGATGAAACCCCGGGCGCCGATCCTCGACGAATTCTTCGAGCGTGTTCGGGAGCACTACGAGACGGCGTACGGGAGAGAATCGCGCCAGTACGAGTACTGCGAGGATGGGTACATCTTCGAGCCGCACGTCGCCGAGGAGACGTTCGAGGCGCTCGTCGCCGACGAGGACGACCTGACCGTCGTCCGAGGCTACTATCCCGAGTCGGTGACTCGCTCGAACGGCACAGTGAACGCGGTCGCGTTCGAGTCGTTCGACGGGGACGACTCGTTCGCTGTCAACGGATCCGTGTTCGTCGACGCGACCTACGAGGGCGACCTCCTGGCGACGGCGGGCGTCTCGTACCGGGTCGGTCGCGAGTCGCGATCGGAACACGACGAGCAGTTCGCCGGCCGAATCTTCACCGGAATCCGCGGCGATCGGTACTACCCCCGCGAGGCGGTCGGTCACGCCGACGATAGCGCGCCGATGGACCGACGCGGACCGCTCCACGTGCCCGAGGAGAAACGGCAGGGGGAACTCGACCTACGGCCGCACCCTGCGGGACTGACGGAGATCTTCCCGGGGAGCGACGGCAGCGGCGACGACGCCATCCAGGCGTACAACTACCGGCTCTGTCTGTCGCGCGACCCCCAGAACCGTCGGCTCCCCGCTCGGCCGGAGAGCTACGACCGCGAGGAGTTCCTCGAGGAACTCGAGGATGTTCGCGAGTCCGGGCTCCGGTCGTATCTGTCGCTCCGCTACCTCCCGAACGACAAGGCCGACATGAACTCGGCCGACCTGCCGGGGCAGAACTACGACTACCCGGAGGGATCGTGGGAGACCCGCGAGGCGATCGCGCGCAGACACCGCGAGTACGCGCTCGGCCTCCTGTACTTCCTCCAGAACGACGAGGCGGTTCCGGACGATATCCGCTCCGACGCGCGGGAGTGGGGACTCGCCGCCGACGAGTTCGTTGACAACGACAACTTCCCGTGGCAGTTCTACGTCCGCGAAGCGCGCCGACTCGACGGACGGTACACGTTCACGGAGCGGGACGCCCGGTTGGCGCCCGGCCTCGATCGGGCGCCGGTCCACGACGACGCCGTCGCCTTCGCCGAGTATCCGCTCGACTCCCACGCCTGTCGCGAGGTCCGCCGGTCTGGCGGGCAGCCCGAAGGCTTCTTTTACGCCTCGCAGGTGACGCGACCGTCGCAGATACCGTACCGCGCGCTGCTCCCGAAGGACGTGAGCAATCTCGTGGTTCCCGTCGCCGTCTCGTCGACTCACGTCGGCTACGGCACCATCAGACTCGAACCGACCTGGATGCACATCGGCGAGGCCGCGGGGGTCGCTGCGTCGCTCGCAAACGAACGCGACCTGCCGCCCGCGGCGCTCGACGCGGACGCGCTCCAGCGCCGCCTCGCCGAGGCCGGCGTCTCCCTGTCGTTCTTCAACGACGTCGACGCGGCGACCGACGAGCCGTGGGCGCCGGCGGTGCAGTACCTCGCGACGAAGGGCTTCTTCGAGTCGTACGACGTTCGGCCGACCGAGCCGCTCACCCGATCGGTCGCCGAGGCGTGGGCGATCGCGACGGCGTCCGTGATCGACGGCGGTGCGGACGACGCGACCGAACGCGCGACGGCGGTACGGGCGGACGTACGCGCCGGAACGGACGCTCCGGTCACCGGGAGCGAGTTCGTGGCGATGTTACGGTCCGAACTCGACGGCGCCGAGCTCTCCACCGACGGAATCGACGAGGACGAGGCCGACGAACCGATCGCTCGCGGCGAAGCCTGTCGGCTCGTCTACTCGGTGCTCGGTTCCGCGCGAAACGAATAAGGCTGGTGATTCCGACGCCAGCGGATAGTTGCTTCCCGCAGGACGTCGAACGGAACCGAGACGAAGCGTCGTCGATCCTCATACTCGATCGATTGCGTCGATTTCCTTCCGATCACCGCGTCCGTTCGAGCAGCCCTTTCATGTAGCCGATCGCGAACAATCGCCCCTTCGTGTGGTAGCCGGGGTTGGCGTTCGACTCGCCGGCCATCGTCGGCACGTGGTCGGGTCGCATCGGGCCTTCGAACCCGATCTCTCGATACGCTCGCACGGCCGCGAGCATGTCCGTCGGGCCGTCGTCGTGCCACGTCTCGACGAACGCGTCGGCGTCCCCGTCGACGTCGCGGAAGTGGACGAAGTTGATGCGATCGCCGAAGTGACGGATCGTCTCCGGAACGTCGACGCCCATCGCCGCGAAGTTCCCCTGGCAGAACGTCACCCCGTTGTGCTCGCTCTCGTAGCTCCCGAGCACTCGATCGTACGCGTCGACGCTGGTTATGATTCTGGGAACCCCTCGAACGTCCTCTCGGGGCGGGTCGTCCGGGTGGAGGCCGAGTTTCACGCCCGCTTCTTCGGCGACCGGAACGACCCGATCGAGGAAGTACTCCAGGTTCTCCCAAAGTTCCGCTTTCGATACCCCGGCCGCCTCGTGAGTGGGGCCGCCGAGCATCTTCTCGTTCTCGTAGGCGGTGACGTACGACCCGCCGCGGGACTCGACGTGAGCGCTCGTCCGGGCCCAGCGGATGCCGGCCATCCAATCGTAACAGACGACCGGGATTCCGAGGTCGCCGCAGTCCCGGAGAAATTGCTGGAACGCGGCGATCTCCTCGTCGCGGCCGTCGCGTCCGAGGCGGGTTTCGTCCGTTAGCGGGACGCTTCCCTCCACGACGGAAACCGTCAGCCCGGCGTCTTCGAACCAGTTGCAGATGCGACGGAGGTGATCGTAGTCCCAGAGCTGCGTCCCGTCGCCGATTTCGAGCGTGTGAATCACGGTGTCCGTGACGCCGATCTGTTTCGCGAGTTGCCAACGATCGTCCGGTTCCGGCGGTAGTACTAGGGCTGGGCGAACCATGGTACACGATGAAAACACCAGGTAATAAAGATTGGCACTCGGGGTCGGAATGCGGCACGTGCGCCTGCGGCGGGCGATCCGTCACGAGTCATCCAAAGAGTAATGTGGGGAACCCGACCACGTACACCCGACAGGCATGTCGTTAGCAGAGAGAACAGCGTTGATCACCGGCGCGAGCTCCGGTATCGGCCGCGGAATCGCGACGGAACTCGCGGCGGCGGGCGCGAACATCGTCGTCGCCGATATCCGCGAGGAACCGAAGCGAGGCGAGCACTACCAGACGGACGCGACCGTTCCGACGGCGGACCTCGTCGAAGCGGAGTCGGGCGTCGAAGCGACGTTCGCCGAGACCGACGTCACGAGGGAATCTGACATCGAGGCCGCAATCGAGGCGGCGGTGACCGAGTTTGGAGGACTGGACGTCCTCGTAAACAACGTCGGAACGCACGTCCACGGAACCTCACAGGAACTCACCGCCGAGGAGTGGCACCGCGTCGTCGACGTGAACCTGACGAGTTACTTCCTCGCGGCGAAGTACGCCGTTCCCCACCTGGTCGAGTCCGAACAGGGTCGCATCGTCAACGTCAGCAGCGTGAACGCCTACGAGGGCGGAGCGGGGCCGCCGTACTCGGCGACGAAAGCGGCGATCGTCAATCTCACGCGCGACCTGGCGCTCGAAGTCGCGGACGCGGGGGTGACCGTAAACACCGTTCTCCCCGGCGTCGTCAAGACGCCGATGCAGGATCAAAACGACGCGGAAACTCGTCGGAGCCAGGCCGAGCGGACGGCCCTGCCCCGCGTCGGCGAACCAAGTGACGTCGGAGCGGCCGTTCGATTCTTCGCGAGCGATCGCGCCGAGTGGATCACGGGCGCGGAGTTACTCGTCGACGGCGGCTACGCGATCGGCGGGTACTAACAGTTCGGACGTTCGTCGCGAGTCGTCGGCACTGCTCGGTTGCCAGTCGCGATCGCCGTTTTCACGGGCAGAGCGGGGGAGCGCACTCCTAAATCTACTCGAATAGCAGATACAACTAACGATGACTTTCAGCGGGGAAAGAGTTAATTGACGCGCCGACACACGGTAATTCGGACCACGGTAGCGTGGACCATCGAGGTAGCAATAGCTATGCAAGAACGATTCGACCTCGGACGGAGAACAGTGGTACAATCGCTCGGTATCCTCGGCGCCGGCGGGCTGGGACTGGGTTCGACGCTAACGGGCACCGCGTCCGCGTACGACAGCGCCCTCGAGTCGTATTACGACCTCGACGGGACGGACGCGTCGGATTCGTCGGGGAACGGAAACGACGGAACGGTCGACGGCGCGTCCGCCGGCGGGAGCGGGATCGCCAACGGTTGCTTCTCGTTCGACGGCACCGACGACACGATCGACGTTCCGCACGCCCTGTCGGGTGCGACGAGCGGGTCGTACTCCGTCTGGGTCAACGCGGATCGCCTGGACGAGGACAAGGCGATCCTCGGCGACTGGCCGGACGCGGACCTCACCCTCTGGTACGATGTCGACGATGACGTCTGGGGGTTCGCCGCGCGGTTCGACGGGACGATTCGGAAGGTCACCGGCGGGTCGCCGACGGCGGGCGAGTGGGGACACCTCGCCGTCACCTACGACGGAACCGTCCTCACGTTATACGTCGACGGCACCGAGGTCGACGCGAACTCGGTGAGCGGATCGCTGGCTTCCGAGACGGATATCCAGCTCGGGGGCGATAACGGTGATCACAACTACTGGCACGGACGAATCGACGAAGTTCGCACGTACTCGCGGGCGCTTTCTCCGACGGAGGTCTCCGAACTGTACGCCGACCCCGGATCCGCGGCGTTCGACGGAACCGACACCGTCACCGACATCGAGTACGCGAACCAGGGGCTCGCGTTCGAACCGAGCGGGCAGAACTACTCCCCCGGCGACGAGTTCATGTTCCCGTCGATCATCGAAACATCGAACGTGAGCGACCCGCTGGGCAAGTACCACCTGTACTGCGCCCCGCACGGCACCCCCGAGACGAAAGACGGCGAGACGGTCGGTATCGCGCTGTTCTACTCGGACACCCTCGGCGACGGATCCTGGACCGAATACGCCGGGAACCCGATCATCGATCCGTCGGACTTCGCCGGCGTATCGCACATCTCCTCGCCGCACGCGATCTACGCCGACGAGTACGGCAAAGTCCTCCTCTACGCCCACGGGAACAACGACACGACCCGGTGGTGGTACTGCAGCGGCGGCGACGGAGCGACGTTCGACTACGGCGGGATCGCGGTGGATACCGCCATGTTTTCCGGGTCGTCGGAGGCGTCCTACGCGCGCGTCTATGAGTACTCGATTCCGAACCGATCGAACAGGTACACGATGTTCTTCATGGACAACCAGAGCGGGACCCGTCACATCCGACTGGCGACGTCCGACGACGGGAAGAACTGGACCGTCGACTCGGAGCCGGTGATCACGCCGCAACCCGAGCACGACGGGAACGTCTCCGGCCCCTTCTTCTTCAGATACGACGGTGCCTACTGCCTCGCGTTCCACGCCTCGGACGGTAACCAGTGGGTCGCGGAGGTCGGCGAGAACGTCGATCGGGAGGATCACCTCGGGACGTTCAACCAAGCGACGAGCGGCGATCCCGACAACGGCCGGTGCAGTTCGCCGTTCCTCGTGAAAGACGACGACGGACAACCCTGGATGTACTACGAATCCGACGATCGTCTCGCCGCCGCGGTTGCCGTCGAAAATCTCACCGACCCGGACGACGCGGCAAATCTGGACCTCTTCGACCTCTCGTAACTCGGCCCCTCGTTCAGCCGCCGGTCCCGACCGCGAATTCTTTCGATCAGTTGGTTCAGGGGAATCCGTATCGCTGGACCCGTCGCCCGACGAGACGAAGTCGTTCGTATATACTCTCGAACGGAACCCTGACTACACCTAATCAGGCGTATATGATGTGTGGATACTATAGAATGATTTTTGATATGTAGTGTTCTGGAACCGAGTCGAACCCAGACCGAATTGACGGTTGAAAAATGGTGACGTTCCACTGTACCACGGTTCTTCCGTACGAAGAACCCTATTTTCCCGTAATAGATCGAATAATAAGGATTATATAGTCAAATATCGACTATTCGCCCAGTTACTAGTCGACGCACCGATGAACGAAGGTTTTATCCGGATTTTCCCGGCAGTTACCCGCATCGACAACCTTTGATCGCCCCCACGCGATCGGTTTTATATCGGATCGACGCGGCAACGACATCGCACGCAAAACTATCTACTAACGTATGAGTTTTCTATTCTACCAATATTAAAATATTATTCGATAGCCTCGAGACAGCGGGAAGTGGCGCCGGCGGCTCCGTTCGTCGAAATCACACCCACTTCGGGACGATCGCGAGCGATCGGCGCCGAGTCCTTCGGATCGAGAGATAGCCCTCGCTGACGATCGCGGGACGCCAAAAAATACGAGATCGAATTCGACGAGTCGCGTCGGGCGACGTTACTTCGCGCGGCCCTGGCCGCCGTTGTTGGACGGACGGACCTTCTCGGCGCCCTTACCACGGGTGTTGAGACCGCGGTTGGCCGTGCCCGCGTTGGTGAGCCCGCGGAACGCGCGGTTGGTGTGGGCGTCGTCGCAGATCCAGTTCAGATCGTCGTCGTTCTGGATCGCCGGGTGGTTCGGATCGACGAGGATCACTTCGAACCACTTCTGGCTGCCGTCTTCACCGACCCAGTAGCTGTTGAGCACGCGCAGGTTGGGGTACTTCCGGGAGACGCGCTCCTCGCCGATGCGCTGGATGTTCTTCCGGCGACCGATCCGGTTGACGCCCTGGCGCTTCGTGCGGCGACCGGCCTTGTGTCGCTGCTTTCGGGCGGTCCCCTTGCGGACCGAGACGCGCGCGACGACGATGCCCTGCTTGGCCTTGTAGCCGAGCTCACGGGCCTTGTCGAGTCGCGTCGGCCGATCGATCCGCTCGATCGCGCCTTGCTTTCGCCATTCCTGTTTGCGCTGCCACTGGAGTTCCCCGAGTTTTCCGTCGCCCGGGTTTTTCCAGGCCTCTTTGATGTGGGAGTAGAAGCTTTTTGCCATCGTAATCACCCGCGGACGTTTCCTGGTTCAATCCCGATGCCCGGGATCACATCCCGACCTGTGGTGGCGTGCGTGCCGAACAGGTGCCCGCTGGCGCCCGCGACCCAGCGAGTCTGTGCAAACGTATCCAGCGTTCGTGTATAAGCGCTTCGAAGCGGCGAGACCGCCATGCGAGTCGATATCGAACGCGTCTCGAGCGATCGGCTCCGGAGCGGGCGAAACCGAAACTGCGAACAGAGGGGCTACCGTTCGACCCGAAGCGTATAATCGGAGAGGATCCAGGCGTGTCCCTTCGTCGGATGCCCGATCAGGGCGAGGGTCACCGGTCCGACGGCGTACTCTTCATACGTTTCTTCGATCGGCGGGACGTCAGTCGGCGGCGGAGTCACTCGCAACAACTCCCGTCGTGATCGGCCCCCTCGGTCGCGTCGCGATCTGGATCGACGATTGAAACCCGGTCGGGTCGAACCTCCACGGCGCGATCGTCGTGCTCGAACGTCACCTGCAAATCGGCCTCGGGATCGGCGTCGAAGAGCCGATCGAGCGCCGTCGGATCGAGAACCCGGTACAGCGGGGGATCCAGTTCCGTCGGAACGATTCCCCGTGCGGTCGCCAGCGCCTCGATGACTCGCGTACTCGCTCGCTCGTCGCCGACGGTCGTCGCCGACCCGAGTTCTCCATTGCTATTCATTGACATAGGAGACGAGTGCGGGGAGAAAGGCGCTGTCTATTACGTGTATTCGATCGACACCGATCGCGTATTACGTGTATAGTGCCCCGCCGATTTGGCATCCAGCGGCGCCGATGCGGCCGATCGCGATCTCGCGGCCAGCGGCGATCGTCGACAGACCGGACGATAGTACTGAAAATATATTAGTTTCCGCCGATACTTCCTGGCATGGACGTCCTCCAGCGGACCTGGCATCGCGTGCTCGGCGCGGGCGCTGCGATCGCTGTCGCCGGTCGCCGTCCGATCGGTGCAACCGCTCGCGGACGCGCCGGTATCACTGCGCTAAAGTCCCCGGCGACTGAGTGTCACTCATGGTCGACACGCAGCAGGTTCAAGAACGGATCGTCGAGAGCGGCGTCATCGCCGTTCTCCGGGGGATCGACGCGGAGCGGATCGTTCCGGTCGCGCGCGAGATCCGCGACGCGGGCGTCGGCGCGATCGAGGTCACGGCGAACGATCCGCGGGTGCGCGAGAAGGTCGCGGCCGTCGACGAGGCGCTCGCGGGAACGGACGCCGTCGTCGGCGCCGGCACCGTCCTCGACGAACCGACGGCCCAATCGGTGATCGACGCCGGCGCCGAGTTCGTCCTCGCGCCGGACGTGAACCCCGACGTCGTCACGACCTGCAACCGCCACGGCGTCCTCTCCGCACCCGGCGTGATGACCCCCACCGAGGCCGTCACCGCGATCGAGGCGGGTGCGGACGTCCTCAAACTGTTCCCCGCGAGTACGGTCGGCCCGAACCACATCGGCGCGCTGCAGGGCCCGCTCGGCGACGTCCCCGTGGTGCCGACCGGCGGCATCGGCCCGGACAACGTCGAAGCGTTCTTCGACGCCGGCGCGGCCGCCGTCGGCGCCGGCAGTTCGATCGTCGACTACGACGCGATCGCCGACGACGACATGGACCGCGTGCGGGAGACCGCCGCGGCGATGGTCGACGCGGTCGAGAACGCGCGCGACTGAGCACCCTCACTCAAGAAACCAATCGCCCCAGCAGGTAGTCCGCAGTAGTAGCTATACATCGATCACTTCTCCCATGTGCACGTACGACGCCCTGTGTCGCCTAGATCTCTCAATTAGAAGGGAACGGATACTGTAACGTAGATCTCCTACCAGTCGACTCTAATCCCGCAGTGTTCGGATTCCATTATCGAGGGTCAAATCCATCCCGGATATCGTCAAAGACGTCTGATCTGCCGTGGGAATATCGAGGCTGGTGCCCCATCGTATTCTGGAGGGAAGGCATCCTTCCAGGGCTTGTTCACGGGATCATTCTTGGATAGCGTAGATTTTATATATCGAAATATAGTTCATCACCTGCGAACGTTCGTGGCGGAAGGCGAGACGACATGCAGCGCATCCCGTTCGGACTGCGACGTGACGATCGGCCGTCGTCGCAGCGCTCTCGCGAATCCGGATATCACGACTTGCGGAATTCGAACGTCAGAACGCTATTCCCGCGACTTTCCGATCAGTACGCAACGCTGTCTCCGGATCCGCCGAATCGAACCCGGCGCCGACTGCTGCGAGCGGTCGGCGGGTCGTTCGCCGCCGCAACGGTAGCCGGTTGCCAGGGGCGCCGATCGGACGAGGCGTCCCGGACCGAGACGTCGTCGAACAGCGCCGACTCGGAGGCGTCACCGGCGTTCGCCTCTCGGACGGAGACTTCATCGGCGATACGTTCGGGACGGTCTTCGAGGCCGACGACGGGAGGAAAGCAGCGTGGACGTGCTCACGAAAACCGTCGTCCGGACCGGCGTCGACGGGTTCGAACTCGATGATAGCAGCGGAACGTCGGCCAGCCGGTGAGTCGAGCCGCTCGGGGCCGCGGCAGTCGATCGCCGCTAGGCGAACTCGCGGACGGTTTCGAACGAGTCGCCGGCGATCGAGTCCGCGATAGCGTCGTGGTCGATCCCGTCCGGAACGTGGCGAGGGTACTTGCGACGGAAGTAGCCGAGCGCGTTTTTCAGATCGCGGCGGAGGAACTCGTCGGCGTTTTCGTGTTCGGTCGGCACGGCCTGCGGCCAGTCGAAGATCGTCACCCCCGATTCGTCGACGAAGACGTTGTACTCGCTCATGTCCGCGTGGACGTAGCCACGTTCGTACGCGCGCGCGACCTCCGAAACGAGGAGATCGAGGACGCCGAGCACCTGTTCGTCCTCGAGTTTCGTTCGCGAGAGCTCGACGCCGTCCATTTTCTCCATCACGATCGCGTGGCGGTTCTGGTCGATTGGCTGCGGGACGGAGACGTCGGGATAGAGATCCTCGAGGATGTCGTGTTCGCGTTCGGCGGCCTTTCGCGCGGTATACATCCAAGAGACGTGGGCCTTATCCGCGGTGTAGTCGCGCTCCTTGTGGACCTCTCGGAAGTTAGTGTAGCCCTCCCGGTGGTACTTCAGCGCGAGCGGCTTGTACGATCGAACCTCGTAGACGTCGCTCTCCTTGCCGACGCCAAGCGGCGAACCGAACTCACCGATCGTATCCCGCTGGACGAGCGCCCGCAACGCGAGCGCGTCGTACCCCTCGAACTGGAGGGTGTATCCCTCGTACTGGATCGTCTTCTTCTCGATCAGCCCCCGTTTGAGACAACGTTCGAGCCGGTAGTCGACCTCCTCCTCCGTCAGTCCCGAGAACGCGGGTAGCTTCTCCCGCTGGACCCACTCGGAAAAGCGCATTCCCTGCTCGACGCCCGACAGGAGATAGAAGTCCTCGGATTCGAGTTCCGGAAGCATTCCGGCGACGTTCCGCACCATGGCTCGGGGTAGCCGTCGGGTACGTAAAAACGTCGTGACGCGTGACGATCGTTCGCGGCCGAGTCCCCGAATACACCGGAAATCCACGTTCGAACCGTCCGCGGTGCCGACACGACGACACCAGACAAATCACATATCACGATATCAAATCGGATTCGGCCGTCTCGATAGGCGCTCGAACAACGGCAGTGGCGAGTCGATCGAGTTCGCGGCCGTCTCAGCGGCAAAATGACCGACACGGCGGCTGTCGTCTCGCGTTATCGGTCCCTAACTCCGACGACGCCGGAGATGGCGGCGACGAATGGAGTCGCACCGATCATCGTCGCCCTCAGCCAGAGCGATCGCGATCCGGGGATCGATCGCACGGTGACGACGTCGTAGTCGTTTGCCGACGAAACGCGTCCGCCGCGGTTCGCTTACCGTTGGTCGGCCGACCGATCCAGACGTAGTCGTAGAACTCGCCGAAAAGAAGTAGCAGCGCAGGAGGTGATGCCGTCGACCCGGCCGACGGATCGATCAGCACGGGTCTTCGGCCGGACGAGTTTCGCCTCCGAATCAACGATCACCCCGAGAGGCTGAAACTCGGGATCACCACTCGTTGGCGGCCTGTTCGGCGACCGGTTCAGACGTCGTTTCGTCGCCACGAACGACGACGTACACGATCAACAGGACGATCCCGATCGGTAGGAAGAGAAACGTCAGTCCACCCGTGCCGAGCGCCCAGACGAGTTCGCTCTGTTCTCGTTTCGACGCGTCCTTGTAGACCCAGTAGCCGACCGCGATTCCGAGGAGCAACGAGATCACGAACGACGCGAGGGAAATCATCATTATCGTTCCCTCGTCGAAGGGCAACTCCCCGTTCGCCTCCGACTGGAGGACGACGAGGGCGGACAGTAGCGTGTACATTCAGATTCCCCCCGTGTCGGCCGTCGATCTCGGAGGGGACGTTCGATCGCGATCGGTGACGTTCCGATCGGCGGGGACCAAATCAGTACGTCTCAGCATCGACCTCATGTAGCTACGATATTAAATTCGAGGAATAAGTATCTATTCTAATTTATCAGACAATAAAGGTTGGGCGGACGGACGAGTAGATAACGGAGCCGCTCGTTCGTCTGCGAGTCTGACCCCGAGAGGCACGATCGGTCCTTGAAACCTTCGGATCGGCCGTCGATCAGCAGTTCGCGACGCTATCGGAAAGATATATACGTACAATAGTTAAAAATTAATCACGTGTGAGTGTGCCTGCGATCGAATTATCGAACGTGACGAAACGGTTCGGTACCGAGACTGCCCTCGACGACGTGAGCCTCACCGTCGAAGCCGGGGAAGTCTACGGGTTTCTCGGCCCGAATGGGGCGGGGAAGTCCACCACGATCAACCTCCTGCTCGACTTCGTCCGTCCGACGGCGGGCGACATCCGCGTGTTCGGACTCGACGCGCAGGAGGAGAGCCAGGAGATTCGCAGGCGAACCGGTATCCTCCCCGAGGGAGTCGAGCTGTACGATCGGTTGACCGGTCGCCAACACGTCGAGTTCGCGATCGAGTCGAAGGCCGCGGACGACGATCCCGACGAACTCTTGAAGTGGGTCGGCATCGACGAGGCCGCGTCCAGGGCGGTCGGCGGTTATTCCAAGGGGATGGCCCAGCGGCTGGCGCTCGCGACGGCGCTGGTCGATTCGCCGGAACTGTTGATTCTGGACGAACCTTCGACGGGGCTCGATCCGAACGGGGCTCGCGAGATGCGCCGGATCATCCGCGCGGAACGCGATCGCGGTGCGACGGTCTTCTTTTCTTCCCACCACCTCGGGCAAGTCGACGCGGTCTGCGATCGGGTCGGAATCCTCCGAGATGGACGCATCGTGGCGGAGGATACCGTCGACGGGCTTCGCGAAGCGACGGCGTCGAAGACGCAGCTTCGGATACGGCTCGATCGACTGCCGCCGGATCCGTCCGCGGCGCGAACCGCTCTCGAAGCGATCGACGGCGTCTCGACGGTTTCCGGGTCGGGAGCGGAGGTTTCGGTCACCTGTGAGGATCGAGCCAAGACGACCGTCCTCCGGACGATCGAGGACCAGGGCGTCGGCATCGAGGACTTCGAAACGACGGAGTCTTCGCTGGAGGAGCTGTTTGCGGCCTACACGACGGGGCCGGCGAGGGCGGGATCGTCAGGACCGGCGGAGACGACGGAATCGACCGAGAAAACGGAACAGACGGGAGGGCAGTCGTGAGCGCGATCGCCGTCGCGAAGAAGGACTTCCGAGACGCGGTTCGATCGCGGTCGTTGATCGTCGTTACGGCACTGTTTGCGCTGTTCACCGGGAGCGGAGCGTTTCTCGCGTCGTGGGCCGGGGACGTGCTCGACGTCGGCGACGAACAGACGACGCTCGACCTGCTGATCGCACTCCAGACGCCCGCGAGCTTTCTCGTCCCGATCATCGCGCTGCTTCTCGGGTACGGTGCGATCGCCGGCGAACGCGAGCGCGGGAGTCTGAAGTTCCTGCTCGGACTGCCGCACACGCGACGCGACGTCGTCCTGGGGAAAGTGCTCGGTCGCGGAAGCGTCGTCGCCGTCTCGATCCTGATCGGATTCGCCGTCGGCATGGTCGCGATTTTCGCGTTCACCGGCTCCGTCTCGCCGGTCGAGTACGTCGCGTTCGTGCTCGTGACGATCCTGTTCGGGTTCGTCTACGTCTGTATCGGCGTCGGCATCTCGGCGATGACGCGATCGACCACCCGGGCGGCGGTCGGCGCGTTCGGGTTGCTCGGCGTGTTCTGGTTGCTCTGGGGGTTCATCGGTCAACTGGCCCTGTACGTCAGTACGGGATCGCTCATCGTCCAACCGCTCCCCGAGTGGTACGTTACGTTCGTCTCGCTCCCGCCGGGACCTGCGTACGGCTCGGCCAGCAGTGCAATTCTCGGCGAGTCTCCGCTGAACGAACTGGCCGGCGCGGACGAACTGATCGCCGGCGGTGATCCGATCGCCACGGAGCCGTGGGTCGGATTCACACTCCTCGCGGCGTGGGCCCTCGTCCCGCTGGTTCTCGGCCTGCTGCGCTTCGATCGGGCCGATCTCTGAGCGAAGGCGGCGCGCCGTCTGGGTTCGGAACCCGAGTATGAAAGAGGGGTGAACCCGGCGCCGCGCGATCGCCCTGCCGTCGGAACCGCTTTCCCGTTCGGCGCTGTCGCTCCGAGTATGACCGACCTCGCCGATCGAGACTGGCGATTGATCAGGGACGACCCCCGCGACGGCGCGACGCAGATGGCGATCGAAGAGGTGGCCGCGCGGACGGCCCTCGAAGACGACCTGCGGACGGTTCGGATCTACTCGTGGGAACCGAGCACGCTCTCGCTGGGCTACCGGCAGGACGCGGCGACGGTGGACTGGAAGTTCTGCGACCGGGAGGGGATCGACGTCACCCGCCGACAGACTGGCGGCGGCGGGATCTATCACGATCGGCACGCCGACATCTCCTACACGATCGTCGCCCCGGCCGACGAAGTTCCGGGCGACCTGATGGACTGTTACGCGCTGTTCTGCGAGCCGATCCTCGCGGCGTTCGATCGGATGGGGATCGACGCCGACTTCGCGGCCGCGGCCCAGGACGCGATCTACCAGCCGTCGTGCTACCTCCGGGACATCCACCCGGCCCACGACGTCGTCGCACCCGCAAGCGCGGGCGCGGACGCGAAGAAGATCAGCGGCAACGCCCAGTACCGCCAGCGCGACGTCGTAATTCAGCACGGGTCGATCAGCTACGACCTCGAACCTCGGCGCCACGTCGGCGTCTTCGACGAATCGATCGCGGAGTCGACGTTTACGAACCGGGTGACGAGCATCCGCGAGCAGGCGGGGATCGATCGCGAGGCGGCCGTCGAAACGATCGCCGACTCCCTACGGGAGTGGTGCGACGCGACGGAATCGGATTGGTGGGACGAGGAACTCGCCGCCACGAGCGAGCTGGCCGATCGGAAGTTCGGGGCCGACGCGTGGGTGCACGATCGGGAGATCTTGGAAGCCTGAGGACGGTGAAGACGGTCGAATTCGCGGTTCTTGCTTACGCGGTTCTCGCTCACGGGTCGCAGGCTCCCCGTTCGCTTTGGCGCGGTTCTCGCTCACTTCGTTCGCTTCGAACCGCGCACTCCGAACCGCGCGATCGGTCCGAAGTACCTATCACGAACCGGTACTGACGGCAGTCTATGAAGGTCGGCGCACACGTTTCGATCTCCGGTTCGCGCGTCTCGTCCGACGAGGAAACACCGCCGTACAACGACATCCGCAACGCGGTCCACCGCCAGCGGGCGTTCGGCGGCAACTGCGGGCAGATCTTCACCACGTCGCCGCAGGTCTGGGCCCAACCCGAGATCAGCGAGGCGGCCGCCGCCGGATTCAGAGAGGAAACCGAAACGCAACTCGAGGGGCCGTGGGTGATCCACTCCGCGTACCTCGTCAACCTCTGTACGCCGAAGGAGGACCTCCGGCGAAAGTCCAAAGAGAGCATGCAGGCGGAACTCGACGCCGCGGCGAAACTCGGCGTTCCGTACGTAAACGTCCACCTCGGCGCGCACACCGGCGCGGGCGTCGAGGGCGGCCTCGACAACGCCGCGGGCGTCATCGACGACCTCGACGTCCCCGACGACGTCCGGATCCTCATCGAGTCCGACGCCGGCAGCGGCACGAAACTCGGCGGCGAGTTCGAGCACCTCGCGGGCATCATCGATCGCACTGAGACCGACATCGGAATCTGTATCGACACCGCCCACACCCTCGTCGCGGGCAACGACCTCACGACCCCCGAAGCGGTCGACGAGACGATCGGGCGGTTCAACGACGAGGTCGGCCTCGAATACCTCGAGTACATCCACCTCAACGACTCCAAACACGACGTCGGCACGCACAAGGACGAACACGCCCACATCGGCGAGGGCCATATCGGCGAGGACGGCATGCGTGCGATCGTGAACCATCCCGACCTGCGCGACCTGCCGTTCGCGCTGGAGACGCCGACCGAGGACGGCCGCGGCTTCGCGTGGAACATCGAGAAGGTCAAAGAGCTCCACGAGGCGTAACGCCCCGATCGAGAGATCGACCCGTTTTTACTTCACACGTTCATACCGCGGACTGTGCGCGAGTTCTCCGAAGACTACCTGCGTCGAACCCGAGTCGGGATGTGGGACGATTCCCGAGAGGCGCTCGAACCGCTGGAGCTGCGCTCCCGCGATCGGGTTCTCGACGTCGGCTGCGGGACCGGCGAGTTGAGCCGCGTGCTCGCCGCGGAGTGTTCCGGGAAAGTGGTCGGCTGCGACGCCGATCCGACGCTGCTTCGGCCGGCCCGCGAGCACGTCCCGGCGGTTGCCGGCGACGCCCGTCGACTGCCGTTTCCCGACGGTGCGTTCGACCTCGTGGTTTGTCAGGCGCTACTGATCAACCTGCCCGATCCGGAAGCAGCAGTTTCGGAGTTCGCCCGCGTCTCCGCGGACCTCGTCGCCGCGATCGAACCGGACAACGGCGCCGTCGAGGTCGACTCGAGCGTCGACGCCGAGGCGCCGCTCGAACGGCGCGCTCGACGGGCGTACCTAGAGGGCGTGCCCACCGACGTGACGCTGGGTGCGGGCGCGAAAACGGCGTTTACGGGCGCCGACCTCGACGTTCTCGAGACTCGACGGTACGACCACGTCCGAACGATCGCCCCGCCGTACGACGAGCGGGCGCTGACGACCGCCCGGCGGAAGGCGACCGGATCGGGACTGGCCGACGACAGAGACACCTTGCTCGAAAGCGATCTCTCCGAGGAAGAGTACGACGCCCTCCGAAGCGACTGGCGGGCGATGGGCCGGGACGTGATCGAGCAGATGAGCGATCGCGACTACCGACGCACCGAGACGGTGCCGTTTTACGTCACCGTCGGCCGGGTTCCGTAATTCGACGTTCGTCTCGTTCGAAAAGCGTCATCCCGCGGCGAGCGATCGGCGCGCGGAGTGGCAATCGAACCGGTGGACGTTCGGCAGATTTCCCTCGCCGTGACGCTGCTGGACCGCGTCACCACGGGAGCAGCGATCGCAGTCCGCCGCCCAGTAATCCGCCAACGAGACCGTCGACCGCGGTGAGCAGGGAGAAGGCGAGCGCGATCAGCACGACGCTCGGTCTGCCGAGCCCCGAGAGCGCCGGACTGATCGGACCGAGGGACGCGAATACCAGAAGCGGCGGCTCGTTGTACAGGCCCATGAGAGTACCTATGACCGCCGTAATCGTTCCCGCGAGGCCGCCGCCGATCGCGCTGGCGAACATCGCGTGAACGAGCCCGATCGCGAGCCGTCCGGCGGCGTACGCAGCGACGAATCCGGCCACGCCGCCGCCGACGAGACGTAGCAAGCGATGCTCCCGAAACTCGAGGAGAACCGCTGTATCGGCTGTCTCGCGATCATCGAACCCGAGGGCGGCAGCGACACGGCGCACCCGAACACCGTCGCGCGGCGCGACGGCGAGGAGTTCGTGTTGAACGGCGAGAAGGTCTGGGTCGGGAACGCAGAGATCGCCGACGTCGCGCTCGTCGTCGCCCACGACGCGTCCGAGGACGTCCAGGACATGTTCCTGGTCGACCGGGCGAACGCCGACTTCGAGACCGAGGAGATGAATAAACTGGGCTGGAAGGGCATCCCGAACGGCCGCATGATGGTCCTCGGCGCCGCCGGACTCGACCTCGAAAACCGCACGGAACGGTACTATCGGGACGCTCGGGTGATGACGATTCCCAACGGCACCACGAGATCCAGAAGCTCATCGTCGGCAAGGAGCTGACCGGCGTGAGCGCCTACTGACGTCGGCGCCGCTCGGGTGGCGTCCGTGTTCCGACTGGACGCCGTCGCAGCCGCGCCGAGACGTCCCTACTCGTCATTCCGAACGATGATCTGATCCGCTACGGTCTCGATGCGGTCGACGGGGATCCGAAGTCGGTCGCCGTCGGATCGACCGGTCGCCGAGGACTGGCCGTCCGGTTCGACGACGAGGTCGCGGAGGGCGCCGGATTTGGGAATCACGGTAACGTTGTGGAGTCGTCCGATGATCGTCCCGTCGTTTCCCACGACGAACTTTCCGACGAGGTCT